>JBEKJW010000208.1:0-8950 GCA_050011035.1 Candidatus Acidiferrales bacterium
GCGCTGAGATGACCGAGCGGCTGTACTACCACGATTCGTACTTGAAGGAATTTGACGCGACTGTAGTGAGCAGCGAGCGCGTAAGCGATATGGACGGCGAGCGCTGGCGCGTGGTGCTGGACCGGACGGCGTTCTATCCGACGTCGGGAGGGCAGCCGCACGATCTGGGGACGCTGGGCGGCGCGCGCGTCGTGGAAGTGGTCGAGGCGGAGGCGCTCGATGGCCCCAATGTCACCGAGCCGCACGTCGTTCACTACACTTCTGCGGAGCTGCCGGCGGGGCCAGTACGCGGGCGCGTCGATTGGGCGCGACGATTCGATCACATGCAGCAACACACGGCGCAGCACCTGCTGTCGGCCGCGTTCATCGAACTCTTCAAACTGCAAACCGTTTCCTTCCACCTCGGCGAAGAAATCTGCACGATTGACTTAAAAACTCAAAATGTGACGCAGGCGCAACTGGACGAGGCGGAGCGCCGCACGAACGCGATTATCTTTGAGGATCGCGTGGTGGAAATTCGGTTTGGGACGGCGGAGGAGCTCGCGGCCGAGGGCGTAAGGAAACAAGTGGAGCGCGAGGGCGTGCTGCGGGCGATTCGCGTGGAGGGCTTCGACTTTCAACCGTGCGGCGGGACGCACCTGGCACGTACGGGGCAGGCGGGGCTGGTGTTGATTCGCGGAATGGAGCGGCGGCGCGATGCGGTGCGGGTGGAGTTTGTGGCGGGAGGGCGCGCGCTGGCGGCGGCGCGGCGGGATTTTGGGAGGTTGACGGAGGCGGCGACGATTCTTACGTGTGGGCTGCCGGAGGTGCCGGCCGTCGTGTCGAAGCTGGCGGAGGAGAGGCGGGAGCGGCAGTCGGCGTTGAAGAAGATGGAGGACCGGCTGGCGGATTTCGAGGCGGCCAAACTTTTGTCTGGACCGCCCTCGCCGAACTTTGTAAGTGGGTCGCCCTTGCCGGGCGGTAGCATGGCGGGAGCGGGCGGGGCGCGGATCGTGACGAGCAGCGTTGAGGATGGGGCGGCGTCGTATCTGGCGCTGCTGGCGAGCAAGACTGTGGCGCGCGGGTCGACGATTTCGCCGGTGATTGTGGTGCTGACGGGCCCGGGCGGGCACGTGACGTTGGCACAGACGAAGGGCGGACCGCATCATATGGCGGTGGCGCTGCGTAAGGTGCTGGAGACGTATCCGGGGAAAGGCGGCGGAGCAAAGGATTTTGCGCAGGCGACGCTGACGAACGCGGCGCCTGCGGCGGACTTTTTGAACGGATTTTTAGCAGAGGCGACGCGGGCGATCTTCGAGTCGCATTAGCGGGCGCCGCGAGGTCGCGCGAGTGCGGCGGGTGGCCCATCCCTACACGTTCACAGTGTGTTCTCCATGATTTGAGGCGGGTTCGTTTATAATCTCCCATTCGGATGCGCGCTCCTCGAAACTGCTCCGCGCGGCATCTTCCGGCAAGATGAGGAGTTCCATGAAATTTCTGGGGACGGAGCGCTTGGCCGTGGTGCTGGCTTTGTGCGCGGGCGTGTGCGCTTCCGGGTGCGGCCAGAAGGCGGTGAATGACGCGTCGGCGGGCGCGCCACCACCGGCGCAAGTCGAGAACGTTTCCAATGCGAGCCAGGTGCAGGTGGACGATCCGTCGCAATTTCCGCTGGCGACGGCTACGGCGTATCTGGCGCCGTCGCAACTTGTGGCGAATGGTGTGGTGAGCCCCGACGTGGCGCGGACGGTTCCTGTGATTTCGATTGCGACGGGGCGCGTGGTGGAGATTAAAGCGCGGCTGGGCGACACGGTGAAGAAGGGGCAAGTGTTGCTGCGCGTGCAGAGCGCGGATATCGCGTCGGCGTTTTCGGATTACAAGAAGGCGGTTGCGGACGAGGCGCTCGCGTCAAAGCAGCTGGATCGCGCGAAGGGGCTTTATGACCACGGCGCGATTGCGTTGAACGATTTGCAAGTCGCGCAGGATACGCAAGCGAAGGCGCAGGTGGATGTGGAGACCGCGACGGATCATTTGCGCGTGCTCGGCGCGGACCCGAACAGCCCGTCGGCGGTGGTAAATATTGTGGCGCCAATCAGCGGCGTGATTACCGATCAGCAGGTGACGAACGCGGCGGGCGTGGCGGGGCTGGGTTCGGTGAACCCGTTCACGATTTCGGATCTCTCCGACGTGTGGATCGTGTGCGACGTGTATGAGAACGATCTGCCGGAGATAAAAGTCGGGGATACCGCCGACATTCGCGTGAATGGCTATCCGAACCAGGTGCTGAAGGGACGCGTCAGCAACATCGGCGCGGTGCTCGATCCGAATTTGCGGTCGGCGAAGGTCCGCGTCGAGGTGCAGAATCCCGGATTCCTGAAGGTGGGGATGTTCGTGACGGCCACGTTCGCGGGCCAGAAAAATGAAACGCATGCCGAGATTCCGGCGACGGCGATTTTGCACCTGCACGACCGCGACTGGGTGTACATGCCGGACGGCGACAAGAAATTCAAGCGAGTGGCGGTGACGTCCGGCCGCGCTCTCCCGGGCAATATGCAGGAGATTATTTCGGGAGTGAAAGCCGGCGACCAAGTGGTGACGAACGCACTGGTTCTGCAGAACACTGTAGAACAATAGTTCAAGCTCGAACGAGACACGTTCCCGTCGATCATGCAGAGGCTCATTGATTTTGCGCTGAATAACCGCTTCATGGTGATCGCGCTGGCGTTGCTCCTACTGATCTGGGGCGCGATTTCGTTCCACAACCTGCCGGTTGAAGCCTACCCCGACGTCGCAAACAACTACGTTCAAGTGATCACGCAGTGGCCCGGACGCGCCGCCGAGGAGGTGGAGCAGCAGGTCACGATTCCGATCGAAATTCAGATGAACGGGCTGCCGCATCTGGCGCATCTACGCTCGGATTCGCTTTTCGGACTTTCGAGCGTGATGCTGATTTTCGACGACAGTTCGGACAACGACTGGAACCGCGTGAAGGTGCTCGAGCGGCTTTCACAGGTGACGCTACCGAACAATTTGCAGCCGCAGATGGGGACGGACTGGAGTCCCGTTGGACAGATTTACTGGTACACGCTGACCAGCGCGAATCCGAAATACGACTTGATGGATTTGAAGTCGCTCGAGGATTGGACGCTGGAGAAGCAGTTCAAGTCCGTCCCGAATGTGGTGGACGTTTCGAGTTTTGGCGGGATCACGCGCGAGTACCAAGTGCGGCTGAATCCCGAGGCGCTGGTGGCGCACGGGCTGAGCCTGGCGCAGGTGGAGCAGCAACTCGCCGCGAACAACGCGAATGCGGGCGGAAGTTTCGTCGAAGCTGGATTGCAGCAGATCAATGTGCGCGTGGTGGGGCTCTTCACGAGCATCGACGACATCGAGCAGACGCCGGTGTCAGTGAAGAACGGAGCGGTGTTGCGCGTGAAAGACATCGCGACGGTGACGCAGGGACCGCGCATCCGGCTCGGACAGATTGGAAAGGCGGTTCGCCACAACGACGGAAAGATCGTCGACGACGCCGACGTGGTGGAAGGAATCGTGCTGTTGCGCAAGGGCGCGAACGCGGACGAGACGCTGGCGGCGATTCACGCGAAGGTGAACGAGTTAAACGACCACATTCTGCCGCCGGGCGTGAAGATTGTTCCGTTTCTGGACCGCAGCAACTTGCTGCACGTGACGACGGGAACGGTGATGGAGAATTTGGTGAAGGGCGTTCTCCTGGTCTCCGTGATTTTGTTCTTCTTCCTGGGCAATACGCGCGGCGCGTTGATCGTGGCGCTGACGATTCCGTTCTCACTGCTTTTCGCGTCGATCTGTCTGGACCTGAACAAAATTCCTGCGAACCTGCTGTCGCTCGGGGCGCTCGATTTCGGGATGGTGGTCGACGGCACGGTGGTGATTATCGAAAACATCGTGCGGCATTTTAGTTTGCCGTCGAACGCGCAGAAGACGCCGCTCGAGCGTATTCGCGATGCTGTGATGGAAGTGATCCGGCCCGTGTTCTACGCGCGCGCGATCATCATTGCGGCGTACTTGCCGATTTTCACGCTGGAGAGCGTCGAAGGCCGACTGTTCAAGCCGATGGCATGGACGGTGTCGTTTGCGCTGCTCGGCGCGCTGATATTCGCGGTGGTGATCGCGCCGGTGCTGGCGCTGATTGTTTTCAGGCGTGGCGTGAATGAGTGGCACAACCCGGTGATGGCATTTCTGAACACGAGATACCGCATTGCGGTCCGATGGGCGATCGAGCATCGGAACGTGACGTTGCTTTCCGGAGCGGCGGCGTTTGCGCTCGCCGTCTTCTTCATGGTGAGCGGTGTGATTGGTTCGGAATTTCTGCCGCATCTGGATGAAGGCGCAATCTGGGTGCGTGGCACGCTGGCGCCGAGTACGGGGCCCTCCGAAGGAGTTCGTGTGGCGAACCAGGCGCGCGTGACGCTGGCGTCGTTTCCGGAAGTGACCGTTGTGACGAGCCAGGTGGGGCGGCCCGACGACGGCACCGACACGACCGGTTTTTTCAACACGGAATATTTCGTCGACCTGAAGCCGAAAAAGGAATGGCGGCCGGTATTTCATCAGGACAAAGACGCCCTAATTCAGGCGATGGACTTCGAGTTGAGCAAGATGCCCGGCATCCTGTGGAATTTCTCGCAGCCGATCGCGGACAACATGGAAGAAGCCGTGAGTGGCGTGAAGGGTGAGCTGGCGATCAAGCTATACGGCGACGATCTGCAAGTTCTTGAAGAAAAAGGCGACGAGATTGTGAACGTGATGCGTGGCGTCCGCGGCGTTGAGGACCTGGGACTTTTCCGCGTGCTTGGTCAGCCGAACTTGAACATCACGATCGATCGCCCGGTGGCGGCGCGGTATGGGCTGAACGTCACGGACATTCAGGACGCGGTGGAAACGGCGGTGGGCGGCAAGGCGGTGAGCCAGGTGTTGCAGGGCGAACAGCGCTACGACACCGTGGTGCGCTATCAGCAGTCGTACCGCGATACGAAAGACGCGATCGAAAACATCCGGCTTCTTGCGCCAACCGGCGAGCGCGTGTCGCTGTCGCAACTTGCACACATCGACGAGAAGGACGGCGCTTCGGAAATCTACCGCGAAGAGAATTCGCGCTACGTGGCGATCAAGTACGGCGTGCGTGGACGCGACCTGGGAAGCACGGTGGAAGAAGCGATGCGGCTGGTGAAGGAGCGGGTGAAATTGCCGGTCGGCTACCATATCGATTGGGCGGGCGAGTACGAAAGTCAGAAGCGTTCGCAGCGGCGGTTGATGATCGTGGTGCCGATCACGCTGCTGGTGATTTTCATCATTCTCTACACCATGTTTGGCTCGGGGAAGTGGGCGGGGCTGATTCTTGCGAACGTGGCGATCGCGCCGATTGGTGGGTTTTTGGCGCTGCTGATCACTGGTACGCATTTGAGCGTGTCGTCGGGGATTGGATTTTTGGCGCTGTTTGGCGTATCGGTCGAGACGGGCGTGATCATGCTGGAATACATCAACCAGCTGCGTGTGCGCGGCCACTCGATTGAGGATTCGGCGATTGAGGGCGCTGTGCTGCGTTTACGGCCCATTATGATGACGATGCTGGTGGCGATTCTTGGTTTGTTGCCGGCGGCGCTGTCGAGGGCGATTGGATCGGACTCGCAGCGGCCGTTTGCGATTGTGATCGTTGGCGGGCTGATTTCGGCGTTGATCATGGGGATATTCTTGCTGCCGGCGATGTATGTCTGGGTCGCGCGCGACGGGGACAAATTGCCGGATCTTGAGGGGTCGTTTGAATCGTAGGGCATCGCCGATCGAGAGTGGCGAATCGAGGTGGTGCGCGAGCCCTCTGAAGGGCAGAGAACTCGCGCAGCGTGTCGGTGCGTCGCTTCGGGGCGGTCGTTTCTGTTTGTCACGGCTGAAACCGTGACCCGCAAAGATCGACGTTGCGCTGAAGCGCTCGTCCCGTGACACAACGATTGACACCGCGCTGAAGCGCTTGTCCCGCGGTTGGCGGGCGACTTTGGGTCGATGCTCGTCGTACGGGGCGGCGGGCGGGCGGTGCTTGGATTTCGTGGCGAGGCGGCGTTGCGATCGAGGCTCGCGAGTTGCGGATGCGTACTATTACTGCGTTTTTGGGAGCATTTTTCTCCGTGCATTCATGTACGATTCCGCTAAAATCGCCCGTAGAATCGGCCCGGGCGCCTCGCTGATTCGTGGAAGGGGACTGTGACCAAGGAAACCGTTCGAGCTCGCCTCGAGGAAGTGGGAATCATTCCAGCCGTGCGCGTCTCGTCGGCGGAGGACGCGATTTTTGCGTCGGAAGCGGTTTCGCGCGGCGGTATTCCGATCGTGGAAATCACGATGACGGTGCCGGGAGCGACGGAAGTGATCGCGCGGCTGGTGAAGCACGCGCCGCAGATGATCGTGGGCGCGGGCGACGTGTTTGACTTGGAGATCGCGCGGGAGTGTCGCGATGCGGGGGCGGTTTTTCTTACGAGTCCGGGGCTCGATCCGAAGATTGTGGAATTCGCAGGGCGCGAGAATCTGGTGATGCTGCCGGGCGCGCTGACGCCGACCGAGGTGATCGCGGCGTGGAAGTCCGGCGCTGATTTTGTGAAAGTGTTTCCGTGCGCGCAGGTTGGTGGGGAGAGTTACATTCGCGCGTTGAAGGGGCCGTTTCCGAGCTTGCCGCTGATCGCGGCGGGCGGCGTGAACCAGCAGACGGCGTCGAAATTTATTCTTGCGGGCGCGGCGGCGCTCGGCATCGGCGGCGATTTGATCCCCAAGGAAGCGATCCGGCTGCGCCAGGCGGATCGAATCTTCACGCTGGCGCACCGCTTCGTAACTTTCGTGAAGCAGGCGCGGTCGCAGATGGAGCCGCAGAAATTCGCGCCGCCGAAGCGGCTGTGGCAAAAGGCGATCTAGGCTTTCCTGCGGCGGCCGTCGCAACGAATCTCACCAAATTCGCGTCATCCGGCATTCGCGGGCGCACAACAATGCGCTGAAGACGTTTTGCGCGTGCTGAAGTCTTTGCTAGAATTGTTAGCGCAGTGGGCGTGTAGCTCAGCTGGGAGAGCGCGTCGTTCGCAACGACGAGGTCAGGGGTTCGATCCCCCTCACGTCCACCAATTACTCCCCGGTCTTCAAGATTTGACCCTCAGTCGTCCCGTTTGAATCGTTTCCGATTGCTCTTCTGGAAATACTGAAACGCACCAGGGAATCTAAGGTGTTTCCTGTATCCCCCATATAGATAGAAAGGCCCACGATGGGGCAATCGGCTTGTTCTGTCGGCTGCATGGGAAGTGCAGAAAATAACCTCGGCTTGGGAGTTTGTCTGCCATGGAAGAAGCTCGCCTCCGCATATTGATTGTCGACGACCACGAAATTTTCCGGCGCGGGCTGCGCACGGTGCTCGAGACGCGTCCTGATTTCGCGATTTGCGGCGAAGCGACGGATGGACTGGATGCGATCGAGAAAACGAAAGCGCTCGATCCGGACATTATTGTGATGGATGTGAGCATGCCGCGCGTCGATGGGCTGCAGGCGTTGCGCATCATTCGCGGTCAGTCGCCGCGGAGCAAAGTGCTGATTCTGAGCCAGCACGATTCGACGTTCATGCTGGAGGCGGCGGTGAAAGCGGGCGCGGGCGGATACGTGACGAAATCGCAGGTTGCGCGGTGCCTGCTGACCGCGATCGACAACCTGAGCCAGGGACGACCTTTCAGTTGGAATTCAGAAGAACTGCCGGCGGTCGCCGCGAACGGGAACGAGAGCGGCCAATCGCAATGACAATCAGATGGGACGGTGGTGCGCAAGATTCGGGCGCGCCGATGGGGCGTGCGTTGTGGGAGTGCTGTGAGTTTGAGGCCTGGAGCGCCAAATGAAAAAGGTAGTTGAGGAAGTGCGGCCCGATCCTGGAGCCGAGTCGCTGAAGCTGGGTTTGAAGAGGAACGGTCAGCGGCAGGCGCCCGAGCTTGCGGGTGACGAGTTGAAACTGCTTTTGAGCACGCTGCAGACCGTGCGCGACGGCGATTTTTCGACGCGGCTGCCGGGATCGTGGACGGGTCTCGCCGGGAAAATTGCGGACACGTTCAACGACATCGTCGCGGCGAACGAGCACATCGCGAATGAGTTGAAGCGCGTCGGGCAGGTGGTCGGGAAGGATGGCAAGACGCGGGAGCGCGCGCGGTTTCGGGCGCATCGTGGCGCTTGGGGCGAGATGGAAGTGTCGGTGAATAATCTCGTCGAGGATTTGCTGCGGCCGACGGCGGAAGTGACGGGCGCTGGACGTCGACGGCCGGCCGCTGGAAGGGGAATTTTTGCGGTCGGCGAAGATCGTGAACACCATGATTCAGCAGTTGAGCGTGTTTACGGCGGAAGTGACGCGCGTGGCGCGCGAAGTGGGAACGGACGGAAAGCTGGGCGGTCAGGCGCAGGTGCCGGGCGTGGCGGGAACCTGGAAGGACCTCACGGACTCCGTGAACTCGATGGCCAGCAACCTGACGAACCAGGTGCGCAACATTGCGGAAGTGGCGACGGCGGTGGCGAGCGGGGACCTTTCGCGCAAGATCACGGTGGACGTGCGCGGCGAAATTTTGCAGCTGAAAGAGGCGATTAACACGATGGTGGACCAGCTGCGGTCATTCGCGTCGGAAGTGACGCGCGTGGCGCGCGAAGTGGGAACGGAAGGGCGGCTGGGTGGACAGGCGGTGGTGCCGGGCGTGGCCGGAACGTGGAAGGACTTGACGGACTCGGTAAACGCGATGGCTGGAAACTTGACGGCGCAAGTGAGAAACATCGCTGAGGTGACGACGGCAGTGGCGCGCGGCGACTTGTCGCGCAAGATTACGGTGGACGTGAAGGGCGAGATTTTGGAATTGAAGGACACCATTAACACGATGGTGGACCAGCTGAACGCGTTCGCGGGCGAAGTGACGCGCGTGGCGCGCGAAGTGGGAACGGACGGAAAGCT
>JBEKJW010000209.1:0-8820 GCA_050011035.1 Candidatus Acidiferrales bacterium
CCTGCAATGTCGCCGAGCGCGGCTTTCCAGTCGATCGTGCCGGTGTAGGGCAATAGGTGTTCGTCCTTCTCGCCGTGGTTGTCGTGGATGTGAGCCGTCACGATGCGGTCGCGCATCGCGTCAAAGCTGGCTTCCACGCCCTCTTCCATGTGCGCGTGGCCGACATCGAAGCAAAGTTTCAAATCGTGTAGGTGCGTGTCGGTGATGAAATGCTGCAACGACGACGGCGCGCCGAGCTCGTCGGGCGTATTTTCGAGCGCGATCGTCACTCCGCGTGCCTTCGCGAACACGACGAGGTGCTCGAGCGAGGTAAATGCCGCGTCGTACTTGCGCTGGTCGCCGGACTGGCGGCCGTAGCCGAGGTGCTGCACCAAGAACTTGCAGGGGATCGTTTCGGCGACTTCGAGCGCGCGCTTGATCTCATCAACAGCGTCGAGCCGCCGAATGCGCTCCGTATCGGAAATCGAGATGGGGATGCCGCCGTCGTTGCGCGCCGAACCGTCGCGTTCGGCTGGTGCATGAAGCCCATGTAGCGCGAGGCCGTATTCGCCAAGAGCGTCGCCCAGTTCGCGAATAGCCTGCACGTTGCGGTAATTGAAGTGGCTCGCGCGGCAATACACTTCAACCGCCTTGAAGCCGGCTTGCGCGATCGCCGCCAGCTCCATAGTGGCGAGTTTCTGGTTCACGAATCGGTACGTGGAAAGAATGCGTTCCATGTGGCCCCTGGGTAGACGAAATATGTTCGACTGGAACGGAGGTTTCGTCAACCGCCGCCCCCGCGCCGTGTTCGACAACGGGCAAACGATAATTTTCGGACACATGCCCACACTTAATCGTGTCTTACGCAGGTTCGCACCCGTGTTTTTGGCCGCGCTTTTGGTGCAAGGCTGCGGTCCGCGGCTGAGCCTTCTCGACGAACTGGCGCAATCCGGCAAAATCAACGAACGCGCGCCGGTCACCGCGCACCTCGAAATCGAAATCAACGCGCCGACCGCAAAAGTGTGGTCGCTGCTCGTTGATGCACCTTCGTGGCCCAAGTGGGAGAAGCAGATCAACGCCGTGACTTCGGATGGGCCGCTCGCGGCCAGCAAGAAATTTATGTGGAAGTCGGGCGACACGGAAATCCACTCGCAGGTCCAACTCTTTGAGCCGGAAACGCGGCTTGCCTGGACGGGCAGCGCCATGTCCGCGAAGGCGATTCACGTGTGGCAGTTACAGGAAGTGGCAGGCAATCGAACGCGCGTGCTGATGAAGGAATCGATGGATGGGCCGCTTATGTCGCGCTTGTTTCCGCAGGACAAACTCAGCGCGGCCGGTATGCAATGGCTCGTCGCGCTGAAAAACGCTGCCGAACTCGCCCCGCCCGAGTCTCATTAGCTCCCGCCTGCATCAATTACTGCCCAACTACGGCTCGCGGCTGCGGTCGAGAAGTTTTTCGACGCGCGCGAGTTTTTGTCCGCTCTCCCGCTTGAACGCGACACGCCGGAGTACAGCTGATCCGAGTGCAACCGGAGCAATCGGAACTGCCGCGCGTCAGTAGCCGACGGCTTTGCCGTCGCGTCGCGGATCGCCGGCGCCTAGGCGTTCTTTTGTATTGGGATCGATGCCGATAGCTTCGTCTTGGCCGATGAAGCGCCGGTTCGGCGAAATCTTGTAACCGCGCTCCTCCAGGCCGGAAACGACTGAATCGGAGATGAACGGTTCGAGGCCCACCGTATCCGGCAGCCACTGTTGATGGAAGCGCGGCGCGTTGATCGCCGCCTGCGCCTCCATGCCGAGCCGGGTCCAATTGATCACCGTCAGCAGCACGGTGTTGATGATCGTCGGTCCGCCGGGCGAGCCGGTGACGAAACTGAGTTGCCCGTCGCGCAGCACAATCGTTGGAGTCATCGAGCTGAGCGGCCGCTTGCCCGGTCCAATAGTGTTCGCTTCCGATTGAACGAGCCCAAAAAGATTCGGTTCGCCGGGATGCGCGGTGAAATCGTCCATTTCGTCGTTGAGCAGAAAACCGCCTTCGGACGTGACCGCCGAACCGAATGAATCGTTCAGCGTGTAGGTGTTCGCGACGGCGTTTCCCGCGGCATCCACCACAGAAAAGTGCGTCGTGTTCGTGTGGCCCACCTCGGCCAGCGCGCGATTCGCGGCAATTTCGTAATTCTCGCGTGAGCTATCGCCGTTTAATACAGACGTCGCAGAGCAGGGCGCGTTTGGATCGGCGTTCTCAAACGCCGCGGGATCGCCCGCACCGATTTTCTCGCTCGACGACGCGTCGATCGGGTCGATCGTTTTGCGTCGAATCTCGGCGTAGCACCGTGACGTGAGCCCGCGCACAGGAAGTTTCGCGTAGTCCGGATCGGCCAGGAACGCCGCGCGATCGGCGAACGCTCGCCGCATCGCCTCGATCACCAAGTGTACGGACTGCGTATCGTCCCAGCCCTTCAATTCATAGGGATCGAGAATATTCAGCGACTCAATCATCGCGACGCCACCCGAACTTGGCGGAGGGCTGGTGACCAGCTGCCAGTCGTGCCCGCCGTAGCGATATGTCGCGAGCAGCGGGTCGCGCAGCTTCGGCTCGTAGTGCTCGAGGTCGGCGTAGCTCACAAGGCCGCCCTCGCGCTTCATTTCGTCCGCTAGTTCGTGCGCGAGTTTCCCGTGATAGAAATCGCCCGCGCCCGCCTGCGCGATGCGTTTCAGAGTGGCCGCCAGTTCCGGCTGTTTAAACAGCTCGCCAGGATCGTAGTAAAGCCCGCGCTTCAGGAAAATTCGCCGGCTGGCGGGAAACATCTGCAGCGTCTTCGCGTCTTCCTGGAAGAGTTGAGAGAGCCGCGCGCTTACAGGAAAGCCGTTCTCCGCAAGGTCGATCGCCGGCTGCATCACGTCGGCAAGCTTCATCGTGCCGTAGGTTTTTAGCGCGAGTGCGAGGCCCGCCACAGTGCCTGGAACCGCGACGGCTCGATAGCCGATCAGCGACGGGTCGACATCGGGCAAATGATCCATCTTCGAATACATGTCGCGCGACGATGAGGCTGGCGCGGTTTCGCGATAGTCCACGAATTTCGTGCGTCCATCATTCATGCGCACCAGCATGAAACCGCCGCCACCGATGTTGCCCGCTTCGGGTTCAACCACGGCCAGCGCAAAGCCCACCGCGACCGCCGCGTCCACCGCATTGCCGCCGCGTTTCAAAATCGCCACGCCGGCCGCCGACGCGAGTTCTTCATCGCTCACCACCATTCCGTTTTTCGCCCGCACCGCCTGCTGCGGCCAGTCGAGATTCTTCACCGCAGGGCGCGCGTTGAATTCGAGAGGCGTTTGCTGCGACGGCTGCGCCTGCGCGAACGTACTCACGCCTCCGGCGCACAACGCGAGAAGGACAGAAAGGAACCGGGCCGAAAATTTCACGATGAGGAGATCCTTTGAACGGAATGAAAAAACCAAAGTGCGTTTCTCGACGGGCGCGTCAACTGCTTAGCATTACCATCAACAATGCGATGAATCCGCCAAGCGCGAGCGCCAGCAGCACCCAGATCCAGATCGAGAAGCGTTTGCGCATCAGCGCGGGAGGAGGTGGATTCGGCTCGCCGTAATCGAGCAGATCGGCAGTCACTCCCACCGGCGGTGGGGGCTTGCGGCCCGCCGTACCGGCTTGAGGCTCCGGCTCGCCTTCGCGCGGTGTGAATTCGTGCGGCACTGCGAACGATGCTAGCACCGCGCGAAATCTGCGTGCAAGCGAACGGGGAAGGGAAAGCTAGAGCGACAAGATGGTGAGCATCAGCAGCGCCGCCGCGCCGCCGATGACAATCGCGATCAACATCCATCGCTTCAGCCGCGGATACGTCTTCGGAAGGGCGAGCATGTGGCTCGCTGGATCGATTTGAGGAAACATCGGCGAAGAACTCTTCGAGCCCGAGGGAGTGAGACTTGAATCCGCGTACGAAGAGGGATCCCGGTGCGCGACGCCGGAAGCTGGGTTAGGCATCGGCAGGCATATTACACCTGTGTGAATTTAAGTCGAGCAGATAATTCCGGGAAACTGGGCGATATTCACAGGTTTATGCACGTGACGGACAAAGCGTCAGCCCTTGATCAGAGACTTGATTTTGCCCAGCAAGCGCAGCTTTTCGTGTGCGTGAGCCCGCGAAAGATATTCGAGGCCGCTCGGGGCGCCCAGGTACGCGCGACCACCTTGAACTTTCGGGAGTAATTTCTCGAGCTTGTGCGCCACATCGTCGGCGTTTTCCAGTTTTGCAGCGGTGCCGCTTACAAGGCCGAATGCAACCGGTTTGTCCGGGCCGTCGGTGGCGATTTTTTCGGCAAGCGTCTCGCTCGCAGTAAGATCGAAGCCGATCACGTCAACCGGCAGCGCCATCAGCTTGTCGTAGATCGGAGACGCGTCGTGGAAGTAGGTGTAGAGCGCCAGCTCCACCACGCGGCCGGACTGGCGCATGCGGTCGCGCGACGCGGCTAGCAAATTCAGCGCCGCCTCCAGAATCGGCCAATCTGCAGTGTGATATAGGATGGCCGGCTCGTCGATCTGAATCAGCTGCGCACCGCCGCGAGCGAGCGTTTCGATTTCCACGGCGAGAACATCTGCGAAATTCTGCGCGCGGCTTTCGAGATGCTCCGAACTGTCGCGAGCGTGCCCGCCGCCATTGCCGTTCTCGGTGAGCGAGTATTTCGCGAGCGTGTACGGCCCTGTGATTACGGGCTTGATCGCAAGCTTGCCGGCTTTCGCAGGCGGCGTCGGCAGATGCCCAAGCGCGTTGCGCGCGAAGCCGTACTCGTCTGCAACGAGCTGTCCACGGCGCTGAACTTTATCGGTGAGCACGGGCTGGCGGAAATACGTGCCAGTGTTAAAGAAGGGAAGCAACGCTTCCATCCGCACGTTGTCGAGTTTCCCGGGAATGTGCGAAATCGGATCGCTCCAGCGGATTTGCCCGTCGGTGATGATGTCGAGCCCGGCTTCGACCTGGTCGGCGATGGCGCGGCGCGTCATGTCGTTCTGCGCGTCGAGCAGGTCGGCCGAGGTGCGGTCGCCGTTCGCTAGCGCATCCATTGTGCGGCGGAGGATTAGCAGCTCGTGCGTTTCGCCAAAGCGTGGATATCCCCCGGCGCTCGCGAGATACAACCCGGGCGATCGAAGCGTCATTCGGTACCTCTACAAAGGGGGCGTGCAGAAAAGTTAGTCGAAAGGCTGGGGGAGGTCAAGCTGCCCGGCGTACGGCTTGCGGCTTTTGTGCGCTCCACAGGTACAACGAGGCGTACGAACGCCACGGCCGCCACGCTTCGGCGCGCGCCGTGAGCGCCCGGTGATTGGCGAGGCCGCTGGCGCGTAGCAGCGCAACGTCTCCCGTGGGAAACGCGTCGGGCTCGCCGAGCGCGCGCATCGCAATGTACTGCGCGGTCCACGCGCCGACGCCAGGAATGGCGGTGAGCTTCGAGAGAAATTCATGAAGGTCGATCACGCCGGTGAAACGGACCTCGCCGTCGCGAACGGCTCGCGCGAACTCGCGAATGGTCGCTGCGCGCGCTTTTGTGAGACCAAGTGATGTGAGATCCGCGCGCGAGAGAACGTCGGGCGTCGGGAAAATGTGCGTGAGTCCAGGAGAAGGCGCATAGAGCATGCCGAACTTGGCGGCGATGCGGCCGGTGATCGTCGATGCGCCGCGAACACCGATTTGTTGGCCGACGATTGCGCGAATCGACAGTTCGAACGGATCCCAGCAACCGGGCAGGCGCATGCCGGGCGTGGCTCGCACGAGCGGCGCAAGCGCGGAGTCCTTGCGAAGCGTCTGCGCGATTTTGCCGGGATCGGCGTTTAGGTCGAACATCGCGCGAATCCGCTCGACGATGAAGAAAAGGGCTGACGGATCGTCAAACTGCACGGTGACGCCGAGCGAATGATTTTCGGTGTGCGTTACCTCAAAGTATCCGCGCTTCCCGCCGATCTTGATCGTGCGGCGATACACACCGCCGAGAACGGATTCAACGCCAGGGATCGCGCGCCGTTCGAGAAAGTCGAGCATGCCTTTCCACTCATAAGGCGGACGGTATCGAAGACTGAATACATAGAGATTTTCGCCGGCGTGCGCACCTGGCCGTGCGAGTTTGCGAATGTACGTCGGCGTCCGGCGGTAGGTTTTTTGTATAGCGGCGTTAAATCTCCTCACGCAGCCGTATCCAGCGGCGATGGCAACCTGGCTCATCGGGAGCCGTGTTTCGTCGATCAGCTTTTTGGCGAAGTGCAGCCGGCGCGTTTGAGCCACCGAACTTGGCGCCGCGCCGAGATGTTTCAGGAACAGGCGGCGCAAATGTCGAGGGCCGACGCCCAGGCGCTCTGCGAGCGTTTCGATCCCTCCGGATTCGAGGCCGCTTTCGCCGATCAGCAACAGCGCGCGCGACACGGTGTTCGACGTTCCCGCCCACGCTTTTGTGGCGGGCGAGCACTCGGGACGGCAGCGCAAGCATGGACGAAACCCCGCTTCCGCAGCCGCGGCGGCGGTGGGGAAGTACCGGCAGTTTTTCTCTTTCGCCGTCGGCGCGGGACAAATCGAGCGGCAGTACACGCGGCTTCCCAGCACGCCGATGAAAAACTTGCCGTCGAATCGCGGATCTCGAGACAAGCGAGCCCGCGAGCAAATACGCCAATCGAGTTTTATGTTGTCCTTCATGTTTGTTCGCTGCGAGTGTCGTCGCGCTCGTTCCAATCATAAACGAACCACGCATCGCGATTAGACGCTTTCGGACATGAACCGCCGACCGCGTCCTGTAGCGTCCAGCCGCCGTTTTTGCGGGAGTATCGGCGTCCCAAAACGTCCAACTTCGCCAGCGCGGAGCGTTTATCGTCGGCGCAACAGCAAGTCTCGCTGCCCACCCGGTTGAGCTTGCTCGTTGCGCGGAGCTGCTGCCGGCGCGCTCGGCCGGGCCGTGCGTGCGCAGCGGCTCCGTCGCGTGATTCGCGACGCCGTTGGCTCCGACGCAACATCGAGCTCGACCCCAGTTGAGCCTGCGCCACGTATATCGTAGGATACGTTCACCGCGAAGGCAGAAGCGGCCCGGTTCCCAGCCCGAATGAAACTCTTTCCGTTTCGCAGACTCGCCGCGATTGCTCTTGCCACATGCGCGTCGGGTATTTCCGCCGGCGCTTTTCAATCCTTGCCACAGCAACAAGCCGCCATCTCCGCCGCGCTTGACCGAGGTGACGACTACGCCGCCGTGCAGAAGTACGAGGAGGCGCTCGCGGCGTACCGCCAGGCCGACGTCCTCGCGAATCACTCCTGCGCGGACTGCTTTCTACGCATCGCGAAAACCTCACTGTTCTTGGGCGATCCAGCCACGGCCCTTTCGGCGGCAGCCAGCGCTGCAGCGTCCGCGGGCGACAACCGCGTTCTTGCAGCCGACGCGCATTTGCTGCGCGGGGAGATTCTCGTCGCCACGTCAAGCGACGCAAAAGATCCCAAATTCAAGGAAGCCGAACAGGAATATCGCGCCGCCATCGCCGCCAGCCCGAAGAAATCGATCGCACGATTTTCGCTCGGCATGCTTTTGCTGGGCGAGGGACGCGACGCGGAGGGCGTGGCTGAGCTGCAAGCGTACGTCGATGGCCCGTTCGCCGATCCCAAGCGCGTCGAACGCGCTCAGCGGATCATCGAGAATCCTTTGCTCGCCCGCGCGCCCACTTCCGACGACTTTTCGTTTACTGCGCTCGAGGGCGAGAAAATCTCGCGCGACGGACTGCGCGGCACTGTGGTGCTGCTCGATTTCTGGGGTTCGTGGTGTCCGCCGTGCCGCGAATCGATTCCCATGGTCGCGAACCTCAACAAGAAATTCGCCGGCCAGCCCGTGAAAGTCGTCGGCATCAGCTCGGACTACAGCGAAGACGCATGGCGCGAGTTCATCAAAAAAAATCACATGACGTGGACGGAATTTCTCGATCGCGATTCGCAGGTTCAGGCGATTTTTGAGATCCAATCATTTCCGACTTTCATCGTCCTCGACCGCAATGGCGGGATTCAGTTCCGGCAGGCCGGGCTCGGCGAGGATTCCGAAAGCGTGATCGAGTCCGCCATCAACGGGGCGCTCCGCGTGCCATACGATCCTGCGTCTGCGCATGCCGCGCCTTCGTCCACGGCGACGACCGAGACGGCATCGTCGTCAGCCGCGCCGTCGAGCACACTGCCGCATCTCACGCGAGGGCCGCGCGCGAACTGGCAAGCGGCCGACATTCCATTCACCGCCGCGGCGATTCTCGGAACGGAGGGTGGTGCGAAAGCTTCCGAAGCGGGATACAAGACGCCGCCGGACGACGTCGACAACGGCGACGCGGACAAAGGAGTCTACCGCAACGAATTTCTGAAATTTTCCTACACCTACCCGGCGAAGTGGATTCCCGATCCGCCCGAAGAAATCGAGCGCGAGAACGGCAACGCCACGCGATGGGTCCAAAGCCAGCCGCTTGCGGGGCTCACGGTGGTGCCCGTTCCGAAAGTTCTGATGACGGCCCGGCCGGAAGCGCGTGCTCGCGTCCCGTTCGCGCGCATCAGCGTGCAGGCTGCTGGCGCGACAGATATAAAGAGCGTGCAAGAAGACGCAGATCGTGTGGCACGAGTGAGCGGCGCGACGCTAAAGACGCAGCCGCAGCCGATTACCGTGGGCAAACAAACAGTGTTCCTGATGGATTTTGACGTGCCGGGCGCCGATCCGCCATTGTGGCTCGCGGCCGTCGAATTTCAGGCGGGATCGTGCCGCGTTACGATCGAGCTGGCGGCAGCGTCGCACGACGAGCTGGCGAAAATCGTGAAGACGCTTCCGTCGCTC
>JBEKJW010000210.1:0-8184 GCA_050011035.1 Candidatus Acidiferrales bacterium
GCATACGCGCGCAAGTTCGACCGGCCCACACGTCCGCGAAGCTGGTACAACTCCGAAAGCCCCATCCGGTCCGCTCGATTAATGATGATCGTGTTCGCCCGCGGGATGTCCAACCCGTTCTCCACGATCGTCGTCGAAACGAGCACATCCGCCTCGTTGCGCACAAACTGCAGCATCACCTTTTCGAGCTCGGACTCCTTCATCTGCCCGTGGCCCACGATCACACGCGCCTTGGGCACGAGCCGCTTGATCATCGACGCAAGCGACACAATCGACTCGACGCGATTGTGCACAAAAAAGATCTGCCCCTCGCGCGCCATCTCTTCCTCGATCGCACGCTGCACTAGCGCCTCACTGAAAGGCGCGACCGACGTCTGAATCGCCAACCGGTCCTTCGGCGGCGTTTCGATCAAACTCATGTCGCGCAGTCCGACGAGCGACATGTGCAGCGTTCGCGGAATCGGCGTCGCGGACATCGTCAGCACGTCCACGTTCTTGCGCATCTCTTTCAGCCGCTCTTTGTGCGCCACTCCAAAACGCTGCTCTT
Organism: Candidatus Acidiferrales bacterium; assembly: GCA_050011035.1. Taxonomy (GTDB): domain Bacteria; phylum Acidobacteriota; class Terriglobia; order Acidiferrales; family UBA7541; genus Palsa-295. Next base: position 548 of record JBEKJW010000210.1, read on the forward strand.
CGTCCACCACGAGCAGCCCAAGATCTTGAAATTTCACATCCTTTGAAAGCAGCCGGTGCGTGCCGATCAAAATATCCACTTTGCCTGCTTCCACGTTCGCAACGACCTTCTTCTGTTCTTTCTCCGATCGAAACCGGCTGATCATTTCGATCTTCACGGGGAACGCCGCGAATCGCCGCTTGAACGTCTGAAAGTGCTGAAACGCGAGCACCGTCGTTGGCGCGAGCACCGCCACCTGCTTTGAATCCGCAATCGCCTTGAAGGCCGCGCGCATTGCCACTTCCGTCTTGCCGTATCCAACGTCGCCGCAAAGCAGCCGGTCCATCGGCAGCGTCGACTCCATGTCGCGCTTTACGTCTTCGATCGCGCGATGTTGGTCGGTCGTCTCTTCGAATTCGAATGCATCGTCGAACTCTCGCGTGAAGTTCGTCTCCACCGGAAACGCGTGCCCGACCGATAGCTTTCTCTCCGCGTACAGCGCCAGAAGCTGGTCCGCCATATCCGCGACCGACTTCTTCACGCGCGTCTTGCGCGCTTCCCAGACAGTCGTTCCGAGCCGGTCGAGCTGAGGCTCCACGCCGCCGAGCGACTGATACTTCTGCACCAGGTCGATTCGTGCCAGCGGTACGTACACCTTCGCGTCATCCGCGTAGCGCAGCAGCATGAACTCGCCGTTCGCGCCTTCCGTAGCGATCTGCCGCAATCCTTCGAATTGCCCGATGCCGTGATCGACGTGAACCACGTAGTCGCCCGGTTTCAGGTCGCTGAAATCGCTGAAGAAGCTCGATGTCTTCGGCCGAGCGCGTGAACGCTGCGACGGCGCCGGCAGCGTCTCGAACAAATCCGCGTTGCCGTACAGCGCGACCTTCGATTCATCGAAAATCACGCCTTCGGTCAGCGGCGCTTTTGTCAGCACGATCGCCGAACCCGGCGCGCCGCTCGATTCCGCCGCGAGCCGCGAAACCGTTGCGTTGTCCTCCATCTCGCCCATGCGGTACGGCACTTCGAACTCATGGCAAATATCCGCGAGGCGTTCCATCTCGCCCGTACTCGCCGCGGACACCATAATGTTTTCTCCCGCCGCGATTCGCGCACGCGCCTCAGCAATGAAACCCGGAACGTTGCCGTGAAACTTGGTCGTCGGATGCGTCTGCAGTACGCGCGCCACCACCGTCGAATCGGCGTCCAACATTCCGAGCCGATCAAGTACCAATCTCGGGGCCATCTCCAGCGCCAAACCCCACTCCTCATCGTCGAAAATGAATTTGTTTGGCGGCTCGGCCAACGGATCTTGCGAAGATTCGAAACCTTCGGCGAGTTGCGTTCGGTATTTCGCGAGCGCCTCTATAATTAACGATGGCTCGTCCATCACGATCACCGGATCGGCGCCGAGATCAGAGATCGTCCCCTTGCGTTCCTCGCGCAGCGCTTCGCGAAACTCCCAGCCCGGAAAGAGTGCTAGCGGCGCTTCACCGTCGTGTGCCTCGTCGTTCGCAGCGGAAGCCGTCCGCATCTTCGCGATCAGTTCTTCTCGCAGCGGAAATTCCGTCAGCGGCATCAGCGTCGCGCGCTCAACGGGGCTCGTCGAACGCTGCGTGTTCGCGTCATACATGCGAATCGATTCGATCGTGTCGCCGAGCAACTCGACGCGCACCGGCTGCGTCGTCTCCGGCGAAAAAATATCGATGATGCCCCCGCGCACGGCGTATTGCCCCGGCATCTCGCACGTCACCTGTTTGTCGTAGCCCGCGCTCGAAAGAAAATCGAGCAGCGCTTCGTGCTCGATGGCCTGGTCGCGCGCGATCGTCAGCGCGAGCTTTGAATAGAACTCGCGGTCGCGCATTCGCCACGCCGCCGCGTGAATCGGCGTGATCATCACGTCCGCATCGCCGGTCGCGAAACGCCACAGCGCGACGGCGCGATCTTCTGAAATTTCTGCGTGTGGCGACCGGTTTTCGTAAGGAAGGACTTCGTGCGAAGGAAGGTGAACCACGCGCTCGCCGGGCTTGCCTGTCACCGCGCGATAAAAATATCGCAGCGGCTCAACCATCGCCTCCGCGCGCTGGTTCGATTCCACCAGCATCACGATCGGGCGCCCCAGTTCCGCAAACGCGAGCGCCGCCACCAGCGACTTCGCCGGATCAGTGAGCCCCGACACGCGTACTTCGCCGCCATTGCGCCGCAATGCGTCGAACGACTCTTCGAGCGCAGCATGGCGCGCAACGCGGCCCAGAAGCTCGCTGACCGGAGGAAGAATCATGCGTGAGATTGTTGAATTTTCTCGATCAACAGCGTGGTTGAAAATCCGGGTTCAATCGGAATTTGTTCGAGTTTCGAGTATGCGGCCCAATTGGGATCGACGGGCAGCGAACCGGCCGGCGCCCGATCCCGATTCGAAATTCCAAACGCAAACACATCCGGCTTGAGTTCACCCAATATCGCCGACAGGTCTCCCTCGACCACAGCGACAGAATCCACTGACGCAAGCGCCGCAACCACTTCGGCTCGCTCGCTCGCCGGATTCACCGGCCGCCCCGCCGAGCTGCCTGGCTTCGAACGCTCGCGAGCTGCGCGCACTCCTTCATCACCAATCACAATCACAATTAGCCGATCCGCCAGGGCGCGCGCTTGCTCGATAAGGCGCACGTGCCCCGGATGCAGCAGATCGAAAGCGCCGCCGACGCATGCGACGCTCTCGCCGTTGCGTTTCCACGTCTGCCGTTGGAGAATCACTTCCTCGTGCGACACGACAGCCAATTCTTTTCGCCCCCGCTCCATCGTCGAGCCTGCGTAATCCGCGAAAACCGCCGACCTGCCATTCTAGCACGCGGCTCGCGCGCGACTTTCCGCGCCGCTCGGAGCGTCGCGTGAAGCACTGGCGCGTCGTCCTCGCCGCCGTCGGCGTCGTGCTTCTCATCTTTGGCGCCGTCTGGATTCGACGGGCCGAACTTCCTCACGAAAATTTCGTCATCAATACCGGCGATTGTCACATCCCGACCACACTCACCGACCCGGCTCCCGAAGTCACGCCTGCCGGCAGCGTGGTCCTGATCCACGGCCTCTCCGCCAATCGTAAATTGATGACCTATCTCGGCGAAGATTTCGCCGGCCACGGCTTCCGAACATTCGCCATCGATCTGCCCGGACACGGCGACAACTCCGATCCCTTCACAATGTCGCGCGCGCAGTTTTGCGCCACCATGGCCGTCGACTGGCTAACACGCGAAGACAAGATCGATCCCGCCAAAACGACGATCGTCGGCCATTCTCTGGGCGGCGCCATCGCGATTCGCATGGCGGACGTCGAACCGGTCGCCGCCACAATCGCGATTTCGCCCGGCCCTACTGGGTCGCAGGCGCGCATGCCCGCGAATCTTCTCGTCTTCAGCGCCAGCGCCGATCTCGCTCCGCTGAAACGAGCAGCCGCCAAACTCTCCGAAGAGGCACAGGGCGATCGAACCGCGCCCGACGATTTCGCCCAGAAGCGCGCCTTCGATCTCGAACTCCTGCCGCACTCGACGCACACTTCGCTCCTCACCGACCGCCGGGTCGCGCATCGCTCCGAGCAATGGATGATGCAGACCGTCTTCCCGCAGATTGATCCCAAAACCATCGCGCTCAATCTTGATCTCGGCACCTACGAAAGCTACGGCAACGGTCGTCGCCGCCTGGCGGGCGCAATCCTCGGCCAGATCGGTATCATTCTGATTTTCCCACTCGCAGCCTTCGTCGCCGGAAAGCTTTCCGGACTCGCGCTGATCGAAATGCCTGGCACTCGTCCCGCACCGATTCTTGTTATCGTCGAAATGGTCGTGTGCGTTCTCGTCGCGATCCTGATTCTTCGCTTCGGCGTTCCGTTGCGATTCCTCCACATGTACTCGGCGGACTACCTCGTCTCGATGCTCGCTATCGCGGGTTTCGTGCTTCTCACGCTCAACCTTGGCTTCCTGATGGAATATGCTTGGTTCAAGTCCGCCAAACTCCTCGCCGCCGCACTCCTCGGCTTCGCCACGATTCTCGCCATGGGCGCCTGGATGAACTGGCAACTTACCGACGGCCTCCCCAATGGCCCGCGCTGGATACGCTTCGTCGGCATGCTTCCGTTCCTCTATCTCTACGCCTTCGCCGAAGAAGTCGTCCTCGGTCCCGTCAAGCACGGCTGGCACCGCACCGCCCGATTCGTGCTATTTGGCATCCTGCGTCTTGAAATCCTGCTCGCCTGCGTCGTCGGCTTTTACAGCCTCGGCAACGGACAAATCCTTTTGGTCCTCCTCGCCGTCTTCTTTATGGCGTTCTCCATCCTTCAACGGCTGGCCATCGACGCAGTGCGCACGCACACCGGCTCGGCCACGGCAGCCGCTCTCTTTGGTGTTATACTCGCTGCCTGGTTCGTCGCCACGATCTTTCCGTTGACTTAATGTATGTTTAGGGGCCCTGTATGAAGGAAATTGCGATCGTCGGCGGCGGTCCTGCTGGTTCTCTCTGCGGAGAGCGCCTTGCTCGCGCCGGCTATAACGTAACCATCTACGACGAACGCCTCGCCTGGGAAAAACCCTGCGGCGGCGGCCTCACTCACAAGGCCATCGAAGCCTATCCTTTCCTTCTCGACGCTCCGCATCCCAAGAAAATCGTTCGCACCGCCGAGCTGATTTCGAGCAAAGGCCATCGCGCCACTCTCGAAATGAGCAAGCCAATCGTCATTTATTCACGGAAGGTTCTGAATGGCTTGCTGCTCGATCGCGCCGTTGAAGCAGGCTGTACCGCCGTTCGCACACGCGTCACCAGCGTCAACACCGACGGCGTCGGAGTTCGCCTCACCGCTGGCGGCGAAGAACGTTGTGCTGACTTTGTGGTCGTCGCGTCCGGCGCGCGCAACCAGCTCGCGCCAGAAACTACCACGCTCGGCTCAAAAGATCTCGAAGTCACCCTGGGCTATTTCATTCCCACCGAGGAAGACTCGATCAAAGTAAAGTTCCTTCACCAATTCGAAGGGTATCTTTGGTCTTTCCCGCGCGCCGATCATCTTTCTGTCGGCATCTGCGCCAAGATGGGCCAAAGCACTACTTCGTCGCTCCGCCGCCACCTCGACGATTTCGTGCGCGACGAAAATATTCCCACCGAAGGTGCGCAGTTCTACAGCCACGTGCTTCCCTCGCCCGGAGCCTGCACCATTCGCTCGCGGAAAATTGCCGGCCGCAATTGGGCCATGGCGGGCGATGCCGCTGCGACCGTCGATCCCATCACCGGCGAGGGTCTCTACTACGCGCTTCGCTCCGGCGATCTGCTGGCGCAATCCATCGCGGAGGGCGTGCCAAACGAATATCCTGCGCGCCTGCGCTCGGCGTTCTCGGCCGACCTCGAATTTGCCGCGCACATCGCTTCGCGGATCTTCCGCGGCACGTTTCTGGGCGGCGCCATCACCACGCGCATGGTCCAGCTGCTCAATTATTCGCCGACGTTTCGCGCGCTCATTCGAGACGTCTTCAGCGGCTCCCAGGACTACCGCACCATGAAGCGCCGCCTCTGGGCGCAGCTCGGCATAACCGTCACCGAATTCACCCGCAACTTCGTCGATCCCCGCAAACTCGCCGCTGCAACTCGCGCATCCGACGAACGTCGTGGCGCCGCCGCCCGGTGAGCAGCGCGCCTGAATCCGCCGAGCGCGGCAAACCCCAGATCGGAGCCGAAGCCACCGTCGAAAAAGCCATCCCGCTCGAATGGACTCTCGCCGCTTTCGATCCGCAGCTTCCGCCCGTCCTTTCCACACCAGCAATGATCGGCATGATGGAAGTCGCTGCAGCGAAGGCAGTCCAACCGTATTTACCGGAGGGCGCCATAACGGTCGGCACGCGAATTGAGGTCGATCACCTCAAAGCCGTTCCCTCGGGCACGCTGGTGTACGCCACTGCGCGCCTCGCGAGGTATGAAGGCCGCTTCCTGATTTTCGACGTAGAAGCGCGAACGCAAAACGTCACACTCGGCCGCGGCCGCGTCTTCCGCGCCATCGTCGAGCCCAGATCCTTCACCGCTCGCGCCGACGCTCGCGGAAAAGACACTGACTAGTCCCTCGACCTGACGATTGAAGCTCTGCATTCCCGTTTCATAGCGATACACTGCTCCGACAAATAACAGTTCCGATAACACACATTAGTTCCTGACCCGTACGGATGTACCATTGTGCCACGCATCGCCGTTTCCTAACCTGTGGTCGTGGAGGGAGACTCAGATGCGCAACCTAGCACTTGGATTTGCAGTGTTACTCACGGCCTCGGCGGTTAACGCACAACAGGGGCAGCCCCCGCGGCTCGAATGCCGGGACCTCGCCAAGTCCGGTAACTTCATTAATTCCAACGAGACGTACGTGAATGGCATGGCCTGCAAGTACGCCGACCAGGCCCCTAGCGTGCAGACCGTGGCAGCCGTCCAGCCGGTCCATACTGCTCCGGCGAAGGCCCTGGTGTACTTCTACCGTCCGAACCGATTTGAGGGCTCTGGTACCAATCCAGAGGTCTACGTGGATGGGCAGAAGGCCGGCCGCCTGCACAATGGCGAAAGCCTTAGCGTATACGTTACCCCCGGCCAGCATGTCATCCACTCGCAGGGAAACCCGGTCAACGTCTTTGTCGACGCCAAAGCCGGTGAGACCTACGACGTGCGTTACGACGTGTCGGTCGGCTTCTTGAAAGAGCGCGCCAACCTCTCGCTCGTGAATCCGCAGGAAGCGGCGGGCGAAACGGCGCTCATCACGCACCAGAGCCAGGGCGGCAACTAACCGCGGGTAGTGCACTCCGGCGCTCGCGGGTTGGGCGCCGGGTCGGTGGTAGCGGTAGCAGTTGGCGGCACGGGCAGGGTGGGGCGTCGGGAATCAGTTCAGTGCGATTCGCGGCGCAGCGTGAGAAGGGCGGTTCACTCCTCGAACGGGTTCCCGGTAACGGCCTTCGATTCCGTTACACGTGTGTCTTCGTAGTAGCTGCTGGGATTCTAACGGTAGGTAAGTGGTGCCCGGAGAGGGAATCGAACCCCCACACTCTTGCGAGTACGAGATTTTGAGTCTCGCGCGTCTGCCAGTTCCGCCATCCGGGCGCGTCTGTGATTTTAGCAGGAAGAATTTCCGGCGGGAAACTTCATTTCGGCCAGCTCGCGGAAGAAGCCTAGTTGGTGTTACCCCGAATCAACCGCACCGCCTCCGGCAACGCTGCCGTCTGCGTGCCCGCCCCATTCTCGGACTTGTCTCCGTCCGCGGGCACCTGATTCCCTTCCCCCTCACCCGGCGCCAAAAACAAATTCGACTCCAGCCCATGCTGCTTTGTGTACAAGTCAAAGTACCGCCCCGTCATCGCATAAAGCGACTCGTGCGTCCCGCGCTCGATAATCCTGCCCGCCTCGAACACCAAAATCTGATCCGCGCGCCTCACCGTCGATAACCGATGCGCGATCACAAACGTCGTCCTTCCCTTCATCAGGTATCGCAGCCCTTCCTGAATGAACGCCTCGGACTCCGAGTCCAAACTCGACGTCGCCTCGTCCAGAATCAGAATTCGCGGATCGGCCAGAATTGCGCGCGCGATTGAAACGCGCTGCCTCTGCCCGCCGCTCAACTTCACGCCGCGCTCGCCGACCACCGTGTCGTAACCCTT
>JBEKJW010000211.1:0-8147 GCA_050011035.1 Candidatus Acidiferrales bacterium
TTTCAGCGCGGCGTTGGCGTCACGCTGCGGAACGGACAACGCCGGCAACAATCCGAACAACACCGCCGTCAGTCCCGTCATAAAAATCGCGAACAGCAGCACCCGCCAGTCCAGATGGATCGCTCCGAGCCGCGGAAATTTGTCCGGCGCCAGCGCCAACAGCGCGTCGATTCCCCATTTTGCGATCGCCACTCCCGCCACGCACCCAATAATCGCCAGCACAAAACTTTCCGCCATTAGCTGGCTGATGATTCGCCACCGGCTCGCGCCCAGCACCGTCCGCATCGCGATCTCGCGTTGTTTTCCTGCAGCGCGCACCAGCGAAAGATTCGCCACGTTCACACACGCGATCAGCAACAGAAATCCCACCGCACCCATCACCACCAGCAGCATCTGCCGCGCATTTCCCACCACGTCTTCTTTCAGTGGCACCAGGCCCACGCGATTCGCAAGCCCGTCTTCGTCGTTGTGATTCTCATGCGCCATGTTCGCGGCGAGCGTAGTCATCTGCGCTTGCGCCTGCGACAGAGTCACATCCGGCTTCAGCCGCGCCACCATGTTCAAGTAGTGGCAGAATCGGTCGCACCCATCCGTCTTCGCCGGCCACAGCGGCAGCGCCCACCAGATGTCCACTCGTTCGCCCTGCGCCACGCTGCGATAATTTCCGCCCACATGTTCCACGCCCGGCGGCATCACGCCAATGATCGTGAACGCCTCGCCCGAAAGCGTCACGCCACGCCCCACCACGTTCGGATCCGCTCCAAAATGTTCGCGCCACAAACGGTCGCTCAGAATCGCGACATTGTTATTTCCCTTCGTGTCGTCGCTCAATGCGAAGTCGCGCCCAAGCGCCGGCCGGTACCCCAGCACCTGAAAATATCCGTTCGAAACTCCCATACCCGATAGGTGCGACGGCACGCCGTTCGTCGTCAGATCCAAATCGCGCTGCGCAAACAGCGCCGCGTTCGAAAACACCGTGTTGCGGTCCATGAAATCCTTGAAATCCGCAACCGACGTTGAAAATCTCGGCTGATCCGGCAGGATTGTGTAAACACTCACCAGTTGCCCCGGGTCGGGATACGGCAGCGGCTTCAGCAGGACGCCATTCACCACGCTGAAAATTGCCGTGTTCGCGCCGATGCCCAGTGCCAGCGTCAGCACCGCCACCATCACGAACCCCGGGCTCTTCGCCAGCGTCCGCACTCCGTATTTGACGTCCTGCCAAAATCCCGCCATCGACACACCTCCGGGAATCATCTACAACGTGTACTGCAAGCGCCCAGCCATTCGCATCGCGGCGGAAATGGCAGATAACATTGATTGTTAGCGCCCACGCAGCACGCACAGCCCCGCACGCGCTGCCCGCTTGTGGGATAAGGCGCTCACCGGCGCGAACAGTCCGCGCATGCATTCGCCGTCGCTCTCGGGAGGGTCCTCGTAAATGAAAGTCGTGATCTTTGGCGCTTCAGGAATGGTCGGCCAGGGCGTGCTCCTCGAATGTTTGCGCGATCCCGGCGTCGAATCCATCCTCACCATTGTGCGTAAGCCATCCGATCCGATGCGGCCCAATTTCCCCAATCAACAAAAGGTCCACGACCTCGTTCACGCCGACTTTCAGGACTTCGCCGCGATCGAAAGCCAGCTCACCGGTCTCGACGCCTGCTACTTCTGCCTCGGCGCCGGATCGTCCGGAATGTCGGAAGCCGACTACACGCGCATCACCTACGGCATCACCGTCGCCGCGATCCGCACCCTCTTGAAGGCCAGCCCGAATCTCACCTTCATTTTCATCTCCGGCGAAGGCAGCGACAGCACCGAGAAGAGCCGCATCATGTGGGCGCGCGTAAAAGGCAAAGCCGAAAACGCCGTCCTCGGCGCCGGCTTCAAAAGCGCCTACGTCTTCCGCCCCGGCTTTATCGAAGCCCTCGACGGCATCGAGTCCCGCACTCCGCTCTACCGCAAGCTTTACATGGTGCTCGGCCCGCTCATCGGGCTCCTCAAGTTGCTTATGCCCAAGCGCGTCACCTCCACCCAACAGATCGGCCGCGCCATGTTAGCCGTCACGCGCAACGGCTTCCCGAAGCCCATCCTAACCACCGCCGATCTCACCACGTTATAACTCTCGTGCCACAGACTTCAGTCTGTGGCACTGGCATTCGTGCCTGTGCGCGCGCCAGATTCTCTGGCGTGCGGGTTTAGCCATCTTCAAACCGCCTCAATCGTACTGCTTGATTCGCCACTCCACCTGCACGACCGCTACCCTTCACCCGTAGTTCGAGTCCAAACTACCGCCATGCCGTCCCAACTCGTATCCTCCCACGCCCAGGACCTCCGCCACGCCGCGCGCCTGATCGCAAAATCTCCGTTAATCGCCGTGGTCATCGCCGTCACCCTAGCTCTTGGCATCGGCGTCAACGCCGCCATCTTCAGCGTAGTAAACGGATTCCTGCTGCGCCCCCTTCCCGTCCATGCACCGCAAGAAATCGTCGTCCTAGCCATCAACGATAAAAACGCGCCCATCGGCTCCTCGGGCTTCTCCTATCCGCAATTCGCCGAATTCCGCGATGAAACCAGCACGCAAAATTCGCCCGTCGCCGCCATCTTCGCGAACGCCATCACCAATGTCCAACTGACCGCGCGCGAACGATCCGACAACGTCTTCGGCGTCTATGTCTCCGGCAATTTCTTCCCTGCTCTCGGCGTTCAGCCCACTCTCGGCCGCTTCATGCTCGCCGGCGAATCCGAAACGGTGAACGGTCCGCGCGAAATCGTTCTCGGCTATTCCTACTGGCAGAAGCGGTTTGGCGGCGATCCTTCGGTCATTGGCGGCCAGGTCCTCATCAACGGAAAGCCCGCCACCGTTGTAGGCGTCGCCGCGAAATCCTTCCACGGCATGTTTACGCTGTTCGAAATGGATGTCTTTTTGCCCATCTCCGCGATGACTACGGAAGTCCCGCCAAACTTCCTCTTCAATTCGCGCGACATCCGCCGATTCTTGGTATTCGGCCGATTGAAAACCGGTGCCTCCGTCGCACAGGCTCAATCCTCGATTGACGTCATCACCAGGCGCCTCGCCGCGCAGTATCCGGCCACCGACCGCTGGACCACCGTCACCGTGCTGCCTGAAAAGCAGTCACGTCCAATCCCGTACGCCAACAATTCCTTCGTTGCCATCGCCGGGCTTTTTCTTACTCTTTCCGCTTTCATCCTTCTTCTCGCGTGTCTCAACATCGAAAACATTCTTCTCGCTCGCGGTGCCGTTCGCCGGCGGGAAATGGGAATCCGCTTGGCTCTTGGCGCGACTCCTGCGCGGTTGATCCGCCAGCTGCTCACCGAGACCGTTTTTCTTTCCGTTCTGGGCGCTGTGCTCGGGATCTTCTTCGCATACGCCTCCGCGCGAATGTTGGCTGCCGTTCACCTCGAAAGCCTCCCTCTGCGGCTCGATACGGAGTTTGACTGGCGCGTTTTCGTCTACGCCCTCGGGTTCGCTCTCGCAGCCGGAGTCGTCGTAGGTCTTCTACCCGCGCTCACCGCCGGAAAATCAGGCGTCGCTCCCGTCCTTCACGAAGGCGGTCAGACCTCCGCTTCCACGCCGGTCCATTCCGGCGCGCGAAATTTTCTGGTTTTCGCTCAGGTCGCCGCGTCGCTGATGCTGCTGGTTGTCGCCGGACTTTTTGTTCGTAGCCTTCAGAAGGTTCGTACGCTCGATCTCGGCTTCGATTCCGCGCGCATCCTCAACGTCACTTTCGATCCCGCGCAGAACGATTTCACGCCTTCGCAAACGGACGCGTTTTACCGCGATCTTGAAACTCGCATTCGCGCGATTCCCGGCGTCGATTCCGCCGCTCTCGCCACCTATGTCCCGGTGGCGGGATTCCCGTCCAAGTCTCCCGTGTTCGTCGAAAAAATTGCCGCTCATCCCGACGCGCAGCCGCCGAAAATCATGATGAACGCTGTGGATGCCTCTTACTTTGCTACGCTCGGCATTCCTCTGCTTCGCGGCCGCGCGTTCGCCGAGTCCGATGACGCATCCGCTCCGCTCGTCGCTGTTGTCAATCGAACCATGGCCGAGTTGTACTTTCCTGGCGCCGATCCTGTCGGGCGGCGGTTCTCTACTACCGGCGTTTCCGGCCCGTGGATCGAAATTGTGGGAGTAGCGGCATCTGGGAAATATCTAACGCTCGCTGAAGATCCTCAACCTTTTTTCTACGTGCCGCTTGCGCAGAATTTTTCTTCCAAGCGCGTGCTCGAAATCCGGGCGGCTCTTGCTCCCGCTTCCCTCGCACCCGCTGTCCGTGAAGTTGTGAGCCGTGTCGCGGGCGGCGTGGCGATTCTTAATCTCGAGTCCATGCAGCAAACTCTCTCCGGTGCGCTTGGCTCGTTTACCTTCCGGCTCGCTGCCGAACTCGCCAGCGCGCTCGGCACCATTGGCCTCGTCCTGGCCGTCGTCGGTATCTACGGCGTCGTATCGTTTGCCGCAGCGCAGCGCACTCGCGAAATCGGAATTCGCATGGCGCTCGGCGCCAGTTCGCGCGATGTGCTGCTCTTGATCTGGCGTCACGGAATTCGTCTGGTCGGCGCAGGCATCGTCGCTGGCGCTCTCGGCGCCTGGATGCTGGCTCGAGCCATGTCGCATGTTCTTGTCGGAGTCAGTCCTTTCGACCCCATCACATACCTATCCGTCGCAGCGATCCTTAGCGCCATCGGCCTTGCCGCCTGTTGGTTCCCTGCCCGCCGCGCCATGCTCCTTGACCCCATTTCAGCCCTGCGGCACGAATAGCCGCTCCGCGGGGCAATTCCCATTTTGAAACTCGCACTATTCTCTTTACATCTAGTTATCGTTGTGGTAATGTTAGTCGGGGCTAAGTAGAGACCCCACAACGAACCCGTATGCGACGCGGCACTCTTCCTCCCGCCGCCGGACGCTCCACCCCCGGCAAGTCGCCGCTCCTCGCACCCACCTATCCACCATCCACCCAGTTCGCCGCGCCTCATGTAAAGGCCGGTCAGCGCAGCGCTTTGACCGGGCAGACTTTCTGTAGCCGCCGCCCGATTTCTAATCGCAACTTTCGACAATTAGAAGACGCCGCAACCTCAACAAAACAAACAGCCGACCCCAGTTCTAATCGCAACTTTCGCAGCACAGATTTTCATCGCATCCGCGAACGATCGCTCCCAAAAACCATCTTTTCTAATCGATACTGGATCCGATTAGAAATCGCCGTAACTCACAGAAAACAATCACCCGTCGTCCGTTCTAATCGATACAAAATCACCCTTAAAACGCACACACCCATCCTCCAATTCCCCATCCCAAATTGTCTTTGGATTAAAACTAAGCCGACTTGGCAGCCAGCGTATCTCGAACCTTGTCGCTCAGCGCCTTGCCGTCGATGGCTTTGCCTTCGAGCTTCGTGCGGGCCGCCTTCACCACCGCGCCCATTTGCTTCAGCGAATCGGCGCCCGTTTCCTGCATCGCTTCGGCGATCGCGCGCTCCATTTCCGCATCGCTGGGCGCGGCCGGCAGGTACGCCTCGATCATCGCGATTTCCTTGGCCTCTTTATCGGCCAAGTCCTTCCGTCCACCTTGCGTGAACTGCTCGATCGATTCCTTGCGCTGCTTCACGAGGGTTTGCAGAATCTGCAGCGATTCCAGGTCCGTAAGCGGCGCCATTTTATCGATCTCCTTCAGCTTCAGCGCGCTCTTCACCATGCGCAACACGCTCAGGCGAAGTTCGTCCTTCGCTTTCATGGCGGTGGTCAGGTCGGCCTGGATGCGGTCCAAATAAGACATTCGATTACCTCGTTGGAATTTCGTGTAAAACGAGAATATCACACGAAAATCGGCCCTCGGGCTTCGCATTTGAGACTCGCCCATTTGACAGGCGTTGGACCAGCCTTTACGCTTTATGCCATGAAAATTCTGATTGCGGACAAGATTAGCGACCGTGGAATCAACCTTCTGAAGGCGACGGGATGGGACGTGATGGTCCCCACGGCAGCCTCGCTGCCGACTGACATCGCCGACGCCGATGGCCTCATCGTGCGCAGCGCCACCAAAGTCACTCCCGAGCTCCTCGAAAAGGCCAAGAAGCTGCGCGTGATCGGGCGCGCCGGAGTGGGCGTCGACAACGTGAACATGGACGCGGCCACCCGCCGCGGCGTGCTCGTAATGAATACCCCCGGCGGTAACGCCGTCTCGGTGGCCGAACACACTTTCGCGCTGCTTCTTGCCCTTGCGCGGCAGGTTCCGAACGCGAACACCGGCATTCACGCAGGCCGCTGGGAGAAGTCGTCGTCGGGCGTCGAGCTCCGCGGAAAGACCATCGGCCTGATCGGCTTTGGCCGGGTGGGCATCGAAGTTGCGCGCCGCGCCAAGGGTTTCGACATGAAGGTGATCGCCTTCGATCCCTACGTGTCGCAGTCGGTCGCCAAGGAACTCGAAGTTGAGTTGATTCCCTTTGAAGAAGTTTTGAAACGCGCCGACGTTCTCTCGCTGCACACCGCGCTCAGCCCGTCGACCGAGAAAATCCTCAACGCGGCAGCGATCGCCCAGATGAAGAAAGGCGCGCGAGTCCTAAATTGCGCGCGCGGCGAACTGATCGACGAAGGCGCATTGGCCGACGCGTTGAAGAGCGGCCAAATCGCTGGCGCGGGGCTCGATACGTTTGCCGTGGAGCCACCGAAAAATTCCCCGCTCATCGGACTTCCGAACGTGGTCGCGACGCCGCATATCGCCGGCTCGACTGCCGAAGCGCAGGAAGAAATCGGCACGCTGATCGCGCAGCAGGTGAAGGATTATCTGCTCGAGGGTCAGATCCGGAATGCGGTGAATATGCCGGCGCTGTCGCCCGATCAGTACAAGCGGCTAGGACCTTATCTCGAACTAGCCGACCGGCTTGGAATTTTTCTCGCGCAAGCCTCGGCTTCGCCGAGCTTTTCAAACGTTCGCATCCGGTACTCCGGCGAGCCGGCCGAATTAGGTTCGCATGTAGTGCGCAGTGCCGTGCTGATGGGCTTGATGAATGCCGTGATCGAAGAACCCGTGAACCTTGTGAACGCGGCGCAGGAAGCCGCGAAGCGTGGCCTCGTCGTCGAAGAAGTCACGCGCCGTCGCGAACGCGGCTACGTAAACACGATTGAAGTTTCGGCCACCAGCAACGGCCACGAGCTAAGCGTCGAAGGCACCGTCGGACAAGACAGCTCGCCGCGCTTCCTCGTAATCGACGGCATCGAGCTCGAAGCTCCACTCGAAGGCACGATCCTGATCACGCGCAATCGCGACGTCCCAGGCGTAATCGGCAAGATCGGCACCGCGCTAGGCAATCTCGGCGTAAACATCGCCACCTTCTCACTAGGCCGCAGCAAGCCCGAGCAGGGCGCCGACGCCATCGCCCTGGTCCGCCTGGACGGCAAGGTCGACGACGGAATCCTCGCAAAAATCCGCGAGATCCCCTCGATCACCGACGCGCGTCTGGTCCGCCTCCCCGAAACCACAAAAGCCCACTCCAAAACCGTCTAATTTTGTGGGCGCAGCGTCGGTTGCGCAGCAGCATCGAGCGCAGCCAAGATGCGACGCGCCGCGGCGAAACACTGCGACGACGTCACCGAACGAAGCGAGGGTGCAACGCGCGGTGACGGGCACAGCGACGCAGCATCGGAGGCGGGTTGCGGATGCGACGTGGGTAGCTTAAACTTATTTGGTTGTTCCCGCCGTACTGTCGGGGCGTAGCGCAGCCTGGCTAGCGCGCCTGGTTCGGGACCAGGAGGTCGAAGGTTCAAATCCTTTCGCCCCGACCATTCCCTTCAATCACTTACGAATCTGCATTCCTTCGGTTTTTGTGGACAGTGTCCATTTGCTGTCTATTCGTCTTTCCGGTCGTATACATCTGGTCCATAATCCCGCGCTGCGCATGAACGAATTCTGGTGAAAGATGCGCGTAACGGTCGAGAGTGATCTTCGGATTGCTGTGACCGAGAATCTTCGCGAGCGCGTACAGATCGCCGCGGCGCATGGCGAAGTGTGATGCGAATGTGTGACGCAGATCGTGGAAGCGGAAATCCTCGATTTGCGCGACTCGCAGAGCGCGATGCCACGCCGTCTTGATGTCCTTCGCCGGTCCGCGCGTCCCGTCAGAGCGTTCTGA
>JBEKJW010000212.1:0-8035 GCA_050011035.1 Candidatus Acidiferrales bacterium
GCCCGTACCGCATGGTCACATTGTTGATCGATAGCATAGCCCTCGATTATATCCCAGGTCGGTGAACGGACAATGAGGCGAGAAGCGGCTTAGCGGCGCGGGTCGAGGAAAAATGGGAGGAGGTCACGGTCAGGTGGGGTACACGGTGGCGACATTTGTGTCGATTAGAACGGGTCGCCGTCGTTTGTTTTCTATAACTTTCGGGCATTTCTAATCGGCAGGCACTCCGATTAGAAATTATCAAGTGAGTTGCAACTGGCGGAAGGGCGGGAGAGAAAAGCTGCCGGGTCGATGCCTCGTCGGATCGACCCGCCGTTACAGAAGATCGGGCGAGCGGTGCTCGCCTGCGCAGACTGAAGTCTAGGCTACGTGCGACGGACGGCGTGGGTTGCGGCGCGGTGCGCCGGGTCGACCGTACACGTGTTGGCACGAGAAAGGCGGCGGCATGGGGGAGGGGCACTTCGTCATGCCACTGGCATTCCTCTGTGTGAATTCGCGCGTTCGCGAATTCAGCGAAGACGGAGTTGTGACCGGCGTGCGGGGAGTGTGTCGCCATGGGATGTGTCATCTAGTGCCGATTAGAACGCACCTCCTTCGTTTGTTTTCTGGAAGTTACATCGGTTTCTAATCGCCCGAGATGTCGATTAGAGTTCAAACCGAAGGCGGTTTTGCGGGAGATGCTTACGTAGAAGTACGGATGTATTTGCACGCTGGTGACGGAAACCCGAGGGGCGTTGGCGGAGGGAGTTGCGGTTTCTACGGATTCGACCTGCGGGAAGTACGGATGCTGGAGCGGGGTAGGGATCGGGGGCGGTTGGGCGCTGCGTCTAAATTGTTCACCTGTCCCCATGTCGGCCAAAAGCCCTGGGATAACTTATATGTAAGTTTATTATAACTTACTCGTCCTCCCGAATCAAGGCGTCTTTCGCTAGCGACTGTCGTCGTTTATCGTTTCCCGGCAAGGATTCGGAACATTCGGCCGTTTTTAACGTTCAGCGCCATCTGCCGGATATCTGCGGGCGGATACGGTCAGCGCGCGAGGCGCGTGTAACATAGGCTGTCAGCCTGTGCACTGTGCGGCACTGCCACACCGATTTCCCGCAGCCGCCACCCTGAGAGAGTGCACGGCCGTAGAATCCGTCCTCACTTTTGGCCGATTAGCTCTGAAAATTCGCCCCTGGTGTACCACCGGTCGCCATGCTTAAACCGATCGGCTTTAAGAGCTAAATCGTAGGCGTCTGGCGACCCAGATCGCAGGCGACGAGTCGCGCCGGTTGAATCGATGAATTCGACATTGCCATGCCTCTTAACGAAAATGCTAAGCGTATCCAGCGTGATTTCAGCCAAGGCATGTCCTCACTTTCACCGGCCTTCTTTGTTGGTCACAGCCTCACAACGGCCGGTTACGTATAATCCCACTGTAGAACTACGACTTGCGGGCGTTTGTTCTGGTAGTCCCAACTCAACGCGATGCGGATCAGCGGCTCGGCAAAATCCAAAAAAGTCAGATCGTCGTACCGACGCAGGCTAAGCCAATGTGAATTTACGTCTAAGATTTCACCGCGATGCTGGCCCACTGAGTAGTCGTTCGGAGCAAACTCTTCGGGAAAACGCCGACGCCACGTCCCCTCGATTGTTATATTTTTGTCTGGTCGTCGCTGCCATTGAAGAAGCTGGCTAACTTTCTCAAGTTTAGTCTCAACCATCACTCGATATAGATGCTCCGTGGCCCTGATCGTTTCGGAACCACGACGAACCCAAGCCGCACCTCCAAAATGGGGCGCAAGGCGGTTACTGCGAATCTCAACCAAAACACACGGCGTTTCAGCCGGGCCGTAAACGGTCGTTTTGTAATCGATCTCAGGGAATATCTTTTCTGCCTCCTTGCGAACTCTCTTCTGCATATCATCCGGATTCGAAACCCCCTGTATCGTTCCGTCGTCCCGTTCTCCGATGAAAATTCTCGCGGTGTCGCCGGGAGCTACTGAGTTGGCGAACGCAACAAGAGTTTTTAGAAGGTCCTTCGTATCGTTCTCGAGCTTCTTTTCACGGAGGCTATCTTCGGCTTGCCACACGATCTCCATTCGACGAGGCTACCACAGCGGAACTAACCAGTGATACCGTATCGGAGAAGTGAGATCGCCGTTATGAAGGACTAGCATCGCCAGGCGTAAATGACCAAACCGACAATATTTATTTCGTGTGGGCAATTTACTCAAGCTGAAAAGAATCTTGGGAAAGCAATCGCGAAAATGGTCTCAGATTTGACGCCGTGCGTCCCGTTCTTCGCAGAAGACGTGCAAGACCTCAACGGTCTCGACGCTAATATCCTTGCCGCCCTCCAACGATGCGTAGGGTTTATAGCGGTGTTGCACCCTCGAGGCGAAATCGGTCTCCCAGATGGAGGCTCTATCACTAGGGCCTCGATCTGGATCGAACAGGAGATTGCGATCGCGACATATATCAAGCGAGTTGAAAAGAGCGAGCTGCCAATTATTGCCTTCAGCATTCGTCCGTTGGACTTGAAGGCCTTCGCAAGCTCATTCAGCTAAACCCAATCAACTTCACGGACGAATTTGAAGTCATGGCTGCGTTACCGGCGAAGCTCCAGCAATGGCAAACGGTTCTCTCGTCCGGAATCCAACTTCAGCTTCGAAAAGAGTTTCTAAGAAAGCAGGACGACCACGTCATCAGCCAACTTTCGGTAAGCATCGTAAACGGAAACCCGCAGAGGGTTACGGCATACGACTGCGTCCTCTGGGTGCCGACCGCTTTGCTAGCCCACTTCGCGGGGGTGCTATACGCTTTAGAAGAGCGTAATACTGGGGATCCGAATACTAAGAAATTTCGCGTTAGCGAACAGCACTTCGGGCCGATCATGCCGGAAGAAACTAAGCGGTTGATGACCGTGGACATCTGCAATGCTTGCGCGCACAACGCATTTGGAGGCGTCCCGGGTGTGGTCGGAGGTTTGAAAGTAAAGGCGACGGCTTGGGTCGGCGCGCACGTATATTCGACTGAGAAATCAATCGTTGAGCTGACCGAAGAAGAGGAGTCGCGGAAACCTAGGTGATCCTGGCTGCGCCTCTAGATGAGCTTCAGCATCTTTTGAAACGCGCGCACCGTCTCCGGCGCGCAGCCTGCGAAGTGGTTGTTGACGGCGACCATCACGGGAATCTTCAGCTTCTGAATCGATTCCACTTCGCCGGCCCAGTTTTTCAATTCAGCCTGTTTATCCACGACAACCTTGTCCCAAACCTTGGTGATCTGCTCGATTCCTTTCCGGTCGCCGAGTAGCCGGATGTACGCGAAGTCCGCCGTGACGTGGTTGAGCCGCGTTTTGAATTCCCAGGGGCGGGGAACCCAGCCCTGATCGATCACCGCAAACGCCACCTTGTGTTTGCGCAGCAAGTCCATGAATCGATCGTCCATCCAACTCTTATTCCGTATTTCGAGAGCGAACGGATAACCTTTCGGAAGCGATTTCAGGAACGGTTCGAGCACGGCGATGAAGTCCGCCTGCGTCTTGAACGCGGCGTTATTGAAATATCCAAACTGGAACACGAGTGCGCCGAGCTTGTCGCCGAGGTTATCGGCCGCCGTGAGGAAGTGCTTCAAATCGTCGTCGCAGTCCACGCAGACTTTTTCATGCGTGATCACCTGCGGAACCTTCAGCGCGAACAGGAAGTTTTTCGGCGTCTTCGCGTGCCAGCCCTTCACCGTGGAGATCGCAGGCGTGCGATAGAAAGTGCTGTCGACTTCCACAAAATCAAACTGCGTGGCGTAGTGCGAAAGGTATTCGGCGGGCTTCATTCCTTCCGGATAGAAGAAATTCTCCCATCCGGCCGCCGTGAATGCGCTGGTTCCGATTCGGATTTCAGGCTTGGTCGGCATGCCCGAATGATCGGCGAACTTCTATGCGAAGGCAAGCGCGTGCGGCGTTGACCCGGTTAAGACTCACGCATCCACCGAAGCCACCGAGAAAACGCTGCCAGCGGGCTTTAGCGACTTTGCGGAGCTGCGGCTTTTTCCTTAGCCTTGGCTCGCCGCACGATCCCCGCCGCGCGGTGGGCTTTCGTTGCGTCATCCTCCGCGCGACACATAAGCCAGAGACCCAGGCAAAGGATGACGAGCAGCGCGATTAATCCATATCCGTAGAGCATGATCGCCTCCAGCAGACTGATTTCAGGCTCGCACCCCGCCGCCCTTCCGGTGAATACCTACATGTGCGTAGTTCGAGTAAAGGAATCGGGCAGACGCGAAGCCCATTGCAGAATGCGGTCGAGGAGAGTCAGGAGGGTTTCAGCATCTTCTGAAACGCGGGGACCGTCTCTGGAGTGCAGTCGGCGAAGTGATTGTGGACGGCGATCATCACGGGAATCTTCAGCTTCTGAATCGACTCCACCGCGCCGGCCCATTTTTTAAGTCTTCCGTCTTATCAGGCCGTGCGGCGCATCGAGTCCGACGCCTGCGGATATCCTGAGCCATGCTTCGTCAATGAGGTATTCCCTCGGAACCTAGTATGAGGTAATCCGTACACCTCTTGGTCAAGTACGGCAGCTGGCCGTTGTATCCACTATCGGCTAGCAGCTGTTTAGTGCCGTTGTCATCGAACCAAGCGCCATAGCGCCAGCTCTTGATCGCAGTGTCAAAACAAACCGCATCTTCACGCGTGAGACCGTCTCCATTGTGTTTAGCTCTTTCGAGCACTTCTAAGATGTGGTCCAACTTGGCTGGAAATGTCTTGGTGTATAAATCGAGGCCATTTGGCCGTTTATCCGCAAACTCGGACACTTTTTGATTTTGCATGCGAACAAAGCCCACGGCCTCTTTAATGGATCCGAGCACTTCATCTTTCCGATCGGCATTCGGGTTCATCTCGACGTAGCGAATGTAGTCCCTGATGAGATCCGTCAAGCGAACATAATCGGTTTCGTACGAAGTCCATTCATCAGCGCCGACCGGCCTGTTTAACCGTAGCTGTGAAATCTCTTTTTTAACCGATCCCTGTCCCGCCTGTTCGAGCCATATGGCAAAACTTAACGGCCACTGCCACAGTAATGACGAGAAAAAACCGAGCGCCATAGCGATAAGCAGCACGACACAGAACCAACCAAGAACTTGTGTCTGAGGTTTGAAAACGGCCGCGCCGTTTGGTTTCTCAATCTCGGTGGCCATGCTTGCAAGGAGTATGAAGACGGGCATTAGAATGAAAATGGCAACGGCGCAAATTCCCAGCGCCAACAGGTTAACTCGATAAGACACGACAATCGCAGCGACGGCGAACACCGCTCCAACTGCGAGGGCGTATTTGAAAGCTGGCACCTTTTCAAGAGCTAACTTGATAAGCGCTATCGGATTCCCTAGGCTCACGCGATTCTCCGTCCTACCCTGTTGAACCAAATGACGCTACGCATCGACTATGGTTAAGGCTCGAAACGTTCGAACCTGGGAATTGCGGGAAGAAAGCTGAAATGACCGAAGCAGTCGCGAAGCCTCTCGCGAAGGCGCGCTATTTAACTCGCCCCTCAATAAACCAAGATTGCATAGGTATATACGTACCATCGCGCGTCGTGTCAAGAGAAATAAACAAGTCATAAATTCACAGACCTAATATTTAATAATAGATGATTTATTGTAATGAGTTCCTATGCGAGGAATTGAGGCGAAAACACGACAACCTAGCATATCGCGCGAGGCGGAAGGAACGGGGCAGCGGCCAAGCCAACCACCACCGGCGAGCCGTAGAGGAACCATGCGCCGAAACCGATCGCACAAAACCCCAGCAACGCAGCCACTTTAAGCCTTGTGCCGAGCGCGTCGCCGCCCTTTCGGCTTTTCGCCTCAGCCGCTGGCAGCGGACTAGGTGGAAGCTTTCCAGGTGAATTTTGTTCGCGTATGGGCACTACGAGTGTTTAACGACCTAGCGGAGCTTGAGGGGTAGCTTTGTGGTCCGCCGCACGGTTTCTACAGCCAGTCCAGCCAAAGCGTACGTAAGAGCGTTGGCAAGAAGCACGAAGTCGATGGTCATATGGTGCTGACGCGCGAGCGCAATCGGACACGTTAGATCGAGCAAAAGCGCCTCAAACCCTCGCGGCGCGCCAGGTGCGGAAAAGAGGTAGATGGACCAGAGACCTACAATCATTGCGCCACTGGCTGCCCAGATTGCGATTCGGCTCTTCATGCCACGCACCTCTGCGTCTACTCTACTCCAATCCTGAATCGTTCCGCCGGGTCAATCCACACGTCACGCCGCTTCGGGATGCGGGCGCCGTGCCCGCCTCAGTTTGGGCTTCGCTTTCGCGGGCCCGGCTTTACTGCGCTTGACGGGAAGTGCGGCGACAAGCCACGGGACACGCCGGCCCGGCGGGCCGTAGATCAAGTTGCCGGCGATGCGAAACTCGCCCTTCGCGAGTTGCGCCGAGACGTCATTCCCGACGCGCTGAACGCCGGCGACGGCGTCCGTTGCGCGGCCCATGCCGCCGTATATTCGCCCGTTGATGGTGAAGTACCCGGTGGGGATGGGCGCTACGTCGCGCGCGGCGACGCGATTCGCCACGGTGCCTGTCGCACGGGGCATTCCCGCGAGATCGCCGAGGACGCGCCCGACTTCGCGCGACGTCGCGCCCGGAATGCCCGGGCGTCCTGCGGGTGCGCGACGCGAGAGGTAGATGCGTTCGCCGCGCACGTAGAATTCGCCCGAACGCTCCGGGCCATAGATCGTGTCGCGCGAGATGTAGTAGCCGGTGAGCACCGAGCGCGCGGTCTTCGAGGCGGAGCGCGGCTTGCGCGGCTTGGGGAGCGCTTGCGGAAGCCGCGGGCGGCGTTTTTGGCGCGGAACTTTTACTGGGCGGTTGACTGCGCCGTCGACCGAACGGTTGACCGTGCCGCTTGCCGTGCCGTCGAGCGGCCCGTCCAGCGCTTCGTCGAAGCGATCGTCGAGTGGATCGATCGGCAGCTCGACGAAGGCGCAGATCGCGAGCGATTCGTCGGTGAGCGACGGCGCGCCGTCTGCGCGGATTGGGTCGCCGGCCGGCGGCGTTACGTCAGCGCGAATTCGTTCCGGCGCGGCGTCAGTGTCGCGCGTGGCATGTGCGGCTGTTGCGGCGCGCGTCGCCGACGCGGGTGATGGGGGAGGCGCAGCGGTGCGCGACGCGATCGAGATGACCTTCGAGATGTCCTTCGCCCGAGTGGCCGGCGCGCGGTGAGTGCGCGATGTCACAGCGGTACTCCTTCTGGGGCTCAGGGGCGAGCCGCCCGTCGGCGGCCGTGCTGCGTTACGCAACTGTATACCACAACGACAGGGCGCAAGGGAATCATCGCGCCGCGCCACGCCTTCACCGCGGCGCAACGCGTATTTGTCGGGTGATATGAATTGACCGCGAAGTGGTTTTGGTGGGAGGTTACGCTCGATCATTTTATTGGTCTTGTTTTCGTGGGACACTTGTTGTGCAGAATTACCGAAGCTTTAAATCGAACCGATGACAATGAAAACAAGAAAGGCATGGCTCAGTTGTGTCGTTTTATGCGTGCTGGCAGCCGAAACAGGATGCATTGCGCCTTCGCGGGACTGGAACGGGAAGTGGAAATTAGACGCCTCGGAAAGCACCTTCAAAGGGGAGGTCTTGACGATCTCAATTGCGCCGGGCAAGGACTATCACTTTGATGAAAATTCTAAGAACTCTATTCACTGCGATGGAAAGGCTCGACAGGCGGGGAATAATCGCACGATCGCCTGCGAAGAAAGCGGAGGTCGAGCTCTGGATGTCACCGTAATGGAGAACGGAGTGAAGACGGGAGTCGCTCACGATGAAATATCGACGGATGGCAAAACATTTACGGTGACGATGAGCAATCTGCGAACTGACGAAGCTTCTGTGACTTCCCAAACTGTGTATTCGCGGTTGTCGGGGTCTGATGGTTTTGCGGGGCAATGGCTCGATACGACCTTCCTCAATCGGCATTCCGAGATGAGCGTAACACTAGACGAGAGCCGCTTGCATCTTGACTACCCAAATGCGGGACAGCAAATTGA
>JBEKJW010000213.1:0-8996 GCA_050011035.1 Candidatus Acidiferrales bacterium
GGCCACGGCGCCTCGGTCGGCGCAAAGTTTGAAGAGTTGCGCGCCATTCTCGATTTGCTGCGCGATCACCCTGTCGGCATCTGCGTCGACACCGCGCACACCTTCGCCGCCGGTTGGGACATTCGCACCGCCGAAGGCCTCGACTCTGCCTTGCAGCACATCGATGCGACGGTCGGCCTGAAAGCCGTCCACGTGATCCATGCCAACGATTCGAAAACGAATCACGGCTCGCGCGTCGACCGCCACGAACACATTGGCAAAGGCAAGATCGGCCTCGATGCTTTCGCGCGCATCCTGAATCACCCGCAGCTTGCCGGACGCGCGTTCATTCTCGAAACGCCGATTGATTCGCCCGGCGACGACAAGCGCAACGTTGCGGCTCTGTGGAAGCTGCTTGGCCGCGTGGTGAAAGCCACCGGAGAAGGAATGAAGCCGCGTCCACATTCCGCGAAATCCAAAACGCGCGCGAAAAAAACCGCCGCGAAGGCGAAGAAGCGCACCGCGCCGAAGCGCAAAAAACCGGCCAGAGCCGAAGCCGCCGCGAAAAAATCGCGCAAACGAGGGAAGTGAACTTGGCCGATTCCGACCCGCGACCAGCCTTCTACGATCCGCAACAAATCGAAGCGAAGTGGCAGAAAGTCTGGGCAGACGAAGGCGCGTTCAACGCCGACGAAGATCCCTCCCGCAAAAAGTTCTACATGCTGGAAATGCTACCGTATCCCTCCGGCACGCTCCACATGGGCCACATGCGCAATTACACCATCGGCGACGCCGTCGCCCGCTACAAGCGCATGACTGGCTTCAACGTCCTCCACCCGATGGGTTGGGATGCGTTCGGCCTGCCCGCCGAAAACGCTGCAATCAAAAATAAAACCAAGCCGCGCGACTGGACGCTGAAGAACATCGCCGAATTCCAGCGCGTCCTCCGCCGCTTCGGTTTCAGCTACGACTGGCGCCGCGAAATTTCCACCTGCGAACCCGACTACTACCGCTGGAACCAGTGGCTCTTCCTCCGCATGCTGGAGAAGGGAATCGCGTTCCGCAAGAAGTCGCAAGTGAACTGGTGTCCTGCATGTTGCACCGTGCTCGCGAACGAGCAGGTCATCGACGGTTTCTGCTGGCGCCACGAAGACGTGCGCGTGGAAATCCGCGAACTCGATCAATGGTTCTTCCGCATCACTCAGTACGCCGATCAGCTTCTCGACGATATGAAGCTGCTCGAGGGCGGCTGGCCCGAGCGCGTCCTCACTATGCAGCGCAACTGGATCGGAAAATCCATCGGCGCTCGCGTAAAGTTCACCGTCCCGGCGCTCGGCTCGAGCGCGGACGACGCCGACAATGCGATCGAGATTTTCACCACGCGGATCGACACCATCTACGGCGCAACGGCGCTCGTGCTTTCACCAAAGCATCCACAGTTGCCGCAGATTATGGATCGCTCGCCCATCGCGGCCCCCGTGGACGATCAGTGGAATAAAATGCGCCAGACGCGCATCAGCGCCGCCGATCTTGCGACTACCGAAAAAGAAGGCTTCTTCACCGGAATCTACGCCGTCAATCCTTTTTCCGGTGACAAAGTCCCGATATGGGTCGCGAACTTCGTCCTCGCCGAATATGGGACCGGCGCGATCATGGCTGTCCCCGCTCACGACGAACGCGACCGCGAATTCGCCTCGAAGTACAACCTGCCGATCAAGATCGTCGTTCAGCCGCTCGACGGAGATCGGATCGCTGCGGAGAAACTTACCGAAGCTGTCTCCAACCACGGCCGCCTCGTCGACTCCGGACCCTACACTGGGCTGACTTCCGAAGATGCTCTGCCGAAAATGGCCGCCGATGCGCGCGCCAAAGGTTTCGGTGATGCCGAGGTCAACTATCGCCTCCGCGATTGGGGTGTTTCGCGCCAACGTTACTGGGGCACACCGATTCCCGTCGTCTATTGCGATAAAGATGGCATTGTCCCTGTGCCCGACGATCAGCTTCCTGTGAAGCTCCCGGAAAACGTGAATCTCACCGGCGAAGGGCAGTCGCCACTTGCCAGTTCGCCCGACTTTGTGAATACGAAGTGCCCGAAGTGCGGCGGTCCCGCGCGGCGGGAGACGGACACGATGGACACCTTCGTCGATTCGTCCTGGTATTTCTACCGCTACACCGATCCGCACAATACGACCGCGCCCTTCGCGAAAGACAAAGCCCACTATTGGTTCCCGATCGACCAGTACGTCGGTGGAATCACGCACGCCATCCTGCACCTGCTCTATTCGCGCTTCTTCTGCAAAGTGATGCGCGACATCGGCCTGGTCACCGAAAGCGAACCGATCGCGCGCCTGTTCACGCAAGGAATGGTGCAGAAGGGCGGCGTCGCGATGTCCAAGTCACGCGGCAACGTCGTGGGCGCCATCGACATGGCCGATCGCTACGGCTGCGACACTGGCCGTCTCTACACGCTTTTTGCCGCGCCGCCGGAAAAAGATCTCGAGTGGAGCGAGCAAGCCATCGAAGGCTCATCGCGCTTCCTAACCAAGCTCTACAAACTCGTCGCGCGCCTCGCTCCAGCGCTCGCCCAAGCTGACTCGCATCGCGACAATGCAGCCGCGCTCACAATTGCCACCGACAAAGAGCGCAAGCTGCTCCGCGCCGTGCACCAAACTCTGAAGCGCATCACCAACGACTACGAAGGCCGCTGGCACTTCAATACGTCCGTCGCGCTCGTGATGACGCTCGTCAACACGCTGCAGGAACTCGAGCCGCTCGATCAGGACATGTCGCCCGCCGTGCTCAAGCACGCCCTCGAAATCCTCGTGCTTATGATCACGCCGATGACGCCCCACATCGCCGAAGAACTCTGGCAGATCCTCGCCCACTCCAAAACGCTCACACACGAGTCCTGGCCAAAATACTCCGAAGACCTCGCGCGCGAAGACGTCTTCGAAGTGATCGTCCAGGTCAACGGCCGCCTCCGCGGCAAAGTCGTGGTAGAAGATGGTCTGGCCGAAGCCGATCTGCAACAGCTTGCGAAGGCCGACGAAAAAGTCGCCAGGGAAATCGCCGGCAAGCAGATCGTCAAAACCATCGTCGTTCCAAACAAGCTGGTCAACATCGTTGTAAAGTAGGTCTCACACAATCGAGCGAGGGATGAACCGGATGACCCCATCGAGCGGCACGGCATCGCAGAAGGAAACGGAAAGCCTCGTCAGCAGCACCAAACACGGCATCGTCGTTCTCGACTTCGGCGGCCAGTACACCCAGCTCATCGCACGACGTATCCGCGAGCAGCAGGTTTTCTCGGCTGTGCTTCCTTGCACTGCGAAGCTCGACGAAATACGCGCGCTCGAGCCCGTCGGCATCGTCCTCTCCGGCGGCCCCAGCTCGGTTTACGATAAAGACGCGCCGTACTGCGATCCGAAAGTCCTCGACCTCGGTGTTCCTGTGCTCGGTATTTGCTACGGAATGCAGTGGCTCGCGCACACTCTCGGCGGAAAAGTTTCGCCAGCCGATCGACGTGAGTACGGCCGCGCTGAGCTCGACATTGCCTGCGATTCGAAGATCTTCGGCAACATCCCCAAGAAATTGAAAATCTGGAATAGCCACGGCGACCACGTGATCGACGTGCCTGCGGGTTTTGCCGTTACAGGCCGCACGCATAACGCCGTCGCTTCCGTTGAGCACGGCGAGAAAAAACTCTACGGAGTCCAGTTCCACGTGGAAGTGAATCACACCGAACGCGGCACCGATATCCTCCGTAACTTCATCTTCGAAGTCTGCGGCGCAAAACAGAATTGGAATCGCGCCGGTTTCATCGCCGCCACCATCGACTCGATTCGCAAGCAAGCCGAAGGCTGCCGCGCCATCTGCGCGCTGAGCGGCGGTGTCGATTCCGCCGTCGCTGCGGCTCTCGTTCACCGCGCCATCGGCGACCGCCTCACCAATGTCTTCGTCGACACCGGCCTGCTTCGCCGTAACGAATTCGAAGAGACGCTGGCGCTCCTTCGCAACCGCCTCGGCCTCAACGTTATCGGCGTCGATGCCTCCGCCCGTTTCCTTGGCAAGCTCGCCGGCGTCACCGATCCCGAAAAGAAACGCAAAATCATCGGCTACGAGTTCATCGAAATCTTCGCCGAGGAACAGCGCAAGCTCGTCGCCGGTTCTGACAAAGGCCTGCCCGTGAAGTTCCTGGTGCAGGGAACTCTCTACCCCGACGTGATCGAGTCGGTCAGCGTCAAGGGGCCCTCCGCTGTCATCAAGTCGCATCACAACGTCGGCGGCCTTCCGGAAGACATGCCCTTCGGCCTGATCGAACCTCTGCGCGATCTATTCAAAGACGAAGTCCGCCAGATCGGCCGCGAACTCGGCCTTCCGGAAGAAATCCTCGTGAAGCACCCGTTCCCCGGTCCGGGCCTCGCGGTCCGTATTCTCGGCGACATCACCCGCGAAAAGCTCGACACACTACGTGGCGCTGACGCCGTCGTGGTCGAAGAAATTCGCCGTGCCGGTCTGTACTCCAACGTCTGGCAAGCCTTCGCCGTCCTGTTGCCGGTTCGCAGTGTGGGCGTGATGGGCGACGGTCGCACCTACGGCAACGCCGTCGCAATTCGCGTCGTGGAATCACTCGATGCGATGACGGCTGACTGGTCGCGCCTTCCCATGGATGTGCTTGAGCGGATGTCCGTCCGGATCGTGAACGAGGTTCCGGGAGTGAACCGAGTTGTCTACGACATCAGTTCCAAACCACCCAGCACAATTGAATGGGAATAAAGGACTTACAGATCCGTGGGGATGAGGGTCTTAAGATATTTGGAAGGCTCAGTTCCAAAGTGAAACTGAAATTTTGGCGTAAGCTTATCCGTCCGTGCCGTTCGGCCGGGTTCATCGACGTTCGCGGATTCGCCGTTTCAGCTAGCCCGAACTACCGGCTAGACATCTTTTGAGCCATAAACAGCAAGAGGCGGCGATCGCCCTCATCGATTCGGCCCAACAGACGGCGGAAGCGCCCGAGTACACGCGCTTCTTTTCCTCGGCTTCCCCAAGCGATATCGTCCGCCGACTTGCGCTTCGGCAAATTCGGCAGGGCGGGCGGCTCTTCACCGTCGTAGAAGAGCTGGTAGAGCGGCACTTCCATCGCCCGAGCCAGCTTTTCTAGGGTTTCAATCGCTGGCACTGTGTGCCCGTTTTCGACGCGTGAGATGTAGCATCGAAGCAGGCCAGTGCGCTTCTCGATGTCGCCCTGGGAAAGTTCTTTGGATTCACGTAGAAGACGGATGCGGTCTCCGATTATCATGTCGGGATTGTCACATGGTTGATACTTGCTCGCAACACCTATCTATTTCCTAAGCGCCATGGCATTTTATTGTGTGAAACCAAATCCCGATGCCTGACGTCCCAAAGAATGTGGCAGCCACCGCCTCGACACTTTCGATTCCGGCCGCCCGGAGCGAGAAGGCCGACAGGGAGCAGGATCTCGTCCGCCGCGCACAGTCGGGCGACGAGGCCGCTTTTGAAGAGCTGATTCGCCACCACCAGCAGCGTGTATTTGGCCTGGTGAACGGCATCCTGCGCCGTCGTGACGACGTGGAAGACGTGGTGCAACAGGTCTTCCTGAAAGTGTTTATTTCGTTGAAGCGTTTCGATCAGCGCTCGGCATTTTCGACGTGGCTGTACAAAATCTCAGTGAACGAGTGCTGGGACTACTTGCGCAAGCGCAAAGTCCGCCCGCTCACCTACGAAGCCGATCTTTCCGAAGATCAGGTTTCGCGCCTCGATGGCGTTGCCTCTGCGGAAAATCCGCCGGAGGATCCCGGCCAGCTTGCCGAGGCTCGCGACTTGCTCGAGCGCATGCTCGACAAATTGCCGGACGAAGACCGGCAGCTTTTGATGTTGAAGGAAGTAGAAGGGTTCTCGGTGCAGGAGTTGGCCGAGATGCTGAATTTGAACGTGAATACCGTGAAAGTTAGGCTGTTTCGTTCTCGCGCACGACTCACTGATGTTTACAAGCGCAGGCTCGAATCGAACACGTCACAGCCAAATACCCGGGATAAAAGGGGCTGAAGATGACGTTGAACCCAATCGCAGAAACTTCGGGGGCCTGCCCGGAGTTTGAAGCTCGTCTGTACGACCGCGTCTCCGGTGAAATGTCGCCGGCCGATGCTGCCGTGCTGGACGCGCACCTGAAATCCTGCGCCGCTTGCGCAGCCGCTGTCGAACGCGCTTCATTCAGCGCTCGCTTGCTTCGCGTCGCCGAACCTGCGGCCGATCCCGGTCCCGGTTTTGCGCGCATCACTATGGCTCGCATCCGCCAGGCGGAAAGCGAGCGCGCCGACGAAAAATCCATCTGGAGTCCGTTCGTTTCGCTCGCGTGGAAATTCGCAGCCACGGCTGGCGTAGCTCTCGCGCTGGTTCTTACCTTCGATATCTCGCAGCACCGTGCTTCGGTGGACGGCACCTACCTCTCGCCGTCGGACGACACCGGTCTTTTCTCTGACGTGAACTACAGCAGCAACGATCGCGATGATTTTCTGATTTCTACGACGGATGGAAACCATGGCAAACGCTAAAACGCGAAGCGAAGCGGCTGTCCTGGTCCTGATCGTGTTCCTTTTGGGCGCGATCGCGGGCGCGACCGCCAATCATTTGTGGGGCGAACGAGTTTGGGGCAAGCAGCTTCCGCCGTCACCACCTACGCGCGAGCAGATCGTGGATCGTATGACGAAGGACCTGAGTCTCACGCCTGATCAGGCGAAGCAGTTCGGCGACATCGTCGACGACACGCGCTCCAAAATTCACGCCGACTACGCCGCGGCGGACACTGAGCGTGATTCGCTCCGTCTCCAGGGCCGTGATCGCATTCGCGCGATCCTGACGCCAGACCAGCGCCCCAAGTTCGACGCGATCATGCAGAAGATCGACGAAGAGCGCAAAAAAGATCCCAGCTCGCATTAGCGCGCCGGCAAGGCTACCCAGCCCTCGCGCGCGCACCTGCAAGTACCTCGTCTTAGAACGGAATATCCTCGTCGGAAATCTCCGGCCCATGCGGCCCGGCATCGTCCGGCATCCCGGCGTCAAACTCCGAATCGCCTCCGCGCGCGGCACCGCTGCCGAATCCGCCGCCGCTGTGTGACGCGCCGCCACCGCTGCCCGCTCCTGCCGCCGCGCCATCCGCCCGCCCGCCGAGCATCCGGAAGTTTGTCGCCACAATTTCAAAGCTCGTCCGCTTCTGATTTTCCTTGTCCTGCCACTCGCGAGACTGAATTCGCCCCTCGATAAACACGAGTGAACCCTTCTTCAAATACTGCTGCGCGATCTCGGCCTGCTTTCCCCACACGACGATTTTGTGCCACTCCGTCCGCTTTTGCCTCTCGCCGTTGCGATCCTTGTACGTCTCGTCGGTCGCCACCGAAAAATTCGCGACGGCTTGCCCGCCGCCGGTGAACCGCGTCTCCGGATCGCGTCCCAACCTGCCCACCAAAATCACTTTGTTTACCGACATTTTGTCTCAGCCTCTTTCAATGCGTTCGGATATCTCGCGAGTATATCCGAACTCCCGCACCGCACACGAGTTCCTTTCGAAATCGAACGGTTGCCTATCGCGAATGGCCACTCACGCGCCGTTCCAACTATCGTTTATTCACAGAAGA
This sequence comes from Candidatus Acidiferrales bacterium, assembly GCA_050011035.1. Taxonomy (GTDB): domain Bacteria; phylum Acidobacteriota; class Terriglobia; order Acidiferrales; family UBA7541; genus Palsa-295. The sequence goes on from JBEKJW010000213.1 coordinate 7,632, forward strand.
ATTCCAAATCACGGATGGTCTGGCGCGCGAGGTGCCGGTTACAACCTTCAGACATTTGCTAAGTCCTGCGTTGCAAATAAATTCGCAATTTCTGGTACACTCCTCCCACTTTTCGTAGGGATGGAATTGCAATTGCATCCCTTCGGGTCATACGTGTCCTTTTTCGTGTTCCCAGATCGGTAATTATTCGGTCGCGACTGTCCTAGTACCTCATGGGGGGTGTTATGAGTCCTGCCGTACGCAGCGGGTCGCTGTTGCGTTTCCTTATTGTGTCGATGTTCCTCGTGTCCCTCGGTCTCGCCGCTTCCTCCGTTCAAGCGCAAGACAACTCCAGCGTCACTGGCGTTGTCACCGACGCCGATGCCACGGTCACCCTGAGCAATACCGGAATTGGCTACACCAAGACGGCCGCCACGAACACGCTAGGTATTTACGAGTTCACAAACGTGCCGCCCGCGGAGAACTATAGTCTCGAATTCTCGAAGACCGGCTTCTCGGTCCTCACCATCGATAAATTCACCCTGAACGTCGGCACCAAGCAAACACGTGACGCGCAGCTCAAAGTCGGCGACAACAAAGTGACAGTGGAAGTCACGTCTGCGCCGACGGAAACGCTTAACACCACCGATGCTTCGGTTGGCTCGAACATCGACGGCGAGCGCATCCAGGACTTGCCGAACGTTTTCGTGAATAACGCGACCAACTACCTCGCCCTCGCCCCCGGCGCAACGCCGTCCGGCGAAGTCACCGGCACGCGCTCGGACCAGACGAACCTGACGCTTGATGGTCTGGACGTCAACGATCAGCGCGGCGGCTTCGCGTTCTATCCCACCGTCAACGTTCCGCTGGATTCGGTTCAGGAACTGAACATCACCACCGCTGGCGGCGACGCAACGTACGGCCACAGCGCGGGCGGACAAGTTGAACTCGTAACCAAGAGCGGCACGAACAATTTTCACGGCCAACTGTTCGAGTACAACCGCACAACGGCATACACCGCCAACGACTATTTCAACAACCTGAACGGCGTCCCGAATCCGCAGCTCATTCGAAACCAATTTGGGGGAGACATCGGTGGCCCGATCATCAAGAACAAGCTGTTCTTCTTCTTTTCTTACAACGGCCTGCGTTCGGTTCAGCCCGAGCAAAACTTACTGACGGTGCCCGATGCGAGTTTCTTTAACGGCCAGTTGAATTACGTCAATGCCAGCAACCAGACCGTAACCACACCTCTCACCGGGCCCAACTCGCTACAAGCGCTCGATCCGGCAGGTATCGGTGCGGACCAATCACTAATCTCGTTTCTGCAAAACCGCGGCTATACCACGAATCTCGCCGTGCCAACCAACGCCGTCGGTGACGGCC
>JBEKJW010000214.1:0-8771 GCA_050011035.1 Candidatus Acidiferrales bacterium
GAAGCAGTGCCTGCTTGCCGCCAACCGCAAGTTACGGGACATCGTTGCGAGTAAACTGATTCTGGACTGGTCACCGGAACAGATTTCCGGGTGGCTGAAGATTCAGTATCGCGATGACGAGAGCATGCGCGTATCCCACGAAACGATTTACCGTAGCCTGTTCATTCAAGCCCGTGGCGTATTGAAAAAAGAGCTGATGGACCACCTGCGGTCGAAGCGGCGCATGCGCCGCTCGCGACATGCGACAGCCAGCGGACAGTCACGGGGGCAGATCGTCGATGCCGTCTCGATCCGCCAAAGGCCTGCAGAAGCAGAAGACCGCGCGGTTCCCGGTCATTGGGAAGGCGATCTGCTGAGCGGCGCCAAGAACAGTTACATTGCGACGCTGGTCGAACGCCACTCCCGCTTCGCCATGCTGATCAAAGTGCCGAGCAAAGAAACCGAAGCTGTCGTGGCGGCCTTGAGTCGGCATGTTCGCAAGCTCCCAGCTAGGCTAAAACGCTCGTTGACGTGGGACCGCGGACTGGAGATGGCCAAACACAAGGACTTCACCGTAGCTACCGATGTGCAGGTCTACTTCTGCGATCCGCAGAGTCCCTGGCAGCGAGGCACGAACGAAAACACCAACCTGCTGCTGCGCCAATATTTTCCTCGAGGCACCGACCTGTCCGGTTATTCGCAAGCCCAGCTCGACCATGTCTCGCTGCGCTTGAATCAACGCCCCAGAAAAACACTAGGCTTCCAAACTCCTGCGAGTAAACTTCACGCCAGTGTTGCGTCGATCCCCTGAGCCGGCAGCCGTAACCGGACAAGTGCTTTTGACAGATTTCGGTTGTCCGGCCAACGCGCTGCGCCCGCCGGCTTCTATAAGGCTAGCGCGCCCGCGATGACCATGACCTATTCGAACTGATTAGTGAGTGGATTAAGAAAGGTGAGTGGATTAAGAAAGGTAATCGGAAACCCGAGAATATCGCGAATTCGTTCTTTCTTTTGGAAACAACTCTGATCGTCGTCGCAATTTATATCTCCGATCCGTAATGCGAGAGGATGGCGCGTGCGGCGACATCGGGTTAGCTTTTTGCCAGATTGGTTCGATCTCATCCCCCAGATAATTCCCACGGATGGGGAAAACTCGCTATTGCTGTGCCAGGGTCCAAATGTGATCGGGATCGAACTGGGTCATTGCGACCGCGGTCTGTTCTGTAGTGCTCCCCAAATCCTTCTGCAACAGCACACCGTCCTGGTTGATGAGGAATGTCATCACGCCGGAGTTGCGGTACTCAGCGGGATAGGCGACGAAGGCGAAGCCGCCGGTCATCTTTCCATTGACGATGTAGTCCTTCGCGCCGCCCGGCGCGTTAGGGCCTTGCCCGGTGAGCATGTGGAAGTAGTAGCCATGGAAGGGCACGTGTGAGTCCGGCTTCACGTTATATCCTTCGTTCGTGGCATATGCCGCCATGGGACCGAGCGGACTCTTCGGCTGACCTTCCGCCGACTCCCAGTACAAACCGTTCTGCTTGCCCGCGTCGCTGATGAACTTCGCGGCAAACTGCCCGGTGCTTCCGTCGTCGTGACGCATAGAAAAGTACTGAGCCTCAGCATCGGCCAGCGCGTTGCATACGTCCATGACCGCGAGTTCGTTGCGCCCGATACGGCGTATCAGGATTTCTTCCTTTCCCGCAGCCACGTCGAAGTACCACTGCCCTGCCGCATTTTTTTTCAGCGGGATCGGGAAGGGAAAATTGTCTGCTCCAAGCAGGAGGATTTGGGAGCCGTCAGGCATCTTGCGCCAGCGGTGCATGACCTCGTAGGCGGTCACGAGTGTAGCGGCGGTCTCCTTGTCCTGCACCGCATCGCCGGAGAAAACGATGGCTTTCGAGTCCGGACCGAACACGGCGATCACTGCATTCGGATCGCCTCCCTTCGCCGCCGTCAACAGCGCGCTACCCGCATCGTCGGGTGAAGCAAACGTCTGGTAAGCGGGCTTGGCGCTCTTGCTGCTGCACCCGGCAAGGACGAATACGATCGCCAGAAGGGTCAGACGACGAATGAAAGTGGTCCTGCGGGTTGCTCGCGACACGGAGATTCTCCAAGGTTGAACTTTCGGCGCTTCATCGACACGCAAAAATTGTGTACGCATGCATCTGCTCCAGTGGCGTTGAGATTACCGGCGACGACCGCCGTAGCTTTCTGAACCGCGCGCACTGGAAGCTCGCGAACTCCATCCGCCGCCTCCACTGCTCATCGCGGATGACCCGCCGCTCTTTTCCTGCCCACCCCAGCCGCTGGAACTGGACTTGTTGTAGCTTGACGTAGATCCGCTTTTTTGGTCCCAACCGCTGCCGGTGTTGCTGTAGGTTTTGCCGTTTGACGTCGCGGCATACTTATCGCCATTTGCGCTTTGGCCGACGGCGGCGCTGTTGCCGTTCTTCCCCGTCGCGCCATAAGCGGAAGCGCCGGTCGAGCTGTGCGCCTGCGCAGTGGTTCCGTTGGCGTTGGTTTGGTGCTGGCTATCTACGGTCGTGCCATTTTTCGAAGCGGTCGAGGCTCCGTAGCTTCCGTACGCATTGGACCCTTGCACCGTCGCGGCCGAGGCCCCGGTTCTTGGGTTGTACGCTTGACCGGCACTCGCGCTGCCGTAACCGTTTGAGACCGTGCCGCCGCGCGCGTAAGTTCCCGTGGACGGGTTGTAGCCATTTGAGGCGTGGGCGCTGCCGCCGTAAGCACCGTAAGCAGACGCGCTAGAGCCGTAATAGCCGCCATGCCATGCACTGTTTCCGTAGTACGCGCCGCCGTGATAGACCACTGTCGTGCTGCCGTGCCATCCACAGTTCCAACTGCTGTAGCCCCAGGCGTACGAATTGCTGGCCATCATTGCCCCGACCGCAATGCCAACTCCGAAGGCCACAACTGCGGCACCGGGCGGAGGCGGGACGTAAACGTAGGCTGGAACCACGTAGGGATACCCGTACACCACCGCGGGGTTATACATGGGAACGTAAACCACCTGCGGATTCACGGGCTGAATCACGATCACTTGCGGCGACTGCTGCACTACAGCGAGTTGCGTACTGGTCTTCAAGTTGCCGGCTGCATATGCTTTCGCGCGCAACACCTGGATGGCCGTCATCATGTCGCCTGACTGGAGGTGATACGCCTCACCCAGCGATGAAGTCCAAGTCAGGTTTTTCGCCATGTTGGCGAGTACGGAGGGAAATTGTGTAAGCGCCTTGATGGCCGGGTCCCACGGCTGCGCGTCTACCGCCGACATTAGGGCCGCTCCAGTCAAATAGCTGTGGTACTGATACCAATCTGCAGCTGCGGCGACCTGATCCGGAAAGGTGGCAGCGGCAAGGACCTGCGCGACGAGAGAGTCCGGATATAGGGCGATGGGCGCCGCCAGTTGTTGTAATTCGTCCGCGGTTAGCGGCACGCCTTGTCCCGCATAGCCCTGTTGGCCTGATTGCGCCATCGCTTGGAATGAAATAGTGCCGATAAGCAGCAGAATGGATAGCGCCGAAGCCAAAGACTGTTTCGTGAAGCGGTTGGTCATTTTCTACTCTCCATTCAAGCCGCGTGCCGGACAGGCGGTTGAGCTTCTGTTCCCAAGCGAATGATGGCTTGCGGAAAAAAATAGGATCGTGCTTCCCTGCGCGCCCTCGAATCGCTTGGGTTCGTTTTCCACTTTCGACGATTTATCTGGGGAAATACGATGTAACCCTTGGTGCGGCGCAAATAATTTTCACCTGTTCTTAAACATCGTTACGATCCGCAGCCCAGCCGCCTGCTTTCCACGGAATTAAGCCGCAGTCAAACATTTTGTTGGCGATGGGAGGTGCGACCTTGTTGATGAATACAGTCTTCATCTGCGGATCGCTGTGAAGAAACTGCACGACTTTTGCTTCTTCGGGCATCGGTTCAGTTTTTTGGCTCTTAGATTGGTACCGTTGCTCGCAACTTGAATTCTGGTATTTCGCAATGACTTTGGCGGCGACCTTATCCAGGATCGGGTATTGCTGCGGCGGTCGAGCGTACGTCAGGTGCGTTCGAAGCACCACAAGGCCCACAGTAAGAACAGCAAACATCACGAGTGGCCCTGCTAAATAGCGTCGCTTGATATCGTCCTCCTAACCGCGTTTTGGTTCCGATATGTCCGTTTACTGCACTTCCGCTGCTTGCGGCGGAGTTCACTTGCCGTTCAATGCGTCGGGCAACGGCCAGTAACGTGCGCATCAGAGGGGTCGGCGGCCCTGACCCACGCTCGTAAACTGATTAATCGGCGCGGACAACGTCTCCCAAGTTGATTTCTCCACGCTAGTGAGAGCGTTGTATGCAGCGCCAAACACAACTAGGAGCTACAAGCAGACGTAATAGCCTGAATTTTACGAACGGCATATTGTCAAAACTGACAGAGGCGCCACAGCACGCCGTTTCTAGACGAGTTATGTCCACTGGAGGTTCAATCGGCAGCGTAACTTCCTAATGAACGCAGTAACCGGACAAGTGAATTTCAGCCAAATCCAAATGTGCGGCAACGGGACTTACAAGGACTTGGGACCTAGCGAGTCGGGAGTTGAGCGTGGCGAGGCCACATTTGGTGGAGTTGATCGGGCGAGCTGTGTCAATGCGGCTGCCGGGGTGGTGAATCGAGAACTGCCACATTTTAGGCAGACCAAAAGACTCGGAAATACCAAGACTTCGGGTGAGCGCCGGGCGCCCCGCCCAAAATGTCTGATAAACGCTGGCGGCTCATCCGGACATGTGAAGCCTCCGCCAAAAACCACTTGTCCGATTACTCGACGTACCAGGCGCTAGGGCGAGCAGTGATCTGACGCCCACCGTAAGTCAGACTACTTCACAAGTTCGATGTCGCCGGGTTTCCAACTCTTGTCGAGTGCCGTTTCGGTTGGGCCATAGAGCCTGATGATCGCGAAATAGCCTTTGCCCGGTACGGTTGCGAGCCAGTTGGCTTCCTTTCCCTGAGGTGCCTTTGGGCCGAGGTAGAGATCCGTACTGCCGTCCGCATCTTGAACCGGCTTGTCCCTCGAACCGAGCGAAGGGAAAGGCTGATCGTTTGCCAGACCGGAAGCGTTCTCAGCTTCGTATAACGTGAGCGACCAGAAGTTAGCGGCAGGGATGTCAGGCGGCAATTTCAGACGGTAATTGCTGCCACCTGCGAATGACGATCCCTCGCTATCGGTAAAGGCGATCAGGTACATAGCGCCCTTTCCCGGCACTTTTGAGAGCATGCCCGGACTCACCGAGTAGTAATTGGTGAAGAACCAGATGCGGAAGTCGAGATCGCGATATCCGAATGCGACATTCTTCCAAGCCAGGTCCAACGTAGTCCGCGGACCTGGTGGCGTCGAATTGTCCAAGGGATTGAGCCAGTGGCGGTCTGCATAAACTTTTAGAGAGGCCCCGTTGAGGACATCCTGGAAGCCGATCACGCGGCTTGTCTTGTAACCAGTCTTCGCGGCCCGATCGAGAATCTCTTTCGTGTGCGCGTCGGGTGTAAACGGCTCCCCTTTGACGATCCCGATGGCCGCCAGCATGCCGAGCCAGTCGGGGCCGGCGAGGTTATCGCCTTCGCTGTCCACAAGATTCTTGAGTTGGTCGAAGGCGCTGCCATCGCTGATGGGCAACATGTTCACGGGGACGCCGGAGGCGTCTGGAAATTTCATCGGCTTGGCGCTGGCTTCACCATTCAGCGGATAGATTTTTGTCTTTTCAAGGTGCTCAACGGCGGGCGTAAGGTTCTTCGGGTCTTCATAGAACCCGCGTAGAAAGACGAAGACGTTGTTTGTCCCCGAGCGATAGACGTAATAGCCTTCCGGCACCTCGCCCTTGTAGCCGGGCGGCAAGATCAAGAATTTTCCGCCCTTGCCACCATCTGGTCCCGCCAGCCCGACGTCGCCAAAGAATTTTCCGCCATCGACCGGAATGGGGCGCTGCCAGTAATCGAGCAGGATGCCTTGCAGCATCGGCGGCGCTTCCATGACGAGCGGACCGTCTTTGCCGAGATCAACGTAGCTCATCGCGTAAAGGACGTCCGAGTTCGGGGTCGTCACGAGAGTCTTGGCGTCAAGTCGCTTTTTCCAGATCGGTAGCACGTTGTAACCTGCACCGAACGTCTTCTCCGAGCCAACCTGCATGCCAAGCGTGTTGATCAACGGGAGCGCCCAAAGGTACGTTTGCGTCGCGCGTTGGAAAATCAATTCGTCACGAAGTGTTTGCGCGGTCTCCTTCGTGGGACGGTTTTCCTCCATCGGGAGATTCGCGAGTTTGTCGAAATTGGATTGCTGAGCGAACGCCGTAGGTGCAAGTCCGCCAATAGCGGCGGCTGAGACGAGCAAGCCAGCGAAGAGAAATTGTGCAGTCGGATATTTCATGGTTCACTTCACCCTTTGGACCGCTGGAGGAGTCCAGGTTCCGTCCAGGATTGCTTGTTCCGACCAATAGGCGCGAATGTAGAGCGAGAAGGTTCCGTTGGGCGCGGGAAGCCGGTTGCTTTCTTTATCTTTACCAGGGGAAGTCGCGCCAGCGTAGATCGTGAGTGAGCCGTCCGCGTTCGGTTGCAACGTGCCCGAGTTCTTGGTGCCGAGCGAGTAGCGTTTCAGCGGGTTTGGATTGAATAGGTGGTGGTCGTCATACAGGGTCAACGACCAGAAGCCCTTAACAGGTGGCACTTGCCCTTTCGTAAAGGTAACCGAGTACAGGCTCCTTCCATTGAGCTGCTGACCCTGCGAATCATTGTCCGTATAGATGTATTTCGTCTCGTTCGGCCTGTTGTCATACATGTTGGACTTGGCGGTGCCAGTTCGATTGAGGTAGTCGGTGCCCCACTGTGCATTGTTCACGGGTGAGTTCCAGCCGTTGCCTGCGGGCCTGCCGTTATACTTCCATTGGAAGAAAGGTGGGATCAGTTCCCTCTCGGCGGCAACGGCGGTTTCCACCAACTCTTTCTTTATGGCTGGGTCTTTGGCGGCGGCGTCCATCACGCTACCGATCCACTTGTAGAGCGCCTCTTCACCGGGCAGCGGCGGCACTTCTTGCATCACTTCCGGCAACTGGTCGAAGAAAACTTCCGGCACGACGTATTTGGCTTCCTCTCTACCGGTCTTTGGCGCTGGAAAAGTCGGAAGCTTGCTCCAATCCTTCGTCTTCATCTTCCCGTCGAACTGGCTCAGCGGATAGAACATGATTTGATTGAGCACGGGCTGGACGGCTTTGGTGTCCTCGGCGGTGTCATCCTTGAAGATGCGCGGGGCGGCAAAGCCGAGGTCGGTGGAAGACCGTACCACGGCGTTGATCCCCGCCGGCGTTGTGCCTTTCCAGTCCGGTCCTACGATCAAATAGAAGCCGGGCTTCGTCCCGTACGCCTTTCCAATCTGGCCAAACTCGTCCGTGCGCCCGTCATACAGCGCATAGACCCAAAAGCGGTCGCCGAAATCCGGCACCTGAAACACCACAGGATCCTTGTTCAGCGCAAAGTATCCAGCTCCGTACACCACATCTTGATTGGGACAGGTGACGAATGTTTCGTCCGGGCTGATATAGTCGGTCAGCATTGCAACTTGACCAATGGGGGCGGCGGGTATGATGCCCCCCACCAATCCAAGCTCGGGAGCCTTCCCGAAGCCCACGCGGCGATTATGCGAATTGACGAGCGCCCATCCCCAGAGGTACGCCATGCGTCCCACCGTCTGGACATATTCCTTCGTCATCGCTGTGCCCGCAGCGGGACCGGGAACCTGAGCGGCAGACGTAGGAATTGGCACCTGTTGCGCCGACGATGCAACGGCCTCCGCTGGATGCTGTTCAGTCGTGGTTGGAGCTGTTCCGCAGGCGTTAAGCCAAGCCGCAACAAGCGCGCAAACGACGACGAGTTCCAAAGTCTTGTTGAATTTCATCGCTTGGCCGCTCTCCTTCTGGATGAGGGAATCAGACACGGGCCACTGAGGTGGGCAGGCGACGCGTCGATGCGCCAATAATGCTTCGAAAGGAAACCGGAGAGATATTGTCAAAACTAACAGACACCACAAGTTACATTTGTGACGCGCGTCACAAATATCTGCGGAGCTGCAGTGGACGTATTCCGAAAAGGCCTAAGTCCTGATCAACGCCGTTACCGGAAAACTGAATTTCCCCGTCGGAACGGCGAGCACACAGAGATCCTTCAGCCCTTGAATCGGGTTCAGACCGCAACCGTTAATAGGTGTGAATATCTGACCGAGATCGGGCGCGGCTTTCTCAGTGGGCCGCCGGAGAAAAGCCTCCTACGCATGCGATACAACGAGAGCGGTAAATCACTGCCAAATGAACCCATGTCGGACGCCGTTTACATCGGAATAAAATCCGACCGCCGCGACCGCTCACGTTGATCTTCGAGAACAGCAATTCGAAAACGACATATCCGGTTACCGCGATATTTCCAACGACGCCGGCTCATCGATCCCCTGCTGCGTTGCCTCTGGAATGGCAAACGGAATCGTGATCCTCATCAAAGTTCCGGTCGTATTCGCTCTGTCGAGGTAGATCTGCCCGCCATGATCCTCGACAATTTTCTTCGCGATCGCGAGCCCCAGCCCGCTGCCCTCGGTTTTTCCATAAGTGACGAAGGGCTGAAAAATCGAGTCCTGAAGCGACTCAGGAATGCCTGGGCCGTCATCGCAGACTGTGATCTGCAAGCGGTCCCGATCTCCCGATGTGGTTATAAAGACTCGCCCTGAATCGCGAGAAACCGCTTCGCAAGCATTTAGGATCAGGTT
>JBEKJW010000215.1:0-12316 GCA_050011035.1 Candidatus Acidiferrales bacterium
GAGCCGGGGCTGGTCACAAATACGTTGTCTGTGGTCGGCGCCGTCGCAGTGTTTCCACCGCCAACAGCTTCGGCTATGCGCCGCGTCGCGCCCTGCTTCGCAAGACCGAAGTCGAGAATCTTGGCCTGACCGCGCGCGGTGATGAAAATGTTCGCGGGCTTGATGTCGCGGTGGATGATTCCGCGCGAGTGCGCGGCGTCGAGCGCGTGGGCGATCTGCGCGCCGTAGTCGAGCAATGAATCGGTGCCCATCGGGCGCCCGCCGATGCGTTCGCGGAGCGTCTGGCCTTCGAGGACCTCCATTACGAGGTACGGCCGGCCGTTGTACTCCCCGGTGTCGTGAATCGTGCAGATATTCGGGTGATTGAACGCGGAAGCGGCGCGCGCTTCGCGCTGGAAACGTTCGAGCGCAATGGGATCTCGCGCCAGTTCTTCGGAAAGAAACTTCAGCGCGACCTGGCGGCCGAGGCGCGTATCTTCCGCGCGGAACACCTGCCCCATCCCGCCTGCTCCGAGAGGCTCAATGATCCGGTAATGGGAGATTGTCTCGCCTATCATCGCTGAGTAGAAAACTCATCGTACGCACTTCGCTACCCACGCGCAACGAACATTCCACATTCGCTGCGCAACAAGGCACAGGCGATAGCAGCCTGTCCGACTAAAACTCGGGATTGGCGGCGAGGAGGGATTTGCTTTTGCAGAATTCGACGAGACGGGCTTCCGCCCAGAAGCGCTCATCGCCGGCGGAACTGGAGATGAAGGCGCAGTGGCCGCCATGGTCCGTGGCGATGCAGGTGATGAACGGATTGTCGCGAATCGCGGGATCTTCAAAGGGCTCGTAAGGCACGAAGGGATCGTTCTTCGAGGTGATGATGAGCGTCGGGCGGCGAATCCCTGAGATGACGCGCAGCGCGCTGCAAGTTTCGTAGTAATCGTCGGCACTGCGAAAGCCGCAGAAGCGGGCGGTGATTGCGTCGTCGAAGGCGCGCACCGTTTTCACCTCGGCGAAACTCCTCATCTTGTCGATCGGATACATTTCCGGATATAGGCTGGCTTTGTAGCGCATGTGGCGCTTCAGCCGCTTGACGAAGTGATTTTGGTAGATGAAATTCTCGCGACGCTCGAGCGCGTCGGCACAGGACGCAAGATCGAGCGCCGGTGCGATCGCGACGACGCCCAGGAACTGATCGGGCGCCGCATCGCCCAGTTCCCCGGCCATCTTCAGGACTAGATTCCCTCCCATCGAATAACCTGCTGTAAAAATTTCGGGCAGACCGTCACGCTCGATCAGCTCGGCGACGACGCCGAGAATGTCCACGCTTAACCCGGAGTGATAGAGCGTGGGACTGAGCTTTTCAGTGCCGCCGCAATTTCGCTGGTTCAGGCGCACGACGTTAAATCCCGCGACCCACGCTTTTTCGGCGGTGCCACGCGCGTATCCCGATGCGCTCGATCCTTCGAGGCCATGAATGATCACTAGCGTCGGGTGGTTCGTGGGATTTTTCTGCCAGTGGCAATCGCCGCGGACACGCGTTCCCGGCTCGGTTTCAAATTCGCGAGGGAAGCTCGGTCCCAGCCTCCGCGCGGGGCGGGGCCAGAAATTCGAGGCGATGGTCATCGCATGCGGATTGCGGAGGGGCCTGAGAGGGTGGAATTGCTTCACACTTGAAATGTTAAAGGGCCGTGAAAGCCCGCGCAACTCCCTTGAGATCAATGCCGCCCGCGACGCGCACTTTGTCCGTTTTCGACCGAGAGCGTCCCAAATGCGGGACGGGAAACGGACAGTAAACCGATTTCCTACTTTCAGGGAACATTCCCAGGGCGAGTTCCGTATTTAGAACCGAAGGCGCTTCCTCTTTATATCCAACAGGAGCGGCTCATTCTCCTCTATACACCCAACAGGAGAGTGATTGGCGAGCCTCTTGCAGGTGGACGAGGAGCGGAAGCGGGCTAAGACCAGCCCACGCCGGCATCCCGAGAGGCCGGCACGGCGGCAAGACAAACCGCAAGCGGAGAGAGCGCGGCAGCCGGCGACGCCGGTAGTTCGCGAGCAAAAGAACACGTAACAGACAAATTTCAAATGCTGGAAGCGTGGCTGGTTGACAGGGTCCAGCTATTAGTATCACAATGTAGTTCTAATCGCATGGAGGACACTGCTGTGCGAACCACGAGCCGAAGATCGTTTCTGGGAACGCTGGCAGCCCTGGTGCCGATGACGGCGACGAGTCCCGTCGTGAAGCACAAGGCATCGGGCGACCCGTCGTACCGCTTCGCGCTTCCGGATTGCGAAGTGGAGATGACGGTAAAGTCCTACGGGAAGATCAGCACCGACGACCTGGGATTTATCGACCGGGTCACGAATCAGCGCATGTGCGTCGGGGAGCCGAGCGCACCGGGCCAAGGCTGCGTTTCGAACTTCCATGGCGCACTGGCCGTGGCGATCTATCACTTTTCCTCGCAATCCCCTTCCCGCGTGCCGGCCAAGCTGCGCGAACGTGTGGTGACGATCGACCACGACCGGCGCATCGATCCGAAGCCGCCGGTGGACGAGTTCGTCGTCGTTGAAGAATCCGTGGCCAGCGACATTCAGGCGTTCGGATACACGCCCGACCGGCTCAGCGGGCCGCTGCCCCCGCCCCTTTACGTGAGCCCGTGGTGCCTGATGCGACAGGATCTCTATCTGGATTCGCAGACGACGCCGTTTTTGATCCTTCACTGGAAGCACACCATTGAGTCGATTCAGCTCGTGGATGTGATCCCGGGCGACCGGACGCGCCCGATTGACAGCTAATTGTTGAGCGGCCCGCAAAAGCAACTTGACGGCCTGCGCCTATTAGTATCACAATGCAGTTCTAATTATGCTGGGTGAATTCGAATACCTCTTGATCACGGCGGCCGCGGGCCTGGGCGAGAAGGCCTACGGCGCGTCGATTCGCGAAGAGATCGAATCGACGACGGGGCGGTCGTGCTCGATCGGCGCGCTCTACACAACGATCGAACGCCTGGAAAACAAAGGCCTCGTGAAAACGTGGATGGGCGAGGCGACGCCGCAGCGCGGAGGGCGCTCGAAACGGATGGTCCGCGTGACGCCGAAAGGCGTTCGAGCGGCGAAGGATTTCTACGACGCCGTGGCGCGCGTGAGCCGCGGCGCGAGCTGGGTGACGAATCGCGGGAGCGCGTCATGAGCACAACTCAATGGTCGCTGGTGGAAGCAGCTGCCCTGCTTCTGGAGCCGGAAGAGCGCGAGGTCGTGCTCGGCGATATGGCCGAAGCGGGCGAGCGAACATGGCGCGCTGTGTTTGGCGTGCTCGGACTGATCGTGCGGCGGCAAATGACGGCGTGGCGCGAGTGGCGGCCGTGGCTCGCGGCGTTTGGATTGGCGATGCCCGGCAGCTTCTTTCTTATGGGCGCTTCGATCTCGGTGAGCGCGGGCGTGGCGGCGTGGCTTTACGGCGCGGCGCTGACTCCCACGAAGGGACTCGAGCTCGTTTGCGAAGCAGTGCTGCTGGTGGCGTGGTCATGGACCTGCGGATTTGTGGTGGGATCGATCTCGCGCCGGACGCTTTGGGTGAGTGCGGCGGTGTGCGCGTCGCCGTGCCTGCTGTGCCTGTCGGAGTTTCGGAGCCAGACGCTGTCGCGGCCGTGCCTGGTGACGTTCTTAGTGCCTGCGATCATCGGCGTGATCATGGGCTTGCGGATGCGGCGAATTTCGTTCCCTGCAGCGGTGGCGCTGGCGGTGATTGTGACGTCGTTTTTATTGCCGGAGCTTACATCGCGGCCGGGGTGGATGTCGGCCTGGGCTGTGGTTTGGCCAGCGTGGTATTTGGTGGCGACCGCACGTAAGGCCGCGACTGCAGAACCGAGCTGAATTTCTTCCTCGGAAAGCAATCCCAATTCCCTCACGAACGAATGGGTTGTTGTGCTGCGCGTCGCTTGTGTATTGCGCGCTGGCGCGGCTTGCATGGAACGCTGCGACCCGATAAAATCGTTGTTTACCCATGAAGGTTTCCCGCAACAATTCCGCACCTACAACTGAGACTTCACCTCGCACGGAAGCGCGCCGCGGCGGCTTCGCACACCCACAGGAGAAGCAATGATTGACGGTCCGATCCCCGAAGGGCTCACGTTTGACGACGTGCTGCTCCTGCCCGGAAAGAGTTCGGTGCTGCCGACGCAGACCGACACTCGCACCTGCCTGACGAAGAAAATCGCCATCAACATTCCGATCGTGGCGGCGGCGATGGATACGGTGACGGACGCGCGCCTCGCGATTGCCATGGCGCGGCAGGGCGGCATCGGCTTCGTTCACCGCAACATGACGATCGACCGGCAGGCTGAGGAAGTGGACCGCGTGAAACGGTCGGAGAGCGGAATGATCGTGGACCCGATCACGATCGCGCCGGAAATTTCGGTGCGGCAAGCGCTCGAGATCATGAACAAGTACAAGGTTTCGGGCCTGCCGGTGACGCGCGGGACGCGCCTTGTGGGCATCATGACCAACCGCGACCTGCGCTTTGAACGCAACCTGGATCAGCCGGTAAGCGCGGTGATGACGAAAGAAGGCCTTGTAACCGTGCCGGTGGGCACGACGCTCGATGAGGCCGAAAAAATCCTGCAGAAGCACCGCATCGAAAAGCTGCTGGTGGTCGACGGCGACTTCAACCTGAAGGGCCTGATCACAGTAAAAGACATTCAAAAGAAAATGGAGTTTCCGAACGCGACGAAAGACGACCACGGCCGTTTGCGTGTGGGCGCGGCGATCGGCGCGACGGGAGACTTTCTCGAGCGCGCGCAGGAAATGGCGCGGGAAAAAGTAGATGTGCTGGCGATCGATACGTCGCACGGACACAGCACGCGCGTGATGGACGCGATCAAAGCGGTGAAGAAGGCGCTGCCGGACATTGAGCTCGTCGCGGGCAACGTGGCGACGACAGAAGGCGCGCATGACCTGATCTCGCTGGGCGTCGACGGATTGAAGGTCGGCATCGGGCCGGGGTCGATCTGCACCACACGCGTGGTGACCGGCGCGGGCGTGCCGCAGATCACGGCGATCATCGAAGCGACGAAAGCCGCTAAGGGCACGGGCGTGCCTGTGATCGCGGACGGCGGCATCAAGTTTTCAGGCGACATCACGAAGGCAATCGCGGCAGGCGCAAATGCCGTGATGATCGGAAGCCTGTTCGCGGGGACGGAAGAGTCGCCGGGCGAGACGATTCTGTATCAAGGCCGTACGTTCAAGTCGTACCGTGGGATGGGATCGCTGGGCGCGATGGAAGCGGGATCGGCGGATCGATACGGGCAGGAAGGTGCGGCGCGCGGTAAATCTGTGCCGGAAGGCATCGAAGGGCAGGTGCCGTACAAAGGACCGCTGGCGGCGCTGGTCGAACAGCTCGTGGGCGGCCTGAAGAGCGGCATGGGCTACGCGGGCGTACAGAATTTGAAAGAGCTGCAGGAACGCGGCAAGTTTATCCGGATCTCGTCGGCCGGGCTGAGAGAGAGCCACGTGCACGACGTGATCATCACGCGCGAGGCGCCGAACTACCGGCTTGAATAATGGCGCGCGGCGGACTCGTAGTGAATTTTGATTTGAGCTGCTCGGCGATCGGACGGGCGGCGTAGCATGGCGTGGCTCAAGCGCTGGTGGCCGGTATTGGTGTGGGGCGCGGCCATGTCGGGCTTTTCGACGGCGGGATTTTCCTCGGAACACACCAGCCACTACATCATCCCCTTTCTGCGATGGCTTCTGCCGCACGCGTCGCCTTCGACGCTGGACTTGATCCACCACTACATCCGCAAGAGCGCACACTTCAGCGAATATTTCATTTTCAGTCTGCTTGTGCTGCGAGCCATCCGTGCGGGTCATGCCGGTTCACATTTGCGGTGGGCGCTGGTGAGCATTTTGCTGGTGATCGGCTACGCGGCGCTCGATGAGTTTCATCAGTCGTTCGTGCCGGGGCGAACAGCGCTGGTGACGGACGTGATCATCGACGCGTGCGGCGGGATCGTGGCGCAGATCGCGGCGGGGCTCCTGCTGCTGTGGAGCAATCACCGCCAAAAACGGGGGCTGCCGCACATTTCCAGTACCCCCTTGGAGACAACGCACGTCAAATAGCAAAGTTCAAATCTGAAAGGACACCCATGCCCGTTAGAATGCTGTCCGCTTCCCTGCTGTGCGCTTCGCTGGTGTTTGGTCTTCCTGCTTTTGGTTCTCCTGCTGCTGTGACTGCCGCTCCCGCGCAAAACGCTTCAAATCCGATCCGCTATGAATTGAAATTCGAAAAGCCCAACACGCACCTGCTCGACGTGACGATGCACATCGACGGGCTGAGCGGCGCTACGACCGAAGTGGCGATTCCGGATTGGGCGCCGGGGTCGTACTACATCGAGAATTATTCAGCGAACGTTCAGGGCTTTCACGCGCGGGCACAGGGCGGCGGTGCGGAATTGAAGTGGCGCAAGACGGACAGCCAGACGTGGCGGATCGAGCTTGCGGGCGCGACGGCCGTTACGGTGACGTACCAGATTTTCGCGAACACGCTGCAGAACAACATCGCCCAATACAACGACCGGCACGTGTTTATCGGCGGGCCGTCGGTGTGGATGTACCTCGTAGGCGGCAAGGAGCGGCCGACGGAGCTTTCGATCGACGTGCCATCGGGCTGGAAAATCGCAACGGGAATGGAGCACACGTCCGACCACACCTTCCGCGCGGCCGATTACAACTGGTTCGCGGACGCGCCGCTTGAGATTGGCGACTACCAGGAAAAAGATTTCGTGTTGAGCGGGACCACCTATCACGTGATCGTTCACGACGTGATCGGCAAGGCGGACTTTTCGAAGTTCGTCGACGACCTGCAGAAGGACGTCGCGCAGATCGTGGGGATGTGGCAGCCGGTGGCGGGATCGGCTGGACAAGCCGCGCCGTTCAAGGAGTACTACTTTATTTTTCACGTTTGGCCGAACTCCGGCGGCGGTCTGGAACATTTGAACTCGACGCAGATCGATTTCGCGAAGGATTGGGACTCGACCGATCCGGTGCCGGGATTTGGCGACCAGGCAAATCTCAAGCTCTTTGTGGCGTCGCATGAATTTTTCCACGCATGGAATGTGAAGCGGCTGCGGCCGCTCCCGTTGAGCCCGTTTGATTACACGCAGATGGTGCACACGCCATCGCTGTGGATTTCGGAGGGACTGACCAGCTACTACGGTTCGCTGATGCTGGTGCGCGCGGGAGTGGTCGAGCCGCAGAAGTATCTCGACATGATCGCGCGGTTGCTTACCAATTTCGATGCCCTGCCCGGCCGCAAGGAGCGCAGCATCGAAGACACGAGTTGGGATACCTGGTACTCGCGAAGCGTGGTGCAGCAGGAGAACAACCTGCGCAATACGAATTACTCGTATTACGACGGCGGGCAGGTGATGGGTCACATTCTGGATTTCGCGATCCGGAACGCGACGAACAATCAGAAGTCGTTGGACGACTGGATGCGGCTGCTCTACTCGCGTTATGCGCTGCCGAAACCGGGATTTCAGTCAGAAGATCCGGTCAAAGCCGCGTCTGAAGTGGCGGGCACGGATTTGAGCTCGATCTTCACGAAATACATTTCAGGCAAGGAGCCGATTCCCTACGACCAGTATTTTGGCTACGCCGGAATCATGGTGGAAAAGAAAATCGATACTACGAAGGGCTGGTCGGGGCTGACGACAGCGCCTGCGGGTGACGGCAGCCACTTGAAGATTCAGAACATCATTCCGGGAGGACCCGCGGAGGCGGCAGGACTCGACTTCAATGATGAGATTTACGGCATCGATGGGAGTAGTTTACAATGACGTACGTGACGAACCCGTCTCCGACTTACACGTTGAAGCCGATGGACAATATGACGCCGCAGCAGAAAGCAATCTACAATTCGTGGTTTGGAATTAAGTGACGCGATGGCTGTCAATAAAAAAGCCGCGAAAAAGCCAACGAAGCCGGCTAGGGCTGCGAAAGCAGCGAAGGGCGGAGTGCGCGGGCGATGCGTTGCGCTGCTGCGCGGGATCAACCTTGCGGCGCACAAGCGGATGGCGATGAAGGATCTTGTGGCGGTCTTCGAGAAGTGCAGGTGCACGAACATCGCGACGTACATTCAGAGCGGCAACGTCGTATTCACCGCGCCTGCGGGCGGTATCGACGCAGCCACGCTCGAAGCCAAGATCGCGAAGCGGTTTGGATTCGAGGCGCCTGTGGTGCTGCGGACGGCGGAGGAGCTGGAAGCGGTGATTGCGGCGAATCCATATCCGAAGTGCGACCAGGAGAAGGACCGGCCGCACGTCAGCTTTCTAGCGGAGGAGCCGCTCGCGGAGAATGTAGCGTTGCTCGATCCGCAGCGGTCGCCGGGGGATTCGTTCACGGTGCTGGGGCGCGAGGTCTACCTGCTTTTCCCGACGGGTCTCGCGAACAACAAGCTGACGAGCCAGTATTTTGATTCGAGATTGAAGACCGTTGGGACGGCGCGGAACTGGCGAACGGTGTTGGCGCTACGGGATATGGCGCGGGCGGCGAAGTAGCCGTCACAGACTGACAGTCTATGTTACACAGCCCGCTTCGGCGGGCGCCTGTGAGCGGAAAAGAAAAAGCCCGGCTGCATTTCGCGGCCGGGCCTTTTAATTTTGTGCGTGACGGAAGCTGCTACTTCCTGTTGGCTACGGCTTCCTTTTCTTCGGTTTCTTCTTCGGGAGCCTCTTCGGCGGGCTTGCGGCGCGCCTTCTTCTCTTTCTTCTTCAGCTCGGAGCCGATGAACTCAAGAATCGCGAGTTCGGCGCCGTCGCCGAGGCGCCAGCCGGCGCGGACGATGCGGGTGTAACCGCCCGGCCGCTGAGCGAAGCGCGGTGCGAGGTCCTTAAAGAGTTTTTCGGTTGCCCCGGGAGTCATCAGGAACGCAGCCGCCTGGCGCCGCGCGTGAAGCGAGTCGCGCTTGCCGAGCGTGATCATTTTTTCCGCGAGACGGCGAGTGGCCTTCGCACGGAGGATGGTCGTATGGATGCGTTCCTTTTCGATGAGATTCGTCACCAGGTTGCGCAGCACGGCGCGGCGATGCGCGGGCTGCTTACCCAGTTTCGAGCCTGATTTAAGGTGTCTCATAAGCGTAAGCCGCGGCGCTCAAATTACAGAGCCGATGCATCCCCCTCGGAAGGCGCCGGCGCGGTCTGGCTGGGGAGCGGCGGCCAGATGATGCGGCCGTGCTCGTCGAACTTCATGCCCAGGCTCAAGCCCATCTTGTGAAGGATGTCCTTGATCTCGTTCAGCGACTTGCGGCCGAAATTCTTGGTCTTCAGCATTTCGGACTCGGTCTTCTGAACCAGTTCGCGCAGGTTTTGGATGTTCGCGTTCTTCAAGCAGTTGTAGGAGCGCACGGAAAGCTCGAGCTCTTCAACGGAGCGGTCGAGGAACTCCAGGCGAGGATCGCTGAAGTTCTCGATCACTTCGTCCGGAAGGTCCGGAGTCTCTTCGAAGTTGATGAAGATGCTCATGTGATCCTTCACCAGCTTCGAGGCTAGGCCGATCGCATCCTGCGGAGTGATCGCGGCATTCGTCCAGACTTCGAGCGTGAGCTTTTCGTAATCGGTCATCTGCCCCAAACGGGCGGCTTCGACCGCGTAGTTGACCTTGCGCACCGGCGAGTGGATCGAGTCGATGGGAATGTAGCCGATCGGCAGATCTTCGTCGAAGTTGCGGTCGGCGGCCACGTAACCGCGGCCGTTCTTGACGCGCAGCTCGAGTTCCAGCTTGCCGCCTTCGCTGACGGTGGCGATGTAGATGTTCTTGTCGAGAACGGCGATATCCGCATCCTCGGCGATCTTCGCGGAAGTGACCGGGCCCGGCGTGTCAACCACGAGGTTGATCGTCTTGGGCTGATCGGTGTTCAACTTCAGCGGAACCTGCTTGAGGTTCAGGATGATGTCCGTCGCGTCTTCCACGACGCCGGGGATCGGGGAGAATTCGTGCAGCACTCCTTCGATCTTCACGGCGGTGATGGCCGCGCCTTCGATCGAGCTCAAAAGAGCGCGACGCAGAGAATTGCCGACGGTGGTTCCCCATCCGCGCTCAAACGGCTGCGCAGAAAACTTGCCAAACTTGTCGGTCAGCGTCTCCGGTTCGGCCGCCAAACGCTTCGGTTTCTGAAAGCCCTTCCACATATTTAATGTTCCTCCTGGCCCGCAGAGCGGACCTTCCAACAAACCTACAAACCCACGTGAATCTTTTTCGCGCGCTTACTTGGAGTACAACTCGACGATGAGCTGTTCGTTCATCGGCGGGGTCTGCACGTCTTCACGACGCGGCAGAGCCACGACGCGCGCCTTGAAATTGGCGGGATCGATGTCGAGCCACGGAGCCACGCCCTGGCTCTTGGCGAGGTTGCGCGCCTCGAGGACCATGGCGTTCTCGTGCATATTGTCCTTCAGCGCGATTTCGTCGCCGATTTGGACCTGGTAACTCGGAATGTTGACCTTCTGGCCCTTCACGCGAACATGGCCGTGCAGGACCAGCTGGCGCGCCTGCGAACGCGAGCCCGCGAGACCCATGCGGTAAACGGCGTTGTCGAGGCGGCGTTCGAGCATCACCATCAGGTTCGAGCCCGTGGCTCCCTTGGTGCGTTGAGCCTTCTCGAAGTAGTTGCGGAACTGGCGTTCGAGCAAGCCGTAGGTGCGCTTCACCTTTTGCTTTTCGCGCAGCTGCACGCCGTAGCCAACCATCTTGGCTCGGCGAGCCTGGCCATGCTGGCCCGGAACGAAGTTGCGCTTTTCGATGGCGCACTTTTCGGTAAAGCACCGGAGGCCTTTCAAGAAGAGCTTTTGCCCTTCGCGACGGCACAGCCGGCAAACTGCATCACGATGTCTTGCCACTTATGGTTCTCCTTTGTATCTTGACGATCAGTTTACGGGCTGGCGACCCTTCTTCCTGATCCCGTTCATTTACC
This sequence comes from Candidatus Acidiferrales bacterium, assembly GCA_050011035.1. Lineage (GTDB taxonomy): Bacteria > Acidobacteriota > Terriglobia > Acidiferrales > UBA7541 > Palsa-295. Next base: position 10,961 of record JBEKJW010000215.1, read on the forward strand.
CTACTGCTCTTTGTATCGCCCGCCTGAAGGCGAACGGTACAAAACCGGGCGCAGCAAATAGCGCCCGACAAATCTTCCGCTAAACGCGACGGCGCTTCGGAGGACGGCAACCGTTGTGCGGCACGGGCGTAACGTCTTTGATGGCGTTGATGTGCAAGCCCGCCGACGCGAGCGCGCGCACTGCCGATTCACGGCCTGCGCCGGGACCCTTCACGCGAACCTCGACGGACTTCATGCCGTACTGGTCGCGAGCGATACCCGCCGCGGTGGCCGCAGCCTGCTGCGCGGCGTAGGGAGTTCCCTTGCGCGAGCCCTTGAAGCCGACCGAGCCGGCCGAAGACCAGCTGACCGCACGGCCATCGGGATCGGTGAGTGTCACGATGGTGTTGTTGAACGTCGCCTGAATGTGGACGACGCCGTGCGGCACAACGCGCTTCTCGCGCTTCTTGCGAAACTCTTTCTTGCGCTTGGTGGATTTCCCCGCCGCTGCGGCCGGCGCTCCTGCTGCCGCGCCCGCTGCTTCTTTTGGTTCTTTCGCCATTTCCCGTCCTCAGGGGTTCAAGCCCCGTAAATCTCGTTTCCGTCAGGCCGGAGCCAGCTGCGCTCCGGCGTTCAAAACTACTTGCGCGCCATGGTCTTCTTCTTGGCAGCCACGGCGCCCTTGCGCGGACCCTTACGGGTGCGGGCGTTGGTGTGCGTGCGTTGCCCGCGGACCGGCAGGTTGCGGCGATGACGCAATCCGCGATACGCCTGAATTTCAATCAGACGGCGGATGTTCATCTGAATTTCCTTGCGGAGGTCGCCCTCGACGCCGCCTTCAGTTTCAAGAGCGGCGCGGAGACGCGTCAGTTCTTCCTCCGTGAGGTCCTTGATCTTCTTGGCGAAGTCCACGTTGGCCTTCCCCGCGATCACTTTCGCGCGAGCCTGCCCGATTCCATAAATCGACGTGAGACCGATCCACAGCCGCTTATTCGGCGGCAAATCCACTCCTGCGATACGAGCCATTCGCTGTTCTCCTCGCCTTTAGCCCTGGCGTTGGCGGTGCTTCGCGTTTTCGCAAATCACGCGCACCACGCCGCGCCGATGAACGATCTTGCACTTCATGCAGATTTTCTTAACCGATGCCCTGACTTTCACTGTTCACTCGTCCTTGCCGCGCCGGTACCGCAGTGCGCGATCTTACTTGTACCGGTAAACGATCCGGCCGCGCGTCAAGTCATACGGCGAAAGCTCCACCGCGACGCGGTCGCCCGGCAGGATGCGGATGAAGTTCTTGCGCATCTTGCCGGAAATGTGGGCCAGAACCTGGTGCTTGTTTTCGAGCTCGACGCGGAACATGGCGTTCGGGAGGGGTTC
>JBEKJW010000216.1:0-7789 GCA_050011035.1 Candidatus Acidiferrales bacterium
AAAGGCCGCATCACCGAGAAGCGCATCGACGAGTCGGTACGCCGCATTCTCGCCGCCAAAGCGCGCGTCGGTCTCGATAAGTCGCGCCTCACGAATGTCGAGCAGATCGACCAAAAATTCGGCACTCCGAAATTCGCCGAAGAAGCGCAGAAGATCGCAGATCGCGGCGTCACGTTGCTCCGCGATACACCGAAAACGCTGCCGCTAGACTCCACCAAGCCACTGCGCGTTCTTCTCGTCTCGCTATCCGCCGATCCCGACCCGTATCCCGGCGAAACGATCGAACCTGAAATTCGCGGACGCGTCAGCTCGCTGACCGCGTTACGAGCGGATACGAAATTCGTCAGCGCCACGTGCCTGAAGCTGCCCGCACCAGACACCTACGATGTCGCCATCGCCGCTCTCTTCGTGCGCGTAGCCGATCGCAAGGGCGATATCGCCTTCCCGGCCGAACAACGCGCCGTCGTGACGCAATTGTTCACCGCAGGTAAGCCGGTCGTCGTCGCTGCATTCGGCAGCCCGTATCTGATTTCGAGCTTCCCCGAAGCCCCCACGTGGCTCGCTGAATTTTCAACCAACGACGTTTCCCAGCGCGCCGCAGTACGCGCAATGTTCGGCCAAGTCCCCATCCAGGGTCAGATTCCCGTCACAGTTCCCGGCACAGCGAAGCGCGGCGACGGCATTCAGCTCCCCGCCACCGCGATGACGCTTCAGCCCGCCCCACCCGCGATGCTCGCCGAACTGAAGCCCGCGTTCGACGTAGTCGACAAAGGCGTCGCCGACGACGCGTTCCCCGGCGCGGTAGTCGCCGTCGGCTACAAATCGCAACTCGCGATTCACGCCGCAGGCCACCTGACACGCGATCCCGGTTCGCCCGCGGTCACCGAAGACACGATGTACGACATGGCGTCGCTTACCAAGGTCGTCGCCACAACGACCTCCGTGATGCTCCTCGTCCAGCAGGGCCGCCTCAATCTCGATCTGCCTGTCGCGCGCTATATCCCCGAATTCGCCGATTACAATAAATCGGATCCCGATCCGTCGTGGCGCTCGCGCATTACCGTTCGCATGCTGATGCTCCACGATTCTGGTTGGCCCGCGCATCGCGACTTCTACAAAGTCGGCAACGACTACGAATCCGTCGTCTCTCTCGTCATCGCAGAACCGCTAATCCACGCACCCGGTAGCGAAGTTGAGTACAGCGACCTGAACTTCATCACGCTCGGCGAAATCGTGAATCGCCTCACGGGCGAGACGCTCGATGAATACGCAGAGCAAAATGTCTTCGCGCCGCTTGGCATGACGGAAACGATGTACAACCCGCCGAAATCGATGCGCGCGAATATAGCACCCACGGAAAACGACACTACGTACCGCAACCGCCTCCTGCAAGGCGAAGTTCACGACGAAAATGCCTTTGCCATGGGAGGCGTCTCGGGAAATGCAGGCCTGTTCAGCAGCGTCCGCGACGTCTCGATCTTCTGCCAGATGCTGCTCAACGGCGGAACCTACGACTACAAGCACTTGCTCAACCGCTCGACGATCGACCAGTTCACCTCACGCGTGGAAATAGGCAAATCCGCTCGGACGGTCGGCTGGGACGTGCCGACGGGCCCCAACTCCTCGGCCGGTCACCTTTTATCGGCGAGCGCATTCGGCCACACCGGATTCACTGGCACCTCGATCTGGATCGACCCGGAACGCCAGCTCTTCATCATCCTGCTTACGAATCGCGTGAACCCCACGCGCGCCAACGAAAAAATCCGCCAAGTTCGCCCGGCCCTCGCCGACGCTGTGGTTTTCTCGCTCGGCCTCACCGCACAGCCCGCGCCCGCTCGATAACTTCTCCGGCACAATCCCTCGCAAATCCGTCCGTCCCACGCGTTTCCGTCAAAAGCTCCCGGTATAATTAAAAGACGTCTGAGGCAGCCGTTGAAACACCTGAAGACTGAGCAACGAAATCCGCGGACGCGCGGTCTGGACCTAAAAAATTCGCTTGGCATCGTTCGCGCCCTGAACCACGAGGACGCGACCGTCGCGTTCGCCGTGCGTCGCGAACTTCCCGCGATCGCGCGCGCGGTCGATGCGATTGTCGCCTCCCTAAAGATTGGTGGCCGGCTCTATTACGTTGGCGCCGGTACGAGCGGCCGCCTGGCCGTGCTTGATGCGGCGGAAGTGCCGCCAACGTTTGGCGTGAAGCGCACTCTGGTGCGTGCGCTGATCGCCGGTGGGCGGCGAGCTCTGCAAGGAGCCGTCGAAGGCGCGGAAGATTCAGTCGCAAACGGCGCGAGAGATTTGTTGAAGGCCGGTATGACCAAACGCGATGTGGTCGTGGGCATCGCGGCAAGCGGCACCACACCCTACGTTCTCGGCGCACTGCAAGCCGCGAAGAAAGCGGGCGCTATCACGGTGGGCGTTACGTCGAATCGAAAATCGCAGCTAGCGCGAGCTGCGGATATCGCGATTTCGCCGGATACGGGCCAGGAAGCGGTGGCGGGTTCGACGCGGTTGAAAGCCGGCACGTCGCAGAAAATGGTTCTGAACTTGCTTTCTACAGCGACGATGGTGCGGCTCGGCAGGGTCTACGAGAACTGGATGATCTACCTGACGCTGACAAACCAGAAGTTAGAGCGGCGCGGCACTCGCATCCTTCGCGAAGCGACGGGAGCGTCCGCGTCCACCGCGGCACGCGCTCTGCGTCAGACCGGACACGACTTGCCCGCCGCAATCGTGATGCTCAAAGCCGGTGCAAGTGCTACAGCGTCACGGCGCGCGCTAGCGCAGACGGGCGGCAACGCGCGATTGGCCATTGAATCGCTCACAAGTTCCCAGCATCCCAAGAAAGGTCGGGGTAAATAACATGGACCGGTTCGAAATTCACGGTGGCCGCAAGCTGAACGGCGCCGTACAAATCAGCGGTGCAAAAAATGCCGCGCTCCCCGCGATGGCGGCGGCGCTGCTCACCGCCGATCCCGTGGTGCTGCAAAATATTCCGCGCGTACGCGACATCATCACCATGGCCAAGCTACTCGCGCACATGCGCTGCCGTGTGGAAAGCCCGGACCTGCCGCCCAGCGAATTCATCATTCAGGCACAGAACGTTTCGATGCACGAAGCTCCCTACGAGCTGGTGAAGACGATGCGCGCGTCGATTCTGACGCTTGGTCCGCTCGTTGCGCGCTTCGGCCACGCTCGCGTTTCCCTTCCCGGCGGTTGCGCTATCGGCGCGCGCCCTGTCGATCTGCACATCCAGGCGCTGGAAGCTCTCGGCGCAGAAACGAAAGTCGAACACGGCTACGTGGAAGCCCGCGCGAAGCGGCTCCGCGGCGCGACGTTCCGATTCCCGAAAATCACGGTCACCGGCACCGAAAACATTCTCACCGCTGCTGTGCTCGCCGAAGGCGAGACCATTCTCGAAAACTCCGCAATGGAACCAGAAGTCACCGATCTCGCCGAGCTGCTCATCAAGATGGGCGCGAAGATCGAAGGCGTGGGCACCTCAACGCTGAAGATACAAGGCGTCAAGTCACTCCACGGCACCACGCACGCGATCATTCCGGACCGCATCGAGGCGGGTACGTTCCTCGTTGCCGGCGCAATCACCGGCGGCGAGCTGTTGCTCACCTCGTGCGAGCCGAAACACCTAAGCGCGGTGATCGAAACGTTGCGCGCCTGCGGCGTCGAAATTAAATGCGAAGGCAACGGCAACATGCGCGTCCGTGCCGCGAAGAAACTCGTCGCGCAGGACGTGACCACCGAGGAGTATCCCGGCTTCGCTACAGACATGCAGGCGCAGTTCATGGCGCTCGCAACGCAAGCCGAAGGCACCTCCAAAGTTCGCGAGACGATCTTCGAGAACCGCTATATGCACGCCAGCGAAATGATGCGCATGGGTGCCAATATCGAAATCGACGGCAACCTTGCCATCGTCAACGGCCCCTCGCATCTCAGCGGTGCACCGGTAACGGCGAGCGACCTCCGCGCCAGCGCGGGCTTGGTCCTGGCGGCGCTCGTTGCCGACAACACCACGATGATCGATCGCGTCTACCACATCGACCGCGGCTACGAGCGCATCGAAGACAAACTCCGCGCCGTCGGCGCCGACATACAGCGCCTCACCAGCTACGACGAAAAGTAGCGCCTAGATTCAGCGACACAAGCTCCAGAAAATAAAAAAGGGAGGCGAGTGATCGCCTCCCTTTCCATTTTCAAATAATTTCGACCGCTGAAGCTTACTGGCTCGAAGTCTCGGTCGTCGGAGCCGGCGCTGCCCCAGCCGCCGCGGCATGCTGCTTGTCGCGCAGCACCGCTTTACGGCTCAGGCGGATCTTGTTGCCTTCGATCGCCAGCACCTTCACCAGAATCTGGTCGCCTTCCTTCAGTTCATCGCGAACCGACTTAATGCGCTGTTCCGCGATCTCGCTAATGTGCAGCAATCCATCGGTGCCCGGGAAAATTTCCACGAACGCGCCAAACTCCGCGATGCGCACCACGGTGCCGAGATACGTCTTGCCGATCTCGGCCGTCGCGGTGACTTCGCGGATCTGCCGGAGCGCGTCTTCCGCCGACTTGCCGCTCGAGGCAAACACGTGAACCTTGCCGTCGTCCATCACGTCGATCTTCACGCCCGTGCTTTCGACGATCGAGCGGATCTTCTTGCCGCCCGGCCCGATCAGGTCGCGAATCTTGTCGGTCGGAATGTTCAGCATAAAGAGGTGCGGCGCGTAGTGCGAAATTTCCGGACGTGCCGTGGAGATCGTCTTGTCCATGATGTCGAGGATCTCCAGGCGCGCTTTCTTCGCCTGTGCCAGAGCTTCCCGCATCATCGAAATGCTGACGCCCGCCACCTTAATGTCCATCTGCAGCGCCGTAATGCCCTGTCGCGTGCCGGCAACTTTGAAGTCCATGTCGCCGTAGTGATCTTCCGCGCCGGCAATGTCGGTCAGGATGGCGTACTTGTTGTCCTCGACCACTAGGCCCATCGCGATGCCAGCACAGGCGGCCTTCATCGGAACGCCCGCGTCCATCAGTGCCAGCGAGCCGCCGCACACCGTCGCCATCGACGATGAGCCGTTCGACTCCAGAATGTCGGACACTGACCGGATCGCATACGGGAATTCTGCGTCGGTCGGAATCAGGTTGGCGAGCGCACGCTCGGCAAGCGCGCCGTGGCCAATTTCACGCCGGCCCGGACCGCGCAGAAACTTCACTTCGCCCACCGAAAACGGCGGGAAGTTGTAGTGCAGCATGAAACGCTTGAACGTGTCCTTCTCAAAGAGAAGGTCGAGGCGCTGCATATCTTCCTTCGTACCCAGCGTGCAGGTCGAAAGGGACTGCGTTTCGCCGCGGGTGAAGAGCGCCGAGCCATGTGCCCGGGGCAGAAGGCCGACCTCGCAGGTAATCTGTCGAACCTGATCGAACGCGCGGCCGTCGGGACGGCGCCGCCGAACCAGCATGTCGTCGCGGAAGATCCGTTCGCGCAAACGCTCGAACGCCCGGCCGGCCAGCTTGCGCTTGTCTGTGTCGTCTTCGGGAATCGCTTCGTAAATCTCTTTCTTAACTGCATCGACCAGCCCGTAGCTCTCGATCTTCGGATGCTTCTGGGTGTCGAGCGCGTCGCGAAGCTTGTCGGAGTACTTGGCCTGCAACTCCTTGTAGAGCGCTTCGTCGAACGCCGGCGGCGTCACCGCAACCTTCGTCGGCTTCAGCTTCGCCTGCAATTCCTTGATCGCGCCGATGATCTTCTTGATTTCCGAGTGCGCGAAATCCAGCGCTTCCACCATCTGGTCTTCGGAAACTTCCAGCGCGCCCGACTCGACCATCACGATCGCTTCTTCCGAGCCCGCCACAATCAGGTTCAGCCCGCTTATCTTCTGGTCGGTGTAGGACGGGTTCACCACCAGCTTGCCTTCCAGCAAGCCGATGCGTACCGCAGCAATCGGAGTAGTGAACGGAATCTTGGAAATGTAGAGCGCCGCGGAAGCTGCAGTCACGCCAATCACATCAGGGTCGTTGTCGGAATCCGCCGAAAGCACGCTCGCAACAATCTGCGTTTCATTCGACCAGCCTTCCGGGAACAGGGGCCGCAGCGGACGGTCAATCAGGCGGGACGTCAGAACTTCCTTTTCCGACGGGCGCCCTTCGCGCTTGAAGAATCCGCCCGGAATCTTGCCCGCGGAGTAAGTGAATTCCCGGTAGTCTACGGTCAGCGGGAGAAAATCCTTCTCGGTCGACTTCGAGTCCATGCAAGCCGTCGCCAGCACCATCGTATCGCCGTACCGTGCCACTACGGCGCCATGCGCCTGCCGCGCCATCTTGCCCGTCTCAAACGTCAGCTTGCGCCCGCCGACTTCCAGGCTTACCTGTTCAACCATTTCGTGCTCTTCCTTTGGTCCCGGATCACCGGGCACGCTCGTTCGGATGCGAGAGCCTTCTCTCGGAGTTTGCTTTCAATTTCGAAGGAGTAAGGGCGGAGGGGAGGAATGTCCGACGTCAACAAAAACACCTGCGCGACGCGGGGGCTGCCGGCCGCACGTCGCCTGATTCAGACTAGTTGGTGCGGACTGGATAACTGCGGCAGGAAATTCCTGAAGGAATCCGCGTTACTTCCGCAAGCTGAGTCGTTCCACAATCCCGCGGTAGCGATCCGGGTCGCGACGGTTCAGATAGTCCAGCAAACGACGACGCTTGTTGACCATCATGATCAACCCGCGACGCGATGCGTGGTCCTTCGCGTGGCTCTTGAGGTGGTTTGTGAGGTAGCTGATGCGCTCGCTCAATAGTGCGATCTGCACTTCCGGGGATCCTGTGTCTTTTGTGTGCACTCGGAACTGCTCGATCATTGCTGCCTTGGCTTCGCTCAACGCCACCCCTCCTCAAATCGAAACGCCGGGATTACCTATGCGCTCTTTATCTCTTCTTCGACCTAAAGATGTTAACACACGAAGAGACACGCCTCCAAGCACACTTTTCGCCCCTTCACCGCCCGCTTTCGGGACGAATTCCCGTTCTCGCGCGCCCAATTCAAAGCATCAACACCGCAACGCGCACAATCTCGCCCGCCGGCGCACACGTCTCCGTGCGCTCCGCCTTTCTCGGCGTTCTCTGTGAAATGTTTTGCCTTTAGTGTTTTTGGGTTCGTATCAACGACAAAAATTCGTCCCGCGTTTGTACCCGTTCACGGAAGTCGCCCAGCATCGCGCTGGTGGTCGTCGTCGAATTCTGCTTCTCCACCCCTCGCATCACCATGCACAAATGCCGCGCCTCGATGATCACGCCCACGCCCGCCGGATGCAGCTCATCCTGAATCGCGTTGGCAATCTGGCTCGTCAGCCGTTCCTGAATCTGCAGCCGCCGCGCGAACATGTTTACCAGCCGCGCGATCTTGCTCAGCCCCACCACTTTCTTTTTCGGGATGTACGCCACATGGCACACGCCGAAAAACGGCAGCATGTGGTGCTCGCACAAGCTATACAGTTCGATGTCGCGCACCACCACCATCTCGTCGTAGCACACGCTAAACATCGCGCCGTTCAACAGCTTCTCAGGATCCTGCTGATAGCCGCTCGTCAGGAAGCGCAGCGCTTTGGCGAACCGTTCCGGCGTCCGCTGCAGACCTTCGCGGTCTGGATCTTCACCGAGTTCGCGCAAAATCTGCCGGACAAGCCCTGCGATCTTGTCCGTGTCGACCGTCTCTGGCGCCACAATCGTCGTCATATCGCTCATCGTTCGAATGCTCCTACGCCCATGCCTTCGCGCTGGGCTCCATCGTCATCTCAAAACTGTTTTT
>JBEKJW010000217.1:0-7784 GCA_050011035.1 Candidatus Acidiferrales bacterium
CTTCCTCAGCTTCGCACCTACTTCCAGTCCGGCGGCCTCGTCGACGCAGTTCTCAATCAAGGCGCTCCAGCCCCAATCGACGTGCAAGTGAGCGGCATGGATTTGAAGACCGACGACCGCATCGCGCAGGATCTGGCGCGCCAGATTCGCGCGACGAAAGGCGTCTCTGACGTTTACATCCCGCAGGACATGGACTATCCCGCATTGAAAGTGAATGTGAATCGCGATCGCGCAGCCGAACTGGGTCTCACGCCGAAGGAAGTGATCGACAACTTGATCACCGCGCTCACTTCCGACGTGATGATCGCGCCGAGCTACTGGGTCGACCCGAAAAACGGCAACAACTACTTCGTGACCGTGCAGTATCCGGAGAATCAAGTGAAATCGATCGAAGACCTCAAAGCTATGCCACTCCGCGCGCCGAATCTCAAGATGCCGACGTATCTCAACCAAGTGGCCGATGTGGTTCCGATCCTCACGCCGACGGAAGTCGACCACTATCAGTTGCAGCGCGTGGTGGATGTCTATGTCGCGCCCACAGGCGAAGACATCGGCACGCCAAGCCGTGAAATTCAGTCCATCATCAACAAGACCAGCCTGCCGCCGAACATACGCGTGAACGTTCGCGGATTGGTGGTGACGATGCAGGACTCATTCAAGAGTTTCGGCATCGGCCTCATCCTTGCCGTGTTGCTCGTGTATCTGATCCTCGTCGCTCAATTTTCGTCGTTCGTCGATCCGTTCCTGATCGTGCTCGCCGTTCCGACCGGCATCGTCGGCGTAATCCTCACGCTCGCGCTCACCGGCACGACGCTCAACATTCAATCGCTGATGGGCATCGTGATGCTGCAAGGCATGGTCGTCTCGAACAGCATCTTGATCGTGGACTTCGCCAACGTATTACGCAGCGAGGGCCACAATCTGCGCGACGCTGTCGTGCACGCGTGCCGCATCCGTTTGCGGCCGATTCTGATGACGTCGCTCGCGACGGTGGTTGGTTTACTGCCAATGGCGTTCAAGCTCGAAACCGGCAGCGAAGCGTACGCACCGCTCGCGCGCGTGATCATTGGCGGCTTGCTCACCTCGATCGTGCTCACGATCTTCGTTGTGCCCGCCGCGTACCTGATCATGTATCGCAGGCGCGAAGAACGGGCCGCGGCGCTGGTGCCAGGGGAGGCGCACTCATGATCCGCCGCTCCGCACTCACACTAGCAATCGTCGCTCTCTTCCCAGCGCTCTGTTTCGCGCAAGCTTCAACACCGGTTCACGTGATGCCGGGCACCCGCGCTGCCGAGCCGCAATCGGCGACGACGGCCGCTCCGAACGCACCCACCTCCGACCTGACGCTGCAGGACGCCGAGAAGATGGCCATTGCGAATCACCCGCGCGTTCAGGCATCTGCATATCTCGCGGCCGTGGCGAAAGCGCAAGTCGCGGAAGCGAAGAGCGACTACTACCCTCACGCGTACGGCAGCGCGACCGGCGTGATGGCGGAAAACAACAGCCGCATCGCCGCCGGCGCCCTCAACAACCCGATCATCTACGACCGGTTCGCCAATGGCATCACAGTCGATCAACTTGTGACCGACTTCGGCCGCACGCACCGGCTCGTGAAAAGCGCGAAGCTGCATTCGCAGGCGCAGGATGAAAATGTCGTCACGTCGCGCGCCGACGTGCTCTTTGAGGTCGACACCGCGTACTACAACGCGCTCAAAGCGCAGGCCGTTCTTCAAGTCGCCGAGCAAACCGTCAAGACGCGCCAACTGGTGTCCGATCAAGTGACCGCGCTCGAACAAAACAAACTGCGCTCGGGCCTCGACGTCACATTCGCCAACGTCGATCTCGCGCAAGCGAAACTGCTTCTCGTCCAGGCGCAGAACGACTTGCAAGCGTCGTTCGCGGAACTCTCCGACGCTCTCGGCTTGCAGGACCAGCGCACGTTCAATCTGATCGAGCAGCCAGCGCCCATCGCGCCACCCGACGAATTCGCGCCGCTTCTCGTACAAGCGTTGAGGGATCGACCGGAAATCATCAGCCAGCATCTCGACCTCGGAGCGGCGCAAAGCTTCGCCACAGCCCAGCGCGACTTGTGGTTCCCGACCATCAGCGCCACGGGCGTTGCCGGCCTTACGCCGGTCCGCGAAGACGCGCTTGCGCCCCGTTACGCGGCGGGCGGCTTCAACGTGAACATCCCGATCTTCAATGGCCGGCAGTTCAACGCGCTGCACGCCGAAGCCAAAGCCCAAGCCGGCGCGCAGGAACAAAACTTGCGCGACCTCGAAAATGGCATCGCTCGCGACGTCCGCAAGGCGTGGCTAAACGCGCAGTCCGGCTTCCAGCGGCTCGGCCTAACGCAGCAGCTTCTCGACCAGGCGAACCAGGCGCTCGATCTTGCCCAGCAACGCTACAAGCTCGGACTGAGTTCCATCATCGAATTGAGCCAGGCGCAATTGAACCAGACGCAGGCGGAGATCGCGCAGGCCAGCGCGAAGTACGACTACGAGGCGGAACTCTCGGCGCTGAACTTCCAAATCGGAGCCCTACAGTAGCGTCGGAGCGATGCTGGTCGCTGACGCTAACCGACTGCAGACGCTTCAGTTGCATCGAAGCGCCCAAAATGTCTCTTACGTAGAAACGGAGACGCCGCCGCATTGCGTTCGACCTGCCCGCGTGGCGCTATAATGGCCGTCTACGCCTATGACTCCGACCGATACGCACTCCAAAGCTTCAAAAGAAACGACGAAGCGCTACCTGAATGCACGGCCGCTCAGCAAAAACGAGCACTTGCTCCGCTGGGTGGAAAAGATCGCCGAACTCACCACGCCCGACGCGATTCACTGGGTCGACGGTTCTAAAGAAGAATACGACTGGCTTTGCGCTGAGATGGTTCGCGCGGGCACATTCGAAAAGCTCAACGAAGAATTGTGGCCCGGCTGCTACTACGCGCGTTCGGACGCGTCCGATGTGGCGCGCGTGGAAGACCGCACCTTTATTTGCTCCCTTTCGAAAGACAGCGCCGGGCCGACCAACAACTGGATGAACCCGCTCGAGATGCGCCGCAAGCTGCGCTCGCTCTTCAAAGGCGCCATGCGCGGCCGGACGATGTACGTGCTGCCGTTCAGCATGGGTCCGGTTGGCGGTCCAATGTCGCGCGTGGGCGTGCAGCTCACCGATTCGCCTTATGTCGTCGTGAACATGCGCATCATGGCGCGCATCGGCTTGCCGGTGTTCCAGGAAATCGATAAGGGGCCGGACGTTCGCGTCGTTCCGTGCGTGCATTCCGTCGGCATGCCGCTCGACCGCGGGCAAAAGGACGTTCCCTGGCCATGCAACACGGAAAAGTACATCGTGCACTTCCCCGAAACGCGCGAGATCTGGTCCTACGGCTCGGGCTACGGCGGCAATGCTCTGCTCGGCAAAAAGTGCTTCGCGCTGCGCATCGCTTCGAACATCGCGCGCGATGAAGGCTGGATGGCCGAGCACATGCTGATCATCGGCGTCGAGGATCCGAAGGGCGAGAAGACCTACATCGCCGCGGCGTTTCCGAGCGCATGCGGCAAGACGAACACCTCGATGCTCGTCCCACCGGCAGGATTTGAAGGTTGGAAGGTATGGACCGTCGGCGACGACATCGCATGGATCAAGCCCGACGAAAAAGGCCAGCTTCGCGCGATCAATCCCGAAGCGGGATTTTTCGGCGTCGCGCCGGGCACGTCTGTTAAAACGAATCCGAACGCGATGGCAACACTTTCGCGCAATACGATTTTCACCAACGTGGCGCTCACGCCCGAAGGCGGCGTTTGGTGGGAAGGCATGACGGACACTCCTCCCGCACGGTGCCTCGATTGGCAGGGCAACGAGTGGACGCCGCAGATTGGCAAAGAGACGGGCAAGAAGGCGGCGCATCCGAACGCGCGCTTCACCGCGCCTGCCTCGCAGTGTCCGACGATCGACCCGGCTTGGGAAGATCCGCACGGCGTGCCGCTCAACGCGATTATTTTCGGCGGCCGTCGAGCGTCGACGATTCCGCTGGTCTATCAAGCGTTTAACTGGAGCGCGGGCGTGTACGCCGGCGCGACGATGGGTTCGGAGATGACCGCCGCAGCCGCCGGAACGATCGGCAAAGTTCGCCGCGATCCGATGGCCATGCTTCCCTTCTGCGGCTACAACATGGGCGATTACTTCCGCCATTGGATCAAGATGCAGCGGTCGCTGAAAACCACGCCCCGCATCTTCCACGTGAACTGGTTCCGCAAAGACGCCGCAGGCAATTTCATCTGGCCCGGCTTCCGCGAAAACATGCGCGTGCTGAAGTGGATCGTCGATCGCGCGCACGGCCGTGCACTGAGCCACGAGACGCCGATTGGCTGGATGCCGCGCTATGAGGACATGGAGTGGAAGGGCCTCACCTTCTCGAAGGAAAAATTCGAGGAGCTGCAGGCTTTCGATCCCGCCGCGTGGCGCCGCGAAGTGATCGACCACGAAGAGCTATTCATCGACCTTCACAGCCATTTGCCCTCGGAAATGATTTACGAGCGCGAATTGCTGATCTGCCGAATTTAGCGTTTGAAATTACGCGAATCCGCCACGGATTCCGTTGACGGTTTGGCTGGCGCAACGTAGTCTGCGTCCGTCAAACCGTCATGCTTCGCGCATCATCTCGCACGTTAATTCTGAAGCGCTGTCTCGCCGCTGGCACTGTACTTTGTCTCGTTTCCGGCTCTACCCCTGTCGCACACTCTGCGTTAACCAAAGATCGTTCGTACGCTTGGTTGAGCTATCTACCGCTCGACCACGCGATCGCAGAACGCTACGGCGGCTTTCCGAAAGTCGTGTCCACCGTCGGCGATTCCGGCACTCTGCGCTTCGCATCGGGCGAGCTGCGGCAAGGAATTTCGGCCGCGCTCCAACGGGGGCTCCTGCCGCAAATAGGTGTGCCGGCTGTACCGGCGGTCGTTGTGGGCACAATCAACTCACTGAACGCAAGCGCTCCGACGTTGGATCTACCTGCGAATCTCCCTGCCGACAGCTACGTCTTGAAGACCGCGACCGTGAATGGATTGAGCAACGTCATCGTCGCCGGCTCCGATGAGCGTGGCGTACTTTACGGGGCGTTTGCATTGATTCGCAAAATCGAGATGGGCGAGCCGGTCGACAATCTCGACGAAGTTCAGACGCCGTACGCATCGATTCGCTGGGTGAACGAGTGGGACAACCTCGACGGATCGATCGAGCGTGGCTACGGCGGCAGCTCGATCTTTTTCGAAAACGGCGCCGTGCGTGAGGACTTAAATCGCGTGCGCGAATATGCGCGGCTGCTTGCGTCAGTGGGAATCAACGGCTGTGCGATCAATAACGTCAACGCCGACCCGAAAATCCTCTCCTCCGACTTCATTCCGCAACTCGCGCGCGTCGCCGCGATATTTCGCGAGTACGGAATCCAGCTCGGCGTATCCGTGAATTTTGCCAGCCCGAAAGCCATCGGCGGCCTCGACACTTTTGACCCGCTCGATCCGAGAGTGATCGACTGGTGGGCCAAGAAGGCGTCAGAAATTTACACGGCGATTCCGGACTTCGGAGGCTTTGTGCTGAAAGCCGACTCCGAAGACCGGCCCGGCCCTGCCACGTATCACCGCACCGCTGTCGAGGGGGCGAATTCGCTGGCACGCGCTCTCCAACCACACGGCGGCATCCTCTTCTATCGCGGGTTCGTCTACGATCACCACCTCGATTGGCGCGACATGAAAGCCGACCGCGCGCGCGCAGCGTACGATATTTTTCACCTGCTCGACGGCCAGTTCGATTCAAACGTCATCCTTCAAATCAAGAACGGCCCGATCGACTTTCAGGTGCGCGAACCCGCTTCGCCGCTCTTCGGCAGCCTCACGAAAACGAATCAAGCGATCGAACTACAAATCACGCAGGAATATCTCGGGCAAGGTCGGCACGTCGTGTTTCTTCCGCCGATGTGGAAAGAAACTCTCGATTTCGACATGCAGGCCGATGGACCAGGAACGCCAGTGAAAGCGATCGTTGCGGGCAAAGTCTTTCCGAATACGCGCGGTGGATTCGTCGGTGTTTCCAACGTCGGTCTCGATTCCACTTGGTACGGGAATTATTTGTCTGTCGCGAATCTGTATGGCTACGGCCGGCTGGCATGGAATCCGAATCTCAGCGCGCGCCAAATCGCGGACGAGTGGACGCGGCTCACGTTCGGCAACAATCCCGATGTGGTGAATCTCGTCGTGGGGCTGCAGACCGCGTCCTGGAAAATGTATGAGGACTACACCGGCCCGCTCGGCGCGGGGACGCTTACGGCCATCGCCGGGGATCACTACGAGCCTTCGGTGGAATCGTCGGAACGCAACGGCTGGGGCCAGTGGCATCGCGCGGACGCAAATGGAATTGGCATGGATCGCACGGTAGCGACAGGAACCGCTTACGTTGGTCAATATCACCCGGGCGTGGCGGCATTATTCGAATCGCTCGCGACGTGCCCCGATGAGCTTCTGCTCTTCTTTCACCACGTGCCGTACACCTACGTTTTGCACTCCGGCAAAACCGTAATTCAGCACATTTACGACACGCACTACGATGGCGCCGCGCGCGCGGAACAGAACGTCTCCCGTTGGAAGACGCTTGAAGGAAAGATGGATGCCGATTTGTACTCCGCGATTCTCGGGCGGCTCGAGTATCAAGCCGGCGCGGCGGAACTGTGGCGCGACGCAATCTGCAACTGGTTCTTCAAAACGTCGAGTATTCCCGACGTGCAGGGGCGCGTCGGCGATCATCCTGGCCGGGTAGCCGTGACCAAGATGACGCTCGACGGCTACACGCCCGTCGACGTGACGCCATGGGAAGACGCGACCGACGGAAATGCGGTGGCCTGCGATCGCGCTTCGGGTTCATGCACCGCGTCATGGAAGTTCGATGGAAAACCGGGAACATATACGGTCGACGTGCGCTACTTCGATCAGAACGACGGCGTGGCGAGTTTCGAGCTGAGCGTGAATGGAAAAAACATCGACGGGTGGGAAGCCAGCGACACGCTGCCGACGAAACAAATCAACGGATCGTCGTCGACGCGCCAGCGCATCACAAGTGTTCCGCTGAAGCCCGGCGACACCATTCAAATCACCGGCACGCCAAACGGCGGCGATAAAGCCGCGCTCGACTACATCCAATTCGTTCCTGCTTCGTAGCGCTGCCTACTTTTTCGTGAGATACGGCACGAATCCGTGCGTCTTCGTGCGCAGCTTGTACACCGACGTGGTCGCAGTGATGTAAAGCGTGCCGTAATCGAGGTCACCCCACGTGAGATTCGCGGGCTGCTCCGGGATCACGATCGTGCCGATGTGCTTCCCTTCCGGCGTCCAGATCCAGATTCCCTTCGGCCCCGTGACGAACATGTTCCCGTTCACATCGAGTTTCATTCCGTCCGGCACGCCATCGCCTTTCTCGCCGGCTTCCGACCCGAAAATTCGCCCGTTCATTAGCGACATGTCCGCGGTTACGTCGTAGACGCGAATATTTTTCTGGTCGTCATCGTCCACATAGAACTTTTTGCCGTCGGGTGAAAACGCGAGCCCATTCGGTTGCTGCACGTCTCTTGTGAGCAGAGTGAGCTTGCCGTCGGCGCCCAGCCGGTAGACGCCCTGAAACCCCAATTCAGACTTCTCGCCTTCGGTGAAATCCAGCGTGGGATCGGTGAAGTACAGCGCGCCATCTGGACCGACGATCACATCGTTCGGCGTGTTGAGTTTCTTACCGTCGTACTGGTCCGC
>JBEKJW010000218.1:0-7775 GCA_050011035.1 Candidatus Acidiferrales bacterium
GAACGCGCCGGCCGATCACCAGCGGGCGATTAACGCAGGATTTCCGCGAACGAGCCTTTGGCGACGTGCTTTGATACGGCCTCAATGTCTGCGGCGAGCGAGCGGTCCTCGTTCACCGTTTTCGATACGGAGCGCACGATGTCGTACGCGCGCTGCGCCGCCGTGCCCGTCTTCAACGGCGCCAGAAGATCGATCCCCTGGCACGCCGACAATAGTTCTACCGCCAGAATATTTCGCAGATTCGCCAGCATCGAGCCAAGCCGTCGCGCCCCGGACATTCCCATCGAAACGTAATCTTCCTGATTCGCTGACGTCGGAATCGAATCCACCGAGTGGGGCGCAGCCTGTGTCTTCATTTCACTGGCAAGCGCCGCAGCTGTGACCTGCAGAATCATGAAGCCAGAGTTGAGGCCCGCATCGCGCACCAGGAACGCCGGCAGCATGCTCGTCTGCGGATTCGTCATCTGCTCGATGCGCCGCTCTGAAATTCCCGCAAGCGTTGTAAGCGCAACAGCCAGCTGATCCGCCGCAATCGCAAGTGGTTGCCCGTGAAAATTGCCGCCGCTGATCACGTCGCCTCCGCCCTTTGCGTCGGTCGCAAAGACAAGCGGGTTGTCGGTCGCGCTGTTCAGTTCGACGCGCAGCGTCCCATCCACCTGATCGAGCACGTCGCGAACGCTACCGTGCACTTGCGGTGTGCAACGCAGGCTATACGCGTCCTGCACACGCGGGTCGATGTCCGCGGATTTGTGCGAGTCGCGGATGGCGCTGCCTGCATTGAGCCGTTCGAGATTTTTCGCCGTGGTCGCGTGACCAGGGTACGGCCGCACTTTCGCGATGCGTTCGTCGAACGCCGCCGGGCTGCCGCGCAGTGCATCGAGCGAGAGGCTGGCCGCGACGTCAGCCGTGTCCGCCACAATTTCCGCATCACGGAGCGCGAGCGAAAGCAGCGCGAGCATTCCTTGCGTGCCGTTCAGCATCGCGAGGCCTTCTTTGGCCTCGAGGTTGAGAGGCGCGATTCCTGCCGCCTTCATCGCCGCGCCGCCGGCCATGCGCTGGCCATCGTAAATCGCTTCACCTTCGCCGATTGAAACCTGCGCCAGATGCGCGAGGGGCGCAAGATCTCCTGACGCGCCGACCGAACCTTGCCCGGGAATCACAGGATGCACGCTCTTATTGAGCATCGCGCACAGCGTTTCTGCCACAACCGGCCGTACGCCTGAAAATCCCTTGGCGATCGCGTTTGCCCGCAATACGAGCATTGCGCGCGTTTCCGCTTCGCTCAGCGGCGCGCCTACGCCGCACGCGTGGCTACGCACGAGATTCACCTGCAGCGTGCCGATCTGTTCGCGCGAAATCCGCACCGATGCCATTTTGCCGAAGCCGGTGTTCACGCCGTACACGGCGGCATTCGACGCGACCAGGCGCTCGATCACCGTACGCGACGCGTTCATCTTCTCCCGCGCCGCCGGAGCCAACGCGACCTCCTCGCCTTCAAAAACGATCCGATACAGCGCGTCGCGCGTCAGCGTTTCGCCATCGATCAATATCTGTGTCATGAGTTCTATCGTCCTGAGTGTCTGTGCGCTCCGTTTGTGGTCGCGAAGAAGTATTGGTGATATTTCTCGGGCAGGGAACGCGGCCGGCCTTCACGGTCGCAGATGACGTGGATTGTCTCGCCGGTCGCGAGGAGTTCGTCGCCGCGCAGCACTTCGTAGCCAAACTTGATCGTGCGTTTCTGCGCTTCGACTATCCGCGTCCTCACGATCAATTCGTCGTCGAAACGCGCCGAGCGTTTGTAACGGCAATGCGCGTCGGCCACCACGATGAAGCAATCGTCATCGGCTTCCATCCGTTTGTATTCAAACCCGAGCGCGCGGCAAAGCTCCACGCGTCCGACTTCGAACCATGTGAAATAGTTGCCGTGATAAACCACGCCCATCTGGTCGGTTTCGGCGTACCGCACTCGAACTTTGGCGTCAGCGAATTCAGTCATTTGTAGGGGAAGGGAATTTCAGAAAACCCGTCAACGAGGTGATTGGCACTAGCGCCCCGTCCAATTCGGCACGCGCTTTTCGAGAAACGCAGCAAGTCCTTCGCGAAAGTCCGCGGTACCGCGAATTTGGGCGTTCGCCTGGATGGCAAGCTCGATTTCCGTTCGGATTTCGTCGTCATCGTAGTGCAGCAGGAGCCGCTTGGTGTGCTCCATGCTCGTTGGGCTGTTCGCTACGAAGATCTGGGCGAATTCCCGCGCACGCTCCATCAACTTGTCAGACGGAACGACCTCCGTCACAAGGCCGAGGCGGTAGCCCTCTTCCGCATCGAAAATTCGTCCGGTAAGCAGGAGGTCACGCGAACGCTTCTCGCCGATCTGCCGCCGCAGCATCACGGAAACGAGCGCGGGAATGAATCCGATCCGTACTTCGGTGTATCCGAACTTCGCCTCAGGCGCAGCAAGCGTGATGTCCGTAAACGTGGCAAACCCGCAGCCGCCTGCGACGGCCGGACCGTTCACCGCAGAAATGACCGGCTTCGGAAAGGTGTAGAGCCGGTGAAACATCCGAGCCATGAGCCGCGAATCGCCCAGGTTCTCGTCCGGCGTCTGTTTCGCGATTGCGTTTAAGGCGTCCAGGTCGATGCCCGAGCAGAATGCCTTGCCCGCGCCGGTCAAGATCACGGCGCGGACGTAGACGTCGTTCTGCGCCACATTCAGCGCTTCCAATAGATCCGCGATCATTTGCGCGGAGATGGCGTTGCGCTTCTCGGGACGATTCATCGTGATCGTCGCAACCAGGCCATCCACTGCGTACAGAATCGTCTGAAACGTGTGGTTTGGAGACTCTTTCGCTTTGGTCATCGCCAATGTTCCATATTTATTTGCAGATCGAAGTGCGCCGGGTGGAATCCAAAAATTCGCGACACGTCTAGTTCGGCTTCGCAGCTTCAGGCACGTAAGTGTATTTTTCGCGGAGCTCGCCCGCCAGCGTGCATGCAATCGCGAGCGACTTCGTGTCGATGCCGGTCGAGACGCCGCGCGCAGTCAGCGTCGTCAAAATCGCCTCGGTTGGAATGTTTCCAACGAGCTCATCGCCCGCGAAAGGGCAGCCGCCCATTCCCGTGAGCGCGCCGTCAAACCGGCGGCAGCCTGCTTCGTAAGCCGCCAGAATCTTTTCGGCCGCGCCTTCGGGACGGCTGTGAAGGTGAACGCCGATTTCGACGCCCGCGACGCAGTTCTTCACGTCACCGTACAGTGCTGCGACCTCCTGGGCCGACGCGGTGCCAACCGTATCTGCCAGCGAGACCGTGCGAACTCCAACGTCTTTGAGCCAGACAAGCGCGTCTTCAACGATTTCCGGTCCCCACGGCTCCTCGTACGGGTTTCCAAAGGCCATCGAAATGTAGACGACCAGTCGGCGACCGGCGGCTTTGGTGTCGTGGTGCAACTTCTCGACCAGTTCGCGCGATTCCTGCTTGGACATGTTCGCGTTCGCACGCCGGAAATAGGCGGAGATGGAATACGGATAACCGATCGTTGTGACGCCGGGTGCTGCGAGCGCGCGCTCGAGTCCCTGCGCGTTCACCACGATGCCAATAATCTCGGGCGATTCGCCCTTCGCGGTCTTCACCTGGCTGAGCTGACCCATGACCGCATCGCTATCCGCCATCTGCGGAACGTGCTTGGGGGAAACGAAGCTGGCTGCGTCAATGTGCGTGAAGCCCAGCGAAACGAGCCGCGACAGGTACGCAATTTTCTCTTCCGTGGGAATGATGTGGTTGAGCCCTTGCCACGCGTCGCGCGGGCACTCCACGATCGTCACGCTTTCGCTCATAGCTCCCTAAAACCACGGGCTCTTATAGATGTGGACTCCGAGCCACACCAAGTATACAGACACCAGCACCGTGGCGGCCATCAGCGATGCGGCGATTCGCGAAGTATGCTCATCGAGGAACGCGACTACGCATATCACCGCGCCAACGATGATGCAGACAATGGAGAGATACTGAGCGCCTTCAAAAATGAACCATAACGCCGAGCGCGTGTAGTCACTGCCGTTGCTGCATTGAGCGGAAGCCACCGCGCAAAAAATCGCGGGCAGAGTGAGAAGGGTCGTAAAGCCGAACTGTTTCCAGCCTTCAGTGCGTTCCAGATGATCGTTCATGTGCGCCCTCGCTTAAAGGCCGCCGCTTACACGCCGGCCTGAGCACACTGCAACCAGACTACGTTTGCAACACCCCGGTTTTGAACTCGGCTACGTCCGGATTGAGCGCTGCCGCTTCGAGTGCGTGAATCAAGGCCTCGCGCGTGTGAGCCGGATCGATAATCGCGTCCACCCAGAGCCGGGCTGCAGCGTAGCGTGCGTCTGTCTGCCTTTCATACGTCGCCCGAATGGATTCGTGCAACTCTTTCTTTTCGGCGTCGCTCAATCGCTTACCTGCGCGTTCGAGCTGCTTGATCTTGATTTCCACCAGGGTGTTCGCCGCCGAACCGCCGCTCATTACGGCGTATTGCGCTGTAGGCCAGGCGAAGACGAAGCGCGGGTCGTAGGCTTTGCCGCACATGGCGTAGTGGCCGGCGCCGAAGCTGCCGCCGCAGATGACTGAAATTTTGGGGACGACGCTGTTGGCGACGGCGTTGACCATCTTTGCGCCTGCGCGGATGATGCCGCTCCACTCGGCTTCTTTGCCGACCATGAAGCCGTTCACGTCGTGCAGGAAAATCAGGGGGATCAGGTTCTGGTTGCAGTCCAGGATGAATCTGGCTGCCTTGTCGGCGGACTCGGTGTAGATCACGCCGCCGAATTCGATGCGCTTCTCGCCCGTACCAGGCGCTGCGACGATCACGTGCTTTTTTTGATTCGCGACGATACCAACAGCCCAGCCGCCGATTCGTGCATAGCCGCAGGTGAGTGTCTGGCCGTACTCGGCGCGATATTCGTCGAACTCACTAGTGTCGACAATGCGCGCGATCACTTCGCGCATGTCGTACTGCTTCGCGGGATTGCTTGAGAACACGCCGTAGATGCTGTCTTCCGGGTACGCGGGTGGCTTCGCGGTTTTGTGGTCGAAGGGTGCGCCTGGTTTTTTGCCGAGCTTGTCGACGAGGGAGCGCACGCGTTTCAGGCAGGCTTCATCGTCCGGCTCGCGGAAGTCGACCGTGCCGCTGATCGTTGCGTGCATCGCGGCGCCGCCGAGTTCTTCGGCGGACGTTTTTTGGCCGATGGCGGCTTGCACCAACGCTGGGCCCGCGAGAAAAAGGCCGCTGCCTTCGGTCATCAGGATTTTGTCGCACATTACCGGCAGGTACGCGCCGCCTGCGACGCACATGCCCATGATCGCGGTGATCTGCGGGATGCCCATCGCGCTCATGACGGCGTTGTTGCGGAAGACGCGGCCGAAATCGTCGGTGTCGGGGAAGACGTCTTCCTGGAGCGGAAGGAAGACGCCGGCTGAATCGACTAGGTAAATTGTGGGGATGTGGTTTTCGATCGCTATGTTCTGCGCCCGGATTACTTTCTTTGCGGTCATCGGGAAGAACGCGCCGGCTTTTACCGTGGCGTCGTTCGCAATGATCATTACTTGGCGTCCGGAGACGGTTGCGAGTCCGGTTACCGTGCCCGCGGCGGGAGCGCCGCCCCACTCTTCGTACATCTCAAAGGCGGCATAAAGGCTGAGCTCGAAGAATTCCGTTTTGGGGTCGATCAGCTTGGCGATGCGTTCGCGCGCGGTAAGGCGGCCTTTCTTGTGCTGCGCTTCGATGGCTTTCGCGCCGCCGCCCTGCCGGATTTCCTCTTCCTGCGTTTTCAGCGCAGTGAGCTTGTCGATGATCGCTCGCGTGTTCTTCTGAAAATCGGCGGACTTCGTGTCGACGCGCGATTCGATCTTGTTTGTGTTTTTGGTTTCGCTCACCCAGCGCTCCCGTCCAAATCCGGCCGCTGCGCCTACGGGCGCTCGCGAGCCGGAGCGGATTCTATCACTCACGTTCTATTTTGACCTGCCTCGTGCCTGCGCTACAATCACGCCTGTTCGCATCGGTACTGCGAACCAATTCTCCTTCGGAGGCGCCTATGTCCTGCATTTTCCCCGGACGCTACGTGTCTGCCTCCGGCTCGCCGCGCTAGTTCCGGCGCTCGGCCCGACCTCACTTTTATCACCGCGATGGCACTATGTCGCTTACAGGCGCATTCGCGCACAGGAGAATCTCACGTGAAATTTATCGATCTCGATTTTGCTCGCCGCGTCGAAATGGCTGAAGCGAACGCCGCCAAGGGTTGCTCCGCCGCTCTGACGCGCCTCCATCCCGAGTTTCCCGTAGCCATGGAGAGTATTGGCGGCGGCATCGCGCTGTTCGCTGGGCCGGAGTCGCCTGTCACGCAGGCCATCGGCGTCGGGCTCCATGGAGAAGTCTCGGATGGAGACCTCGACCACCTCACTGAGTTTTTTCTTTCGCGAGGTGCGCCGGCCGCTGCCGAAGTGTGCCCGCTCGTCGATATGAAACTTTACGAACGCTTCGCTTCGCGCGGGTATCGCTTGCTCGAAGTTTCCGACGTGCTTTACCTTGAGCTTGAGCAGGGTGTCGCGTTCGGCGAATTGCCGCGCGGCGTCACCGTTCGCGCCATCGAGCCTCACGAGTTGAAACTCTGGACTGCCACGGTCGCTCAAGGTTTCGCGGAGCACTACCCGGTCACGCCGGAACTGCTCGACGTGATGGAAGGCTTCGCGCATCGTGCCGATGCTGAGAGCTTTCTCGCGTACGTCGACGGGGAAGTGGCCGGTGGCGGTGTCGTCTCGGCGTTCGAAAAGGTTGGCGGGTTGTTTGGTGCAAGTACCCTGCCCGCTTACCGTCGGCGCGGTGTGCAACGCGCTCTTTTGGAGGCGCGCATCGGGTGGGCTCGCGCTCAAGGTTGCGATCTCGTCGTCAGCATCGCCCAACCTGCCAGCGCGTCGCATCGAAATATCGAGCGCTTCGGCTTTCGCGTCGCCTACACGCGCACGAAGCTCATTCGTCCGCTCGGCGCGAAGGCCGCGCAATCACCGTTGCCAACGCCAGCCGCGTGATGTATCACTCTCGCGATACGTGAGGTGAGAAGTATGTCGACGTTTCCGCCACCGGCGCCGGGCGCCCCGCCGGAGCATTTTCCGCCGCTGCCGCCGCAGTCCGCGCGGCAGAAAAATTGGTTCGACCGCAACTGGAAGTGGTTCGTACCGTCGATGGTGATTCTGCTGCTGGCCATCGTGGGCGGATTCGTTGCCGCGGTGTTTGTCGGCGTCACCTCCATGATCAAATCGTCGGACGCGTATAAGGTCGCGGTGCAGCGCGCGCTCGATTCGCCCGCGGTGCAGGCGCGGCTTGGCACACCGATCCACGTTGGTCGCTTCACGCGAGGAAGCATCAATCTCAATGGATCAAGCGGGGATGCCAACCTGAACATTCCACTCCAGGGCCCGCGTGGGTACGCGATGATCGCCGTTATTGCGAAGAAAAGCGCGGGGCGCTGGACGTTTGACACGCTGGAGGTCGACGTCGAAGGCGACAACCAACCAATCCAGCTGCTCGATCAGGCTCCTACGCCGTCGCCGCCAGCCATTCCGTCGGATTCTTCGGGGTCGTCGAGCGGCACGACTTAACTCCTGCGGCGCGCAATCTCGATCGCCGCCTCGACGAACCGGTCAGCGCTCACAATTTCGCGGATTAGTCCGACCTCCCGCGCCTCGCGTGCATCCACGCGCCGGCCGGTGATAAATATCTCCATCGCTCGCGCCTTCCCGATCAGCCG
>JBEKJW010000219.1:0-12129 GCA_050011035.1 Candidatus Acidiferrales bacterium
AATCGCGAAACGTCGTCAGCGTTTTCATTTCATCGGGAGTCGAATGCAGCGCTTCGATCTGTGGAGCAAGAGAAACGTTCTGCGTGGGAAAAATCGTCTTGCGGATCGTCAGCTTCACGGACGCGACAGTAGTGCCTTCCGCCCGCTGAAATCCAATTCCAACTTCCCCCGGCAGGTCCGCCACCGCAACGGGCATCAGCCCTTCCCACGATCCGTCCCCCTGCTTAAACATCTTCACAGTACGCGGAGTTGGGAGCGAGAGTCCGCCGATGTGTGGACTGAAGTCCAGCGTCGCCCTCGCAACTTCCACATCGCAATGCAGCCGAACCGTCTGCCCCAGCGGAATCGACGCGGGTTTTACGGTGCACTGTAGAGTCTGTTGAGCCGCGGCGGAAGACGCGCAGGTTGCAGCTACGAGCGACAGTAGCGAAAGGGCGAGGACGTTGAGCGGGAGATACAGTTGTTCGTGAGATTTCATCCGTAATTAAATTACACGCTCGTCCGGCTCGTTCCAAATTTCATGGAACAAGAGTTTCTAAATTGGTACGCGGCTTACGAATGAGAGCGCCGTTGGGGCATCGATTTGTTCGGTTTCCGCGTCACACTAAGCACTGGCGTTTCATGTGACGCAAGAATTGTAATAGCTAGGTCACGAGAGCGATGATGTTCCCGGCTGCGAAGCGGGCTCGCTAATATTCTAATATTAAGGACCAATTGCGTTGCGACTCCGGCATTTAGCATTGATTTTTATTCTCGGCGTACCCTGCGCGTCGAGGGGCCAGGAGGCCCCTGCCTCCGGCGTGAAGTCGCCTGCTCAGCCCGGCAGCGGCGAACAAACCTACCGCGTGATTGTGTGGCCTACGGGTCCTGAAGGCTTGGCGACGCCGCCCAATCGCTACGACATGGACATCGTCGGTCGCGAAATTTCTTACTCCGGAGGAAAGGACGGTAGCTACGTGATTCCCAATATTCCACCGGGGCATTACAAACTGGTCAGCATGGCGTTGGCGGACGTCGAAATTGTGGGAGAAGGCGATACAACGTTCGACGTCACCAATGCCGACGTCACGCTGTATGTAACCGTCGGTGGCCTGGGCGAAGTTCAAGGCGTGGTGCGGCTGGACGGCACCCAGTCGAGAGTTCCACCGGGAGTGCTGATCGGTCTCGAATCATCGGATGCCGCAACGCAGGGGGAAGAGCTGGACGCAACCGGCCACTTCACCATCGACCGCGTGCCCCCGGGCGGCTATGACTTCAAAGTTTTCAACGCGCCGGACGGGGTGGTGCTGCGAGCGGTTCGGTGCGGCGGCACAACGATTACGCCGAACTCTCCACTGCGCGTGGCGCACACACAGAAAATCACCGGATGCGAAGTCCTGCTCGGCCGCGAAGCTCCCAAGCCCAATCCTCCGATCGAGTCTGCGAGCAGCCTCGTCGAGCAGTTCAATACCGAGACAGTATTCTGGAAGCAATTTGAGGTGGCCGAGAAGATTGTCGCGCTCGACGATAAAAGCGTTCTTCAGGATCTCGAACCGTGGCTCAGCAACGCGGACATGCACCTGAGAGGGAATGCGGCGTTTATTTTCGGAAGGTTCGGCGACGATCGCGGGTTTGAGGTCATCCGGGGAATTCTGGAGGATCGCTCGACGAAACGTACCGTGTTCGAAATGGGCGACAACGGTCGGCCGTCGCCCGAGTCGCAGATCCGTCAGGACCGCTACTACGCCGCGCACCTCTTCGGCGATTTGAAGGATCCGCGCGCAGTACCGATTCTCGTGCCGCTACTGAACGACCCGGACGTGAACTATATTGTCCCGTGGTCGCTCGGACAGATCGGCGACAAATCAGCGATCCCTCCACTGGTTGTAACGCTCAGCGACAGCAGTCCGGACATGCGCGTTCTCGCCATCGATGGTCTTGTGCAACTCAACGCGAAGGAAGCCCTGCCGCAAATTCGCGCGCTGCTCGGCGACAACGAAAAGATTCACTTCGACGGCCTCGGCACAGTTGCCGACGCGGCCAAGGCAGCCATCGCGAAATTAGAAGCGCCGCCGCAATAGATCGCATTCCCCACGCGAATTCATGATGAAGATGGTTTTAGTAATCGCCTTTCTGTTCGTCTTGTCGGGCTCTTGTGCGGGTATCGCGCCCATCGGGAGCTATTTGGCGCTCTTGGAGTGAGCATCTGCTTCGTCGAGCGTGCGAAACAGCATCGCCCAGGCTACCTTGCGAAGTCGGGCCGGATCGATTTCGGGCATCGGGTCGGCGTCGTCGTGTGCAACCAAGAACACGTCCACATGACACGGCCAACAAGTGATGGGGTACAGGCTTCGGTTTTTGAATCTGGACGCGATCGCGACCTTGTAGACGTCCCTATAGCCGATTCCCTGAGGAACTCTATACGGGGGTTCGATACTAATCAGCATGTACTCTCTCTGATTAGTGTCCTGCATTCGCCTGATCTCCCAGCACTCCCGCGGGCTCGCGTGCGCTAGGCTCTCACCGGATGAACTGAGAAAGAAATTCTGGCCCCCGTCCACGGCGCAACCATATCATTCGTTAATTCTCGATCAGTCGCGTCAATCAGAGCTAGGCGGGCCTATTCGTTAGCAGTGGATCCGCCGACGCTGGGTCAAATTCATCGTCTCGCAATTCAAGCGCGAGTGCGTACGGGCTATCCGGTGCAAATTCCTCCCGAATGGTGATGGTGGAACCCTGCCGCGCTGTGGACAGCTTGGATTCGATTAGTCTCGCAAGCCGGGCTAAATCCGATACCGGACCGTGGATTGATTGACGATCGAATCCTGCGCTCGCCCAGGTCGTCACCTTCAGGTAAAGGTACGGGCCGTAATGTTCATGCTCGGAGTCGAAGTCGTTGTTCGGATCAGTCGCGTACAAGAGCAGTGCATCGCAGAAGCGCAACAAACCCGCCCGAGAGCCAACAAGTCTCCACCATTTGTTTTCGTCGTCCCGGTCGTAGAAGAAACCAAGTTCACGCCACTCCCGCGCAGTTGCTTTGTTCGTAGCCTCGCTCGGCATAGTCGCATTCTATCTAATCTCTTGAGACAGCATGCTAACTCCTGACAAGTCGCCTCACCGGGCATCGAGGCGTTGATTCCGATAAGCGCGTTACTCAGGAGTTAGAGGCGTCGTAGCTGACGAGGCGTCGTCATCCGCTACCAATACGTCCTCAAGAAAGCGCGCGATGTGGTTCTCTTGATCGATCGTGATACCACGAAGAATTCTTGGAGCGAAAAGCAGAAGGCTTAGGTACGAGACGGTGAACACGGCAGAAAGCAGGGGGTGCGATTCGCGCGAACCGAGAACGATTGGAACTAGCACTAATAGACCGACAAAGGCCAAAACGCTCACCGCGATTTTTGAGTTTGCATCCAGGTCGAATGTCGCTCTTACTCGCGCTCCGGTTTGTAGGGGTTCGAACTCTCCAGTCAAGACAAGCGGAAAGGTGTTGCGGCCGCTGGAGACTCTTTGCAGCAGACGGAAGCGCCTGCCGTCCACCATTCCCAAAAATGGCTTCGAACCTTGGAAACCCGAAAACCCGAACATAGTGGGTTGCTCGGGATCAATCGTTTCGCCCAGCCGCCGCCCGCACTCGTCCGGGTCAAAACCAGTTCGGAGATTTAGAGGTGTTGGCGCAGCAAAATAGTTCATTTTGCAGATTGTAACTTGATGCTGCTGAACGCCTTCGGCTCGTCGCGGCCAGTGTAAGCAAAGAGCAACGTCGAGGACGCTCGCATCGGGTTGCAGGACGACGAAATATATTTCAGAATTCTTCCAGCGAGCCACTCTATGCGCCATTTGATGCCGATCGTAACGCCACGCCTGATCTTGCGTCCGCCAACGCTTGACGATTTGGATTCGATCCAGTCCGCTAAGGAAGAAGCGTGGAGCGATTTGCAGCTTTGGATGACTTGGGCCTTCGACAACCAACGGTCGAGGGAGGCCATGGAAAATTCGATTCGCCGCGTGATGGACTACCAGAATCAGGCAGGAATCGCTCTGGCCGGATTCCATCGGATCAACGGGGATTTTGTCGTTCGAACGGCACTGGACCTCACCGACGAGCAAGATGTCTATGAGACAGGATACTGGGCAGCGGCGAAGTACACCGGGCGGGGCATGGCGACAGAGGCGGCAAACGCAGCTATCCGGTACGCGTTCGGGCACCTTGGTGCCAGGGCAATCAGTATCGGATTTTTCGACGGCAACGAGGCTAGCCGCCGCATCGTGGAGAAATTGGGATTCCAGAAACTACGCGTTGCCCATAATGCAGCGATACGCTGTCTCGACGGCAGGACAAGAAGAGTGGAGTGTCGGGTTACGGGGTTAAGCGGGACGCCAAAGTTCCACGGTTATTCGTAACGCAGGGCGACTAACGGATCCACGCGGATCGCGCGGCGCGCGGGGATGTAACAGGCCAGCAAAGCGACGGCGATCAGCAGGAGCGCAACACCCGCGAACGTAAATGGATCGTTGGGCCGCACGCCGTAAAGCAGGCGCCACAAGCCCGATCGCGGCACCGGCAAGAGCCAGTCCCAATCCTTGACGCACGACCATCCGCAAAATGTTGCGGCTTTGTGCTCCGAGCGCCAGGCGAATCCCGATCTCGCGCGTGCGCTCGCTCACGATGTACGAAATCACGCCGTATATTCCCATGCCCGCCAGCAGCAAAGCCGTCAGCGCGAATAGCCCCACGACTTCCATCGAGAAACGCCGCTCTGCAAGGGACGCGGAAAGTAAGTCATCCAGCGTCTTCGCACCGAAAACCGGAAGGCCAGGGTCGACGGACTGCACTTGCTCGCGCAATTGGACGGGAATCGCGGCAGTATCGAGCTGGCCGCGCAGCAATATGGCCCAATCTTTGGCGGTCCGCTGATACAAGCTCAGATACATTTGGGGAGCGCTCGCGTCCGCCAGCGATTCAGTGCGCGCATCCGCGATCACGCCCACCACCGTGTTCCATTCGAGCGAAGAACGATTCCCGGGAGCCCGCAACTTGATCCGTTGGCCGACGGGATTCTCATTCGGCCAGTAGGTCCGCGCCAACGCGTCGTTGATCACCACAACAGGTGGCGCGTTTTCGTCGTCGGCTTCGCCGAACACACGGCCGCGCAGCAGCGTCATCCCCAGCAAGTGAAAATATCCCGGTGTGACAATCGCTCCGTCCACAAAGGGCGCCTGGCCGCTGGGCGTCTCGCGCCCTTCGACGATCAACGGATACGGATTCAAATCGGTTCGCTCGTGACCTAGCGGCAGGGCCTCCAGATCGCCAACGGCGATTTCTTGCACGCCGGGCAGCGTGCCGCCGCGTCGCAATACTTCGCGCAAGAACGGCGCCTGCAGTGCGGGTGTTCGATAGACGTCCGTCTCCGGATCGTTCGGTATGGGCAGCCAGGTGCGCACGGCCATTACGTTTTGCGGGTTGTATCCCAGCTGCACCTGCAATAAGTCGGCAAAGCTGCGCAGCAAAAGCCCCGCCGCGATCATCAGCACGAGCGACAGCGCAAACTCCGTGACGACCAATACACGACGCGTGCGCGCCTGTTCGCCGGAGCCCGATGAACCGCGCCCCTCTTGTTTGAGCATGTGCGTCAGATCGGGCCGGCCGGCATTCAACGCTGGGGCGAGGCCGAACATGACGCCGGCGAGAAGAGAGGCACCAAGCGCGAAGAGCAAAACGGGCCAGCTCACGGACACTTCGTTGAGCCGCGGCAGCCTGTCCGGCACGATCCGCAGCAGAAACCCCTTCGTGCAGTAGAGAATCAGCAGGCCGACGATTCCTCCGATCAGCGAGAGCAGCAAGCCTTCGGTGAGCAATTGCCACACTAACCGCTTTCGTTCGGCTCCGAGCGCTTGCCGAATCGCCATTTCGCGGCTTCTGGAGCTCGCGCGCGCCAGCAACAGATTCGCGACGTTCACGCAGCCGATCAGTAACACCAGGGCCACCGCTCCCAGCAGCAATATTAAGGACTGGCGCACATCGCCCACGACGGTCTGCTTCAGTGGGATGAGGCGCACTTTCCAAGCGCTCTCGAGCGGATAATCCTGCGGAAATTCTTTCTGTAGCGACGCCACCAGCGCGTCCAGCCGGCTTTGCGCTTCGCCGATCGTCAACCCAGGTTTGATTCGCGCGATGACCGGCGCAAGAAAATGCGACGCGCGCAACGGCGGAGGCGCAGGCGGACCGGCAAAACCCGTCGCAGCCCACAATTCCGTGCTTCGCTGCTTGTCAGTTTGCCCCGGGTCGCGAAAACTCGCGGGCATCACTCCGACGATTTGATACAAATCGCTGTCGAGCCGGATGTTTTTGCCGAGGATCTGCGGATCGCCGGCGAAGGCGCCCTTCCACAAGCGATTGCTGATCACTACTTCGAGCGTAAAGCTGGGTGTCGTATCGTTCGGATTGAAGGAACGCCCCAACTCCGGCTGCGCGCCGAGCAGCGCAAAATAATTCGGCGGCACCGCGGCGAAAAGGACCCGCGTAGGCTGCGACGAACCCGTTACGTTCACGTCTCCGCCGCCGACCGGCGACACATATTCGAAAATTCCGGAGCGCTGAAAATCGTGCCATTCGGGCACGGACATGCCCACGTCCTGCGCACCGACTCCGGGAAGATCGTCAATCACACTGACGAGTTGTTCCGGTTGCGGGTAGGGAAGTGGGTGCAAGAGCGTGGCATCGACAACGCTGAAAATCGCGGTGGTCGCTCCGATGCCCAGGGCAATCGTCAATATTGCGATGGCGGAAAAACCGGGTGACTTTCGCAGCATGCGTGCGGCGTAGCGAACGTCTTGCCAGAATTGGTCCCACGCAGGCCAGCGGCTGGATTCATAGAAACGCTCCTGCACTCGCGTCACGTTTCCGAATGCGCGCCGCGCCTGCGTTCGCGCATCTTCATAGCTGAGCCCTTGTTCCTGTAAACGTTCGGTCTCCAGCGCTATGTGCGCTTCGATTTCAGCGCCGAAGTCGCTCGCCTTCCGCGTGCGTCGAAACATGGCCTAGCCCTCCTCGGCCTCCAGAATCCGGCCGATCGCCGCCGCCAATCGATTCCATTTGTTGGTTTCTTTCGCGAGTTGTTTGCGGCCCGCCGGTGTGAGCGTATAGAAGCGGGCCTTGCGGTTATTGGTGGAGATCCCCCATTTCGCGGAAATCCAGCTGCGCTCCTCCAGTCGTTGCAGCGCGGGGTAGAGCGCTCCGTGTTCGACGAGGAGTTCTTCGTCGGAGGTCTGTTGGATCGCGCGTGCGATGCCTTGGCCGTGCTGCGGCCCGAAAATAAGGGTGCGGAGGATCAGGAGGTCCAGCGTGCCTTGCAGCAATTCCAATCTTTCTATGGGGTCTTGGGTAGACATATAACCCGAATAGTATGCCTTTCGGGTAAGATGTCAACCTGAAAGATTGAGCCGCTGGGATTCGCTTCGAAACGTCACTTATTTTTCGGAGGCCGGGGGATGGGGGCGACGCCCAGCTGTTCCTCCTTCGTGTACGGAGATCCGACGTAAGGGAACTCGCTGCGAATGCGCTTCCGGTCAGGAACGGCGCTGTCGTCGATGGGCCTGTTCGCCACCAGTGTGAGCATCACGTCCATGGCGTCATCGCCCAAGGGACGTCCGTTGAATCGGTGGCGATTGAACGTAGCCGGCGTTCCTAATTCGTACGGCAATGTAACGGGACAGAGGCGAGCGGCGATTTGCCGTCCGTACTCTTCGGGGTTCACGGCGGACTTCGCGTACGCCGTCAGCTTTTCGCTCAAATCAGCGAGGGGCTTCGAAAACGACGCTACGTCGTCAGATGGCTGAGATGCGTTGAAACGCTCTTTCATCTCCACGCCAGCGGGATCGTTCGGGAAGAAATGGGTAATCATGGGCAATCCCCAGCGCGAGACCTGCACTTCAGGCGCATGCCCGAAAAGGGAAGCGGTCGCCCAACTCCGGACTGTGCCGCGCCCGATCATGTCGATGGGGACTTCGAGAACGATTGCGGTTACGTTGCGATTCGCGAAGGAGTTCTGCCCTTGCTGAAATACGGTGCCGTCATAACGATGTTCTGTATAAAACGCATTCATAAAAGCGCGGAACGCGGATCCGTTGGTGGCAAACAAGTCCGCCGCGATTCCCACAAACGCACGCACGCCTGATTTTGCGCTAATTGTTTCGGTTTCACCTTCGGCCAGAACTTCACCTTCCGCGCCGCCAATCGAATTTCGTGTCGCCTTGAGGACCTGAAAGTTTTGTATGTGCGCATGTTCGTTGCCTTCAGCATGCCGCGGTTCACCGAATCTAAACTTAAACGCAACCTCTTCGCGTGCATCGTCATTTAGATCGAAGCGAAACGCATACAGTCCCTCGACATGCAGAGTGTCCGGCGCGGACAACCCCACATCGGGATTTACGGTCATCACCATCACCGATGTGCCTGGAGATCCTTCGAACAGATAAAAATCGCACACATTGAGACTCGGATCTTCTTTCGCGAATTGGGTGTCGAAGTGATGCGACATGCGTTCCTCCCGCTAAATTCTGCGCCTTTATTGGCGAAAGACGGGCGCTCCAAACTGAGCGCCCGTGAGCCCGCCATCCACCATCAACTCGACTGCGTTGACGTATGAGGAATCGTCCGACGCGAGGAAGAGCACGGCTTTGGCAACTTCTTCCGGCTCGCCCCAACGGCCCTGCGGAATCGCGGCAGAGAAGAACTTCTCGAGCTTGGCGGATTCGTCGGTGGTAATAGAGGCGCGGGCACCGCGCTTCCAAATGGGGGTTTTGATCGCGCCCGGTGCTACGACGTTGACGCGAATGTTGCGCGGCGCCAGGTCGGCAGCGATGGTACGCGCCATCGAGACCAGACCACCCTTGGTAGCTGCGTAGGCGGCGACGCCAGGTTGTCCGAGATAGTTAAGGACCGACCCACTGAAGATAATGCTGGCGTTGTCGTTCAGCAGGGGCACCGCGGAATTCACCGTAAAGAAAGCGGCACTGAGGTTGGTGTGGATCACGTTCTCAAAAATGGCCTCGTCGGTCGAGCCGGTAGGAGTGCGGCCGGAGATGCCGGCATTGGCGAAGACAATGTCGAGCTTCCCGAAATCTTTGGCCAGGGCGGGGAAGAGCTGCTTGCGATCTTCGGCAATGGTGACGTCAACGCGGTAGCCGCGCGCGCTCGATCCAAGTTCTGCGATCGCTTCGTCGAGCGTCTTCTGGTCCCGACCGGTAATGGCGACCTGCGCGCCTTCCGCAACGAAAAGCCGGGCGGTGGCCAGACCGATGCCGCTGTTACCGCCAGTGATTAGTGTCTTTTTCCCAGAGAGTTTCATGACTCCTCCTTTTTGCGGAAGCTAACACAAAACGGAGGTGCGAATCATTAGGTCCCGGTAAGCCACGCACCCGGAAATTTGAATGCAAGTCTCCGGTTGCCGCGTTGTTCAGGCAACAAATCGAAGGGCGCAAAACCGGCGACACCACGGAAGTCCGTCAGGACCCTGAGAGTCATCCGCCTGCAATGGCGCCGACGATGAGGAGTGGTTCGGTTCCGGACACGACTGCATCGGGGAGTGGGGCATCGGGCTGCTCGTGAGAAAGGTCCTCGCCGCAGGCAAAGAAGCGCAGGAACGGCCGGCGCACTTGCGTGACGTGGTCGCGGATGGTGCCGCTCAGCACCGGGTAGCGATTTTCGAGCGCGTCGACCACCGAGCGCTGTGTGACGGGCGCTTGTAGGTCGAGCTCCACTTCGCCGCTGATGCGCGCGAGCCCGCGCAGGTGGGGTGGGAGAACGACGCGAATCATGGCAGCGTCTGGACCTCAACCGAAAGCACGGTTGGAAGATCGCGCGTGATGGGCGACCATGTGTCTCCGGCATCCGCCGATACGTAAACTTGCCCACCCGTGGTGCCGAAATACACACCGCACTTATCGAGTGAGTCCACGGCCATAGCGTCGCGCAGCACGTTGACGTAGCAGTTGCTTTGCGGCAGGCCCTTGGTGAGCGCTTCCCATTCGTTTCCGCCATCGCGACTGCGGTAGACACGCAGCTTGCCATCCGGTACGAAGTGCTCTCCGTCGCTTTTGATCGGCACCACGTAAATGGTATCCGGCTCGTGCGC
Organism: Candidatus Acidiferrales bacterium; assembly: GCA_050011035.1. GTDB lineage: Bacteria > Acidobacteriota > Terriglobia > Acidiferrales > UBA7541 > Palsa-295. Next base: position 10,116 of record JBEKJW010000219.1, read on the forward strand.
GTGAACATCGATGACGAATCCAAAGTCGCTGGGTAGATTTCCGCTGATTTCCTGCCAGGAGTCCCCGGCGTCTTCGCTGCGCATGACGTCCCAATGTTTCTGCATAAACAAAACGCCGGGACGAGCGGGGTGCATCGCTATATGGTGAACGCAATGGCCGATCTCGGCATTCGGGTCCGGAATGTAGGGGGAGCGCAGCCCGCGGTTGATCGGCTTCCACGTCGCGCCGCCGTCGTCCGTGCGGAACGCGCCAGCCGCCGAGATCGCGACGAACATTCGCTTCGGGTTCTTCGCATCCAAAATAATCGTGTGCAAACACAGCCCGCCGGCGCCGGGTTGCCACAGTGGCCCGGTGCCGTGGCCACGGAGTCCGGCAACTTCCTGCCAGGTGTGAGCGCCATCCGTGGTGCGAAACAATGCGGCGTCTTCTACGCCGGCATAAACTTCGTCCGGATCGGTGAGCGATGGTTCGAGGTGCCAGACGCGCTTGAACTCCCAGGGATGCTGCGTGCCGTCGTACCACTGGTGAGTGGTGAGAGGTTTGCCAGTGGCGGGAGAAGTGTCATAGACGAATTTATTGCTCTTTCCTGTGGGAGGGCCATCCGGTTTGGGCACCGCTTCGCCTCCGGGAGTTTCCCACGTTTTGCCACCGTCGTTTGAGCGCTGGATCACTTGTCCGAACCAGCCGCTCGACTGCGACGCATACAGGCGATTTGGGTCAACAGGCGAACCCTTCAGATGGTAGATCTCCCATCCGGCAAAATATGGGCCGCTGACATCCCAGTGTTCGCGCTTGCCGTCCGACGTAAGGATGAACGCGCCTTTTCGCGTGCCGACCAGAACTCTTACCGTGCTCATCTCTCCCTCCAGCTTGACGTTTCAGGAGACGCTTCCATCGAACCGCGGGTTGTAGCTGCATTTTCCCACATCTACCGCGACCGACGCACTGAACAGGACGCAGACCAGGACGTAGATCAGGACTTAGATCAGAAAGACGCCCGTGTCGCGAATCCACTTATCCGGTCGCTTCAGAGGGAATAGACTGTCTGCTGTCGAGGAGAATGACATGAAGATCGTGCCTGTGATCAAGTCGAGCGATTTGAAAAGGTCATTGCACTTTTACACCGAAGTTCTCGATTTCGATCATAAGTGGCCCGGACATGAAGACCGCGAGATGGCCAACGGGGTGGTTGACCTGGTTCGGGACGGGGCTGAGTTGCAGCTCTCACATCATTCAGGAGACGGCGTCTTCGGGTCGGTGAACCGTGTGTTTGTCGACGACGTCGATGAGCGTTATCTGACCTTTCGCAGCAGGGGCCTGAACACGACGCAGCGTCCTGACTCTCCTATTCATACTGCGCCCGTCGATCAGACGTGGGGACTGCGTGAATTCGCGGTGACCGATCCAGACGGCAACAATCTGTGCTTCTGCGCGCCGAAGAGATAATTGTCCACGCCGCGGATTTCCGGTAGTAATCCGCTCACGGCCGAACTGTATTAACATCGATTCGGGCTTGCTGTCCTTGTCGCCTCGTTGCGGCCAGAGGGCAAGGTTAAGGAGAAAGATCATGAAGTTCAAAATGACGGGAGCGGCGGGATTGGCCGGGGCGTTTGTTGCGGGGATGGTGGCGGCCACGGCGTTGATCGGGGGAATTTCCGCAGCGTGGGCGACCACGCGTGACGCAGCGCGGCAGCAGCAAGTTTCCGTGCAGGCTGCAATCATAAGCCCGGCGGTTCCGGCACTTTGGGCGCAGGCTGCGACGCAGCAATCCGGGGCGTCGCAACAATCAAAGCCCCAGACTCAAGTGATCGTGGAGAAGGGAATCATCACTCCGACAGTGACGGATGAGGACATCGCTTTGCTGCGCCAAGATCTGCGCGCCAAGAAGATGCAGGTGATCGGCGAAAACATGGCGCTGTCCGACGAGGAGGGGCTGAAGTTCTGGCCGATCTACAACCACTACGTGAAGGATTTGACGGAGGTGAACAATCAGAAGTACGCGCTGCTGAAGCA
>JBEKJW010000220.1:0-7739 GCA_050011035.1 Candidatus Acidiferrales bacterium
CGCCTCCGCGAAGACGACGACACTCTCGTCCTTCGCTGTCCCATCGAAGATCGCGAGGCGCTCATCGAGTCCGATCCCGACACCTATTTCCTCACCGATCACTACGTGAATTATCCGTGGGTTCTCGCCCGTCTCTCCACCATCAACCCCGCGATCCTCCGCGACGTAGTCGTCATGGCTCATCGCAACGCTCTCGCCGACCATCGCGCCACGCGCAAGAAATCTCCCGCCAGCAAAACGAGACGCTGATCCCGCACTCGCTTGACGCTAGCAGCGTGTGCTATTTTCTTCGCGCGTTTTCATCCCGCACATAGGCGGCCACGCAAAAAATGTTCTGCCCCGAATGCCATTCCGAATATCGTCACGGCTTCACCACCTGCGCTGACTGCGGCGTCGATCTAGTCGCCGAGCTTTCTCCCCAGAGCGGGCCCGATGACGCGCTCACTCGCGCAATCGATCAATCGAAAAATCCGGACGTCTATCGGATCGTCGGCGAGCACGGGGACTTGGCCACGATTCTCGCCATCCTTGACGCCGCGGGCATTCCCCATTCCGAAGCCGAACGCCACATCACGCTTCCGGGGCTCGGTAGCCGCCAAACGCTGATCTTGGTAAAGGCCCAGTACCGCGCGCTAGCCGATAAAGCCTTCGACGATTACGAGAAGTCGGTGGCAATTCCCATTGACGAGAGCGAATACGATCGCGACGACTCTCCCGCAAACGACTTCGTGCCCGACGATTTCAACCCCGACGACGCCACCGTCGAAGTCTGGCACGGTGACGATCTCGATCTACACAACACGCTCGTCGAATGTCTTACCAACGTCGGCATCGGTTGCGCCACGCATCTCGAAGACACCTCCAATTCGAGCGCGCCACCCGCGCCCAGCGCGAAGCCGAATCTCATCTTCGTTCTCCCCTCAGACGAAAAGCGTGCCCGCGAAGTGATCCGCGAATTCGTCAACGCCTCGCCACCGGAATAAAGAAACCGCCGGCCCGTCCGTTGCGTCCCAGCCTATGAGAGGATTGTTGTATTGCTAGGAGGTATCGCTATGAAACCGGCCCTGGCGTTGTCCTTCGCAGTTTTCGTTTTCGCTTCTGTTTCGCACGCCCAAAACGCAACCGCAGCCCAAGTCGAAACGCATTCTCAGTCTCAATCACAGCCCGCGTCCCCGCCACAAGGTAATCCGTACATGCCCGGGTGCGGTCCCGGCAATGAGAACTTCGACCTCAAAACCGAACCGAATACCTCTCAGCCCGATCCGACGCCAACGCCCGGTAAAGCTCTCGTCTACTTTGTGCAGGACGACCGTTACTTTCTCAGCCGTCCGCGTCCCACGGTGAAGTGGGGCGTCGACGGTTCCTGGATCGGCGCCACCCGCACTCTCACCTACTTCCACGTTGAAGTCGATCCCGGCGAACACCACCTCTGCGCACAGTGGCAATCCGCCGTCATCCTCTCCGAAAGCAAACAAACCGCCGTAGCCCATTTCGTCGCCGAACCTGGCCGCGTCTATTATTTCCGTGCGCAGAATTTGTATTGGCGCGATCGTGACTTTTCGACCGCGTCGGTGACTCTCGATCCCGTCGACAGCGACGAAGGCGCGCTGCTGGCCTCGCAATCGGGCTACAGCGTCGCCACACTTAAGAAATAATCTCGTCCGGTAAATGTTCGCCGCAGCTTCGTCGCGCGCCGCATCGCGTAAAAGCGGCGCGCGACAATTTCTTTACACCAAATCACAAACAGAAAATCCGGCCGTCAACTTTCCGTAACATTCCGCGTTTAGTCTCGGCCCGCTCCCGTCGGTCTCAAAACTCAAGCTGACGGTCCTAACGCGAAACGGAGGATTCTCGAAATGCGCAAAGTTGTGTCCACGCTTCTCGCCGGATTGATGCTCAATCCCGCGATGGTCGGAGCCGCGACGCCGAATAATTACGGCAACAGCTCCAAGACGGCCACGCCGATCAAGCACCTGGTAGTGATTTTTGGCGAAAACATTTCGTTCGACCACTACTTCGGCAGCTACCCGAATGCCATGAACCTCAAGGGCGAGAATCCCTGGTACGCGGCGCCGGGCACTCCGACGGTAAACGGCGTCACCGGTGCGCTTTTGACCAACAACGGCAACGCCTCGAACCCTTTGAACGCCGCGGGTGCTACCAACCCGTTCCGTCTCGCTCCTTCGCAGGCTTCCACTGCGGACCAGGATCACGACTACACGCCTGAACAACAGGCTTTCGACTTCGGTTTGATGGATCTCTTCCCGCTGTACACCGGCGCGGGCGGCACGGGTAACGGCGGCACCGGTACTCCTCCGGTTTTCAACACGACAGGCCTGGTGATGGGCTACTTCGACGGCAACACCGTCACCGCGATGTGGAATTACGCGCAGCACTTCTCGTTGAACGACAACGCGTATGACTCCAACTTTGGCCCATCGACCCCCGGCGCTCTGAACCTGGTTTCCGGCCAGACCAACGGCGTCAGTGACAACGAAAACGGCACCGGCGCCTTGATCGACGGCGGCGACGGCTCTCTCACCGTGATCAGCGACGCCGATCCGCTAGGCGACGTCTGCTCCACGTCCACCGGCGAAAAATTCAGCATGGGCGGCACGAACATCGGAGACCTGCTGAACCAAGCCGGCGTGAGCTGGGGCTTCTTCCAGGGCGGTTTCAATCTTTCGATCACCAACGCCAACGGCACCACGGGCTGCAAGCGCAGCACCACCTCGGCGATCACGCAGGTCACGAAGGCCGACTACATTCCGCACCACCAGCCTTTCCAGTACTACGCTTCCACCGCCAACCCGACCCATGCGCGTCCGCTTTCGGTGAACGAAATCGGGAACGCCGGTCCGGCGAACCACCAGTACGACACGTTGGACTTCTTCAACGCACTCAGCCACGGCATCCTTCCGGCCGTCACGTTCCTGAAGGCCCCCGGCTATCAGGACGCGCACGCGGGCTATTCGGATCCGCTGGATGAGCAGGCCTTCGTCGTTCAGGTAATCAACGCGCTCCAGCAGTCGCCGGAGTGGGAGAGCACTGCGGTGATCATTCACTACGACGATTCGGACGGCTGGTACGATCACCAGTTCAGCCCGATCGTCAACCAGTCCACCACCTCGGCCGACGCTCTCACCGGCAACGGCGCTTGCGGCAACTACCAGACCGCGCTTCCCGGCATCAACGGCAACCCGCATGCCAATGGCCGCTGCGGCTATGGTCCGCGCCTGCCGTTTCTGGTGATCTCGCCGTATGCCAAGAAGAACTACGTTGACCACACTACCCTCGACCAGAGCTCGATCATTCGCTTCATCGAGGACAACTGGCTCGAGAGCCAGCGCATCGGCGGCGGTTCTTTCGACGCGGTCGCGGGCTCGGTCAACGGGATGTTCGACTTCAACAACTGCCGCGTGGGCGACTTCCTGTTCCTGAATCCGACCACGGGACAGGTCGTCGGTCCGCAGTTCGGCGGCAACTGGTAATTCCGGCGAGCTTTGCCGGAGTGGAATAACTTTCAGTTGAATCGCATCTGAAGCGAGTGGTAGCAAATGCAGCGGGCCGGCGAATCTTTTTCGCTTGCCCGCTGCATTTTTCATGTGCGCTAATCGCGGTTCGAGTTTCCTCGAAAGGTAGAAGGCCCATTCATGCCCCCTTTGAAGACCGTATCTCGGCGTTTTTTCCTGCGGCAATCCAGCCTGCTCGCGGGAGCGGTTTTCACGCACCAGCATGCGCAGCATCAGCGCGCCGTGGTTAACGCGAAACCGGTCATCGATCTTGCCGCGCTTCCGAAATTTGTCGACGCGCTTCCAATCCCGCCCGTCGCGAAGTCGCCGGAAACCCGTACGAGTCGCGCGAATCTCTCGCCCAAAGTTCCGTACTACAACGTCCCGCTTGCTGCGTTTGAAGCTCAAGTCCATCGCGACATGAAGCCCACTGCCATGTGGGGCTACGGCGGCTCGTTCCCCGGCCCCACGTTCGACGTCCCAAGCGGCCAGGAAATCCTCGTCGAGTGGTCGAACCGCCTCCCCGAAAAACATTTCCTTCCCATCGATCACAATCTTTGCGGCGCCGCAAAGGATCAGCCGGAGGTCCGCGCCGTGGTTCACCTTCACGGCGGACGCGTTCCGCCCGAAAGCGACGGCTACCCCGAAGCTTGGACCGTTCCCGGAAAATCCTCACTCTATCGCTACCCGAACCAACAGGAAGCCACCGCGCTCTGGTATCACGACCATGCCATGGGGATTAATCGGCTGAACATTTACGCGGGGATGGCCGGGATGTACTTGATTCGCGATGCCGCTGAAGCTGAGCTGCGTCTTCCGAGCGGCGAGTACGAAATTCCACTGGTCCTGTGTGATCGGATGTTCGATAAGGATTCGCAGCTCTACTATCCCGTCTCCGACGATCCCAATGCGCCGTGGACGCCCGAGTTTTTCGGCGATGCGTACCTCGTCAACGGCAAGCTCCTTCCGTTCCTCGCCGTGGCGCCGCGCAAATACCGCTTCCGCCTGCTCAACGCGTCGAACGCGCGCTTCTACCGCCTCGCGCTTTCGAACAAGCAGAAGTTTCATGTGATCGGCAGCGATCAGGGGCTGCTCGACGCCTCGGTTGAACTGGCAAAGCTGGCGATTGCTCCGGGTGAGCGCATTGACCTCGTCATCGATTTTTCCGCGCACAGTGCGCAAGAGATCGTCGTGATGGACGATTTCCAACCTGTGATGCAATTCCGCGTGGCAAGCCGTGTCGTTTCCACCGGCTCCAGCACGCCCGCGTCTGCGGCTTCGACTGCTACGCTTCCGGGCGCTGCCGTTTCGAGCACGCCCAATCCCGGCGCGGACGGACCCGGCGACCACGAAATCGTTCTGCCTGGCCGTCTTCGCCCCGTTCAGCGCACCGCCGAATCGGCCGGCGTCAAAACGCGTATGCTCTCGCTCGATGAAGTCGACGATCTCGTTCAGAATCCCGTGCGCATGCTCTTGAATGGGAAGCGCTGGACCGACCCGGTCACCGAAAATCCTATTCTTAACTCCACGGAGATCTGGACGCTAGTGAATCCCACGGACGACGTGCATCCGATCCACCTGCACCTCGTTCGCTTTCAGATCCTCGACCGCCGCCGCTTTCAGACCTACGCGTTCCTGATGAACCGTTCTCTCAAGTTCACCGGCCCGGCAATACCGCCCGATCCCATCGAAGCCGGCTGGAAAGACACTGTGCGCGCCGATCCCGGCATGGTGACCCGAATCATCGTTCGCTTCGACGGATACGCGGGCCGCTACGTTTGGCATTGCCACATCCTCGAGCACGAAGACAACGAAATGATGCGGCCCTACGACGTCCTGCCAGGCCCTGTGACGTAGCTGCGCGGTGGCGAATACAATGTGGCTGGCGGCGCGGAAGACGCACGATGCGTTCGCCGCTTCACGCGAACGCATCGTGCCGCGAACATTCAATGCGTCGTGTCCGACGCTTCCGGGACCTGAAACTCGGTGCGGATGAAAGGCTTGATTCCGTCCGCACCGCCTAAGCCGAGACAAACCAGACGGCCTTCGCGTTCTAGATCGATGTGAAAGTTGAAGAAGGGGCAACACTTCGCTTCGGCTGTGACCCACTCGACAAGCTGCGTAAGCGAGACATCCGAAGGGCTGAACTGAAACTCGTAGCCCTTTTCGGTTTCCACGATCTCTTTTCGGACTCGGATCAGGTATTCGGTTAATTCCTTGTGACGCTGACGCTCGACCGGGTCCATCGCTTTCAAGTTGCAGTAAAACTTGGATTGAACGACGGTTTGGCCCCTGTCAGGTGTTGCCGCACTCACTGTGCCGATGGTCGAGGGTGAGTACGCCGCAATTAGAATCGCGGCCGCGACCGCGCGCTGCTTCTTCGCACAAAAGCTCGAGTGGTTCATACATTTTCTCCTTTGGGGATTGCTACGCCCCATTCGCTGATGCTAGAAGTTAAAGTCGACTTTAAGTCAAGCGGCGATTTCGAGCTCGGAGAGAGATTATGAAAATTGGTGAGCTGGCGCGGCGAAGCGGCTTGAACGCCTCGGCAATCCGATATTACGAGCGAGTGGGTTTGCTGGCGCCACCGCATCGCACGAGCGGTCAACGCCGCTACCCGGAAGAGGCTTTGCACCGGGTATTACTGATCTGCTTTGCGGGAGATATGGGATTCACGCTGGGCGAAATCAAATTGTTTCTCGCGGGTCTGCGAGAAAACGCGCCCGTTGGGCCGCGATGGAAAGGCCTTGCTGAGCGCAAAATCAAAACTGTGGAGAGAACGATCGAGCGATCGCGTCGATTGAAGTCGCTGTTGGAGCACTTGCTCGAGTGCCGGTGCGGATCGCTTCAAATCTGTGTCGACCGGCTTCGCCTGAGCAAGAACCTAAGGGAGATCAGCAGCGAGCGCGTTGCTTCGCGATCGCGGTAGTTCAAGCCGCCCCCCGATATTGGCTGAGGCTGTGTACGCTTGACGGCGATTTGCGTGGTGTGTTCCTGTAGGCTGCGGAAAGTTTACGGAGGAATCATGGTGGCGGATGCGATTGAGACGGTCGCGGTGCTCGGCGCGGGCACCATGGGCAACGGGATCGCGCATGTGTTTGCGCGCTCGGGCTACAAAGTTATTTTGCGCGACGTCGAGCAGCGCTTTCTCGATAAGGGCCTCGATATGATTTCGAAGAATCTCGATCGCGAAGTGAAGAAAGGAAAATTGGCGGAGGCGGATAAGTCGGTTGTGCTCGCGCGCATCACGCCGACAACTGGGTCGGATGCGCTGGCTGGCGTGGACTTGGCGGTGGAGGCGGTGCCCGAACAGCTCGATCTAAAAGTCCGGCTGCTCAAGGAAGTGGACGCAGCGCTGAAGCCCGGTGCGATCCTCGCTAGCAACACATCTTCTATATCCATCACCGAGCTTGCGGCGAAGACTTCGCGCCCCGAGCGATTTATCGGCATGCACTTCATGAATCCGGTGCCCGTGATGCAGCTGGTGGAAGTGATTCGCGGGCTTGCGACGTCCGACGAGACGTTTACGACGATCATGTCGCTATGCGAGAAGCTCGACAAGAAGCCGGTGGCGGTGAACGACGCGCCGGGATTTGTTTCGAATCGCGTGTTGATGCCGCTAATCAATGAGGCGGCGTTCGCGGTGATGGAGGGCGTGGCGACGCCGGAAGCGGTGGACGCGGTGATGAAGATGGGGATGAATCATCCGATGGGGCCGCTCGAGCTGGCGGATTTTATCGGGCTCGATGTGTGCGTCAATATTCTGGACGTGCTGCAGAACGGATTCGGCGATCCGAAGTATCGAGCGTGTCCGCTGTTGCGGAAGTATGTCGCTGCTGGGTGGCTCGGACGAAAGACGGGGCGAGGATTTTACAAATATGCGTGAGCGGGCGGAGCTCGCGAGCGTGAAAAAAACTGCGCGGTACCCGCGCACACAGCCAGGATTGCCTGTGCTACTTACGCTTGCCATCGCATTGTTGTGCACAACGTCGTCACGCGGGCAGCCAGGCACCACCGACTACACCAAAGCGACAACAAGGACCGTCAAGCTGCGCGGCAATCTGACGCTACTTCTGATCACCACGCCTGAAGACATCAACAAAGCTCTGATCCTTGACGGTCCCGAGGGTTTTCTACTGGTCGATCATCCCGAAGCCGTTGCCGCGCCGTTGGTGAAGAAAACTCTCGATGAACTCGGCGCAAAACCGGTGAAATTCTTGATCGACA
>JBEKJW010000221.1:0-8128 GCA_050011035.1 Candidatus Acidiferrales bacterium
CCGCCCGCGCCGCCGAACGAATTCCACCGCCCACGCGCACGCGCATCTTCCCGCGTTCGCAGAGCCGCCGCACCCAGCGTCCGTTCGAACCCTTCCGCATCGCCGCGTCCAGATCGATCACATGCAAGATTGGAAACCGCTCGAAGCGCGCCAGCAGCCCCATCACGTCGTCCACCGAGAGCGCCAGCCGCCTCCCGCGGACCAGTTGCACCGCGCGTCCGTTTTGTAAATCGATGCACGGGATAATCACGCCGTCACCCGGACCGGTACGCCGCGCGACGCAAGATATTGCTTCAGCTCGCCGATCGACTGCGCCTCCGTGTGAAAGATCGAAGCCGCCAGCGCCGCATCCGCTGCGCCGCCCTCAAACACATTCAGAAAATCCTCAAAAGTCTTCGCCCCACCTGACGCAATCACCGGCACCGTCACCGCCGCCGCAATCGCCGCCGTCGCCGCGCAGTCGAACCCACTGCACGTCCCATCGCGGTCGATCGACGTCAGCATGATCTCGCCCGCCCCGCGCTCTACGCCCTCCTTCGCCCACGCAACCGCGTCGATCCCTGTCGCGTCGCGTCCCCCGCGCACGTAAACGCTCCAGCCGTAGCCCGAGCGCTTCACATCCATCGACAGCACGACCGCCTGCGATCCGAATTGCGACGCCAGTTCCGAAATCAGTTCCGGCCGGGTCACCGCCGCGGTGTTCACGGTCACTTTGTCCGCTCCAGCGCGCAGCACAGCGTTTCCATCTTCGAGCTTTCGAATTCCACCGCCGGCCGTCAACGGAATCTGCAGCTCGCTTGCCACGCGCCGCACTGTTTCGAGAAACGTACCGCGCCCCTCGACCGTCGCCGTGATGTCCAGCATCACGAGCTCGTCGGCGCCTTCGCGGTTGTACCGCGCTGCAAGCTCGGCCGGATCGCCCATGTCGCGCAAGCCTCGAAATTCCACACCTTTCACTACGCGGCCGGCGTCCACATCGAGGCAGGGAATGATCCGCCGCGCCAGCGTCATCGCGCCGCCTCCAGAAAATTCGCGAGGAGCTTGCCACCAGCCGCGCCGGATTTTTCCGGGTGGAATTGAACGCCCATTAACCGCCCCCGCTCCATCACCGCCGTAAACGGAAATCCGTGCTCGCAGACCGCTGCCGTGGCGCCATTTGCTTCAGGCGCCGCATAGGAATGCGCGAAATAAAAGTACGCATCGTCGTCGACCCCGCGAAGCAACTGCGAATCCCTCTCGCGTCGCACCTGGTTCCACCCAATGTGCGGCGACTTCACCTCTCGCGGCAGAGCGCGAACTTCTCCAGCCACAAGCTCCAGCCCGCGTTCGCCCGGCGCTTCTTCGCTCGATTCGTAAAGCGCCTGTAACCCGAGGCAGATTCCCAGCAGCGGAACGTTCGCGCGCGCCGCGTCGCGCAGTGCTTCCGTCAAATTCCGCTCGCGCAATCCATTCACAAACGCGGCGAAGTGTCCCACGCCGGGCAGCACGATCGCTTGCGCAGCGCGCACGCCCTCCGGCGTCGTCACGCGCTCGGACTCCGCGCCGGCCAGCGCCAGAGCGCGCTCCACCGATGGCAAATTCCCGGCGCCGTAATCAACGATCGATACCTTCACAGTAGTCCCTTCGTCGTTGGCAGCTGGCGCTGCATCTGCTTGTCGCGCGTCACCGCGAATCGCAACGCCCGCGCGAACGCCTTGAACAGAACTTCCACCTGGTGGTGCGACGAGCGCCCGTACAAAAACTTCACGTGCACGTTCGCCCGCGCTCCCTGCGCAAAAGCTTGGAAGAAATCCTCAAGCAGCTCCGTCTGAAAATCACCCACGCGCGACGCGAGCGGCTTCCAGCTGCAAACGCAGTGCGTCCGTCCTGACAAGTCGATTGCCGCAACACCCAGCGACTCGTCCATTGGCATCACGAAAAATCCAGCGCGCAGAATCCCGCGCTTGTCGCCAAGCGCCGTACGCACCGCTTCACCCAGCGCGATGCCTACGTCTTCCACGGTGTGGTGTTGGTCGACATCCAAATCGCCACGCGCAGTCAGCTCCAGGTCGAGCGCACCATGCCGCGCGATTTGCTCCAGCATGTGATCGAAAAATCGCACGCCCGTCGCGATGCGCGCCTTTCCGCGCCCGTCGAGATTAAGCTTCAGGGCAATCTCCGTTTCCTTCGTCTCCCGCGCGATCGACGCCTTTCTCATAGCACCTCTTTCAGAACTCGCAACACGCGCCGTGTCTGCGGCACCGTCCCGATCGTGATCCGCACGTAACCCAGCCCGCCGAAGTCGCTTGAACGGTCGCGCACCAAGATTCCTCGTTCCGAAAGCGCAAGTACCACGTCCTTGGCGCGTTCGCTAAGGTTGGTGAGAATGAAGTTCGCCGCGGAAGGGAACTGCTCGATGCCGAGCTTTGCGAGCCCTGCTGTCAGAAGTGACCGGCTCTTACGAAACTCGCGAATCGTTGCGCGCAGATACGCTTTGTCAGTGACGCATGCATAGGCCGCCGCGAGCGCCGCTGCGTTCACCGGATACGGCGACGCCGCTTTGCGCATCACCGCCGCAGTGTCGCGGTTCGTGAAGATGCACCCAAGCCGGAGCCCCGCCATCCCCGCAGCCTTCGAGAACGTTCGCGTGACAATCAAACTCGGGAATTCGCGAATCCATCCGATCGCACTGATCTCGCAATATTCAAAGTATGCCTCGTCGATCACCACCACCGTCTTCGCGGCCGCTCGCAGAATCTTCCGCAGCTCGCCTTCTTTCAAAACATGTCCCGTTGGATTATTCGGATTTGCCACAAAAAACACGCGCGGCTCCCGGCGAAGCGCTTCGAGCACAGTCTCCATCGGAAACTGCAACTTTGCGTCGTATCGCAGCGCCGCAATCCGCGCACCGGCCAGCTCCGAGTAGAACCGGTACATTGCAAACGTCGGCTCGACGATCGCCACTTCGTCGCCGCGCTCTACGAAAGTGTCCGTTACCAGGTGCAGCGCGTCGTCCGTCCCGTTCGTCAGTAGCAGCTCATCCGGCGAGACCCGAAAATATCTGGCGAGCCGCTTCCTCACCGTCTCCTGCTCCGGGTACATCGAAACGTGCGCCGAACTCAGCCGCCTTAGCGCGCGCCGCACCGCCAGTGAACAGCCCGCCGTGTTCTCGTTGAAATCGAGACGCAGCTTTCCCCCTCGCCCTTCGAGTGGCGGGTGGTACGGGCGCATCGACTCCACGGCTTTGCGCGGCCTGATCGAGCTCGCCTTCATTCCCGCACCTCGATCGACCGTTTGTGCGCGGCAAGCCCCTCGGCTTCGGCCAGCGCCTTCGCGATTGGAGCCAATCTGCGGAACCCCACGCGCGAGATTTCCTGCACGCTGATGCACTTCACAAAGTCCGCCGTCGAAAGTCCCGCTCGCGCTCTCGCTACGCCGCCGGTCGGCAGCACGTGATTTGTCCCGCTCGCGTAGTCGCCAAACGTCTGCGCGCTCCAATCGCCCAAAAACACGCTGCCCGCCGTAGGGAACTGGCCCGCCAATTTCTTCGCGTTGCCAGCGAGCGTCAGGTGCTCCGGCGAAAACTGCGCGACGAATTTCGCAGCTTGCTTCACGTTGTCCGCCACAAGTACGCCACCGTTCTGCTCCAGCGACTCGCGCGCGAGGTTCTTCTTCGGCAGCACGGCGAGCTGATAGTCGATCGCTCGCGCCACTTCCTCCGCGAGCGGCTTCGACGTTGTCACAAATAGCGCAATCGTATCCGGATCGTGCTCCGCCTGTGCGATCAAATCCGCCGCCATGAAATCCGCGTTGCCGCGCTCCGCAAACACAATCGCCTCGGTCGGTCCCGCCACTAGGTCGATCGCACAATCTGCGCTCACCAACCGTTTCGCCGCCGTCACGTACCGATTACCGGGACCGCAAATTTTGTCCACGCGCTCGATCGAGTCCGTGCCATAAGCCAACGCTGCCACGGCCTGCGCGCCTCCGACCCGTGCAACACTATCAATTCCGAGCCGCGCCGACACCGCGAGCAACGCGTCGCCTGGCTGCGGGCTCGTCACTACGATCCTCCTCACGCCAGCCTCCTGCGCCGGAATCGCGGTCATCAGCAAAGTGGAAACCAGCGAAAACCGCCCACCCGGCACGTAGCAACCCACGGCATCGATCGGTTCCACACGCTGGGCGACGCGCACACCCGGCTCGACCTGCAAGCTCCAACTCTTCGGCTTCTGCATCCGCGCCACTCGCCGGATGTTGCGCGCCGCGTGATCCACCGCCGCCAGAAACTCACGCGAAACGCGTCGCGTCGCCGCTTTCATCTCGGCGCGCTTCACCCACAGCGTGTCCCCAGTCACTCCGCCGCCAAACATGCTCGACCACTCAAACAGCGCCTTGTCGCCGCGCCGTCGCACGTCGTCGACGATCTTTGCCGCCACGCGCTCTGCCTGGCGATCACTTCGCTTGCGCCGCGCCAGAATCTCGCGCTCGAGTTCCTCCGTCAGCCTCTCGATTTTCATCAGTACACGATCTTGTTGAGCGGGTACTCAACAATCCCTTCCGCACGCGCGGCCTTCAACTTCGGAATCAGTTGCCGCACTGTGCGTTCCTCCACAATCGTGTTGATCGCCACCCACGCCGGATCGCTTAGTTGCGCCACGGTGGGATTACGCAGTGCCGGCAGCGCCTTCAGCACTCCGTCGAGATCATCGCGCCGCACGTTCAACATTAACCCTACGCGGTTATAAGCCTTGATCGCGCCTTCGAGCAGCAGCACCAAGTTCTCGATTTTTTCGCGCTTCCACGGATCTCGAAACGCATCGCGGTTCGCGATGAACCACGGCGCCGACTCCAGCAACGTGTCCACGATCCGTAGCTTGTTCGCGCGCAGCGACGCGCCCGTCTCCGTCACTTCCACTATCGCGTCTGCGAGTTGCGGCACTTTCACTTCCGTCGCGCCCCACGAAAACTCCACACGCGCCTTCACGCCATTCCGCTTCAAATACTGCTCGGTAAGTTGCACCGCTTCGGTAGCAATCACTTTGCCTTCGAGATCTTTCACCGACTGCGCCGTCGAATCTTCCGCCACGGCCAGCACCCAACGTACTTTGCCGAGGCTCGTCTTCGAGTAAACCAGCTCCGCGACCTCCTCCACTTCGCCGCTGGTCTCGAGAATCCAGTCCTTCCCCGTGATCCCCGCGTCGAGGGCGCCGCTGCCAACGTACCGTGCCATTTCCTGCGCGCGCACCAGCATGCATTCGAGCTCGGCGTCGTCGCTCGTCGGAAAATAGCTGCGCGAACTTACCGAGATTCGCCACCCGGCCCTTGCGAAGAGTTCGATCGTCGAATCCTGCAAACTCCCTTTCGGAATCCCCAGCTTCAATCGGCTCATGATGTTTTCCCCTGTCCGTACAATTGTTCGGGCGTAAGAAGCGGCTCCGCGATCACTGTCACCTCGCCACTCGGTTCCAGCCTTCGGAAAAAACAGCTCCGGTAGCCCTCGTGGCACACCGCGTCGCCCGCGAGTTCCACGCGCACGAGCAAGGCGTCTTTGTCGCAATCAAAGAGCAGCTCGCGCAGCAGCAACTTCTGCCCGCTGCTTTCGCCCTTCGTCCACAGCTTCTTCCGCGACCGGCTGAAAAACGTCACGCATCCCGTCGCGCGTGTCTTGTCAAACGCTTCGCGGTTCATGAATCCCAGCATCAGCACGTCGTTGTTCACCGCGTCCTGCACGATCGCAGGCACCAGCCCGTTTTCCTTTTCGAAGTCGAGTTCCATCGCTCCTCCGCGCATCCCACAAGATTTCTCGCATAAAAACAAAAAGCCCGCCGGGGCTTGTTGCGCCGGCGGGCCGATGATTCCAGCTAGTTTATGATTCGGTTAGCTAGTCACACCTCCGCAGGCACCCGTTGTGATGGTGGTGATGGTGCTGCGTCGGACGTGACTTGAAATCCATGAGCTTCGAAATTAGCTTACGCTGCGCGGCCTGTCAACAAACTTCCGCGCGCCCTACAAGATTCACTGTAACCCGCCATCCATGCGAGCCTGCGAGCCGAATCGCGCCTACTCTTCGCCCCGCCAAAGATCCGCAATCGTCTCGCGGTTGCGAATCACGCGGTATTTGTGGCCTTCCACCATCACTTCCGCCGCTCGCGGCCGCGCGTTGTAGTTCGACGACTCGGAAAACCCGTACGCTCCCGCGGTCCACACTGCCAGTAAATCGCCCGCGCTCGCTTCTGGTAGGAACACGTCGCGCCCTAAAAAGTCGCCCGTCTCGCACACCGGCCCCACCACATCCACCGCCGCTTCGCCGGTCGCGCTGCCGGCTTCACGCGTAGCCTTTGTAATCGCATGCCGCGCATCGTACAACACCGGCCGGATCAAATCGTTCATCGCCGCATCCACGATCACGAACGTCTTCCCGCCGTTCTCCTTCGTGTACAGCACACGCGTCAGCAGGACGCCCGCCGGCCCAACAATCCATCGTCCCGGCTCCAGCAGCAGTTCGCATCCGAGCGGCTTCACAGCGTCGATCAACGTCCTCGCGTACGCCTCCACTTCCGGCGCCTCTTCATCCGTGTAGCGAATCCCCAGCCCGCCGCCGAAATCCACGTACTTCAGCTCGACGCCCTCGCGCTTCAGCTCGCGCACGTACTCCGCCACGCGCTCGATCGCCGTCGCAAACGGATCGACCGTCAAAATCTGCGACCCGATGTGCGCGCTGATCCCGCGCCATGCAATCCACTTCGAATTTTTGTGCGCCAGGTACAGCCGGCGCGCTTCGCTCCAGTCGACGCCGAATTTATGCTGCCGGTAACCGGTCGAAATGTGCGCATGTCCTCCGGCTTTCACATCGGGGTTGATGCGAATGGAAACCGCCGGCCGCTTCGTGCCCGTCCGTTCCAGCCGCGCCGACTCCTCGATCAGCACGTCCAGCTCTACCGCCGACTCCACGTTGAAAAGAGAAATTCCAGCCGCATCGCGTCCCGCCCGGTATTCGAGCGCGTCGCGAATTTCTCCGCGTGTTTTTCCAACGCCCGAAAATACGATCGACCCGCCCCGCACGCCCACCTTCCGCAGCCGCGCGATTTCGCCGCCGGACACCACATCAAACTTGCTTCCCAGCTTCGCCAGCAACCGCAGCACGGAAAGATTCCCGTTCGCCTTCACCGCGTAGCACAGCGAGTGCGCGATGCCGTGAAACGCGCGATCGAGGCGCTGGTACGCCTTCACAATCGAAGCGCGGCTGTACACATATGCCGGCGTGCCCACTTCCCGAGCCAGTTCTTCGAGCGCCACCTCCTCGCACCACAGCGTCGCACCGACTTTCCTGAGGGAGCGATACTCAAACTCCGGCGTGAATGTCGTCGGATCCATCGCGCCGCGCGCCCCGCTCTCACTGGCCAAATGGTTTTTCGTCTTCATCGTCGCCGTGCCAGTGTACAGAACTCGACGCCCATCACGAAACGCACTCCCGCTTCATCGTTGACATCCTACCCTCCCATGCTACGATTAGGTGTTTCTCGCTAGAGGTGCGAAGACCATGAGTAGCCGGGTTCAGAATTCCGATCAGCTTCGGAGACCCGCGCGAAATGGGTTTTGTTGTTGTCCTTCGCCGAAAGCACCGCGGTAGCTGACGCCGCTGTGTTTGGGGGATAGGCCGAAAGGCTTGTCCACTGTCACCCGTCTCAATCGGGTGGAGCGCTATCGAGAGGTGAAGGAATCCGCGCTCTTTCCGCCCTCCCGTTTCGCATCCCACTCGAAAATTTAGCCGCATCGGATGTAAACGTGACCGACGTTTTCGAACTCACTCGATCGCTCGTCGATATCGAGTCTATCTCGGGCAACGAAGCCCAGGCCGGTTCGTACCTCTACGGCCGCATCGCGACCATTGCGGGCGAGACCGGCGGCACCGTCGAGCGTATGCCAGTCGAGGGCGAGCGTTTCAACGTCGTAGCCTCGTGGGGCAAGCCGGTCGTCACGTTCTCCTCGCACATCGACACCGTTCCGCCGTTTTTCCCCAGCCGCGAAGACGCGACACACATCTGGGGCCGTGGCTCCTGCGACGCGAAAGGCATCATCGCGGCGATGACCGTCGCCGCGGAAAATCTTGCCGCATCCGGCACGCGCGATATCGCGTTACTCTTCG
>JBEKJW010000222.1:0-15436 GCA_050011035.1 Candidatus Acidiferrales bacterium
GAGCACGATCTGCTTCATGCGTTTGCCGCGCTCGGGCCCCAATTGCTCGTGTATCTGATGAGCTTTATGACGCTCGGAATTTTCTGGGTGGGCCAGCAGACAGAACTGAATCACCTCGAGCGATCGGATCGGAACCTAACGTGGATTAATCTTGGTTTTCTATTTTTCGTCACGATCGTTCCGTTCTCCACGCGGCTGCTGGCGGAGTTCACTACGTTTCGCTCAGCGCTGGTCGCGTATTGGTTCAATATTTTTCTGCTTGGTGGGGTGCTGTACTGCGCCTGGGGATATGCAACGCGCGCCAAACTGCTCATGAGCGAAACCACCTACGAAACCACGGCCGCTGTTTGCCACCGAATCATCTACTCGCAGGTGCTTTACGCTCTCGGCGCGCTTTTATGCTTTTTCAATACCTACTGGAGCATCGGCTTCATCGTATTCGTACAGCTCAACTACGCTATCGCGCCGTTGCAGTGGCTCCGCAAACGCTTGGTCCCCACCCCTTAGCGCGAAAATCTGCGCCATTTTCCTGGCCTCGCGCATCTGGTTCAGATGTAACCCGTTCGAGCGCTCCGAAAACGGTAAAGAATGGAGCTTTTGCCCGAAATGGCCGATTTTCATCAGGTGTAAATCCGGTGTAACGGAAGGCTAGCCGAGTTGTGGTAGGCTCTCAGGGGTTGACCCGAGTTTTAATAAAACTTTGCCTAGCCGCCGTCATATCCGGAACGGATTCCGGAGGGGTTCCCAATGACTGACAAGGATGCAAAAGCCTCCGCGCCGAAGGCGACGGACGGATTTTTCTGCGAGACTCCCGCTGAGCCGTGCGCCATCGTGATGTTCGGCGCGTCCGGCGACCTGGCGCGCCGCAAGCTTTTGCCCGCGCTTTTTGAGTTGTTCGTTCACAATTGCCTCGCGCCGCGCTTTCGTCTGGTTGGTTTCGCACGGACAGCGATGAGCGATGAGGATTTTCGCAAGAGCGCCGGCGAGTTTCTGCCCAAGGGCAGCGAGCAGGGCGCCGACGACGCGAAGAAAGCGGAGTTTCTGAAGAACCTCAGCTACTTCGCCGGCAATTACGACGACGCTGAGTCGTTCAAGAAACTCGCCGCGAAGCTCGACCAACTCGACGGCGAAGCGCAACTCGGCGGCAATCGCCTCTACTACCTCGCCACGCCGCCCGAAGTCTACACGCACGTGATCGTGCAGCTGAGCGCCGCAAATCTCGCCAAGAAAAAAACCGAAAAGAGCTGGACCCGCATCATCATCGAGAAGCCGTTCGGCACGGACCAAAAATCCGCGAAGGCGCTGAACGATAAAGTCCTCAGCGTATTCGACGAGTCGCAGGTTTACCGCATCGATCACTACCTCGGCAAAGAGACCGTGCAGAACATGCTGGTCTTCCGCTTCGGCAACGGGATTTTCGAGCCGCTGTGGAACCGTAATTACATCGACTCGGTGCAGATCACCGCGGCCGAGGCGCTTGGCGTCGAGCGCCGAGCCGCGTTCTACGAGAACGCCGGCGCGCTGCGCGACATGATTCAAAGCCACGTGCTGCAGCTTACTTCACTCGTGGCCATGGAAGCACCGGCGAATTTCGACGCGAATTCGGTACGCAACGAAAAGATCAAGGTGCTGCAAGCGGTGCGGCCGTTCACGCGGGAATCGGTTTGGAAATCTGTTGTTCGCGGACAGTACGGGACGGGCACAGTCGGCGGAAAGCAAGTCCCGGGCTATCGTCAAGAGCCGGGCGTGAAGCCCGATTCGAGCACCGAAACTTTCGTCGCGCTCGCGCTGCACGTAGACAACTGGCGATGGAGCGGAGTGCCGTTCTACCTACGGACCGGCAAGCGCCTCGCGCGGCCGCTGACGGAAGTTGCTATCCAATTTAAGCGCGCTCCGCACATGGTCTTTCGCGGCGAAAACAACGAAACCAACTCGCTCGTGCTGAACATCCAGCCCGACGAAGGGATTTCGCTCTCGTTCGGCGCGAAAGCGCCGGGCGCGCAAATGCACATCAGCCCAGTCGAAATGGATTTCAAATATTCGCAAGCCTTCGGCGCGAGTTCGCGAAATTCCTACGCCACGTTGCTCAACGACTGCATCCGCGGCGACGCCACGCTTTTCGATCGCGCGGACAGCGTGGAAGCGGCATGGGCGCTGGTCGATCCGATCACCGAAGCGTGGGTGAATGGAACGCCGCCGCCGTTTCCGAATTATCCGGCAGGCAGCGCGGGTCCGACTGCGGCCAACGATCTGACGCTGTCGGACGGAAGGCGCTGGCGGCCGCTGTAGTCCGCCGCCGGCTCAACTGAAATGCTCAACTCAAAGGGAATACGGTTCCGGAGGAATCGATGATTTTGGCGGGTGACTTGGGAGGTACCAAGTCCAACCTCGGCTTGTTCGACGTGAAGGACGGCAAGCTGACGCAGGTGGCGTTCAAGAGGTATGCGAGCCGCGAACACGGTGGACTGGAAGAAATTGCGCACGATTTTCTGAACGGGCACGCGGCGCAGGTAAGCGCGGCTTCGTTCGGCATCGCGGGACCGGTCGTAAACAATCGCGTCCAGGCGACGAATATCCCTTGGATCGTCGACGGCGCGAAAGTCGCGCAGGAATTTCATCTGAAGCACGTGCGGCTGCTGAACGACCTGGAAGCGACCGCTTACGGAATCGAAGTTCTTGACGGGACGCAACTCGAGACTCTGCACCCCGGTGTTCCCGTGCCCAATGCGAACTCCGTGGTTCTCTCGGCCGGTACTGGCCTCGGCGAAGGCGTGATGTTCTGGGACGGCACGCGTCATCTACCGATGTCTACCGAAGCGGGTCACACGGACTTTGCTCCGAACACCGACCAGCAGGCCGATCTTTGGAAATTCCTGCGTAAGAAATTCGAGTTCGTCAGCACGGAGAAAATTCTCTCCGGCGGCGGGTTTCAGCGTGTGCATGAGTTCCTCGATCCA
The DNA here is from genome assembly GCA_050011035.1 of Candidatus Acidiferrales bacterium. Taxonomy (GTDB): domain Bacteria; phylum Acidobacteriota; class Terriglobia; order Acidiferrales; family UBA7541; genus Palsa-295. Next base: position 2,958 of record JBEKJW010000222.1, read on the forward strand.
TCCGTGCGGCATCCCGGCTTCGACGATCACTCCGTTGATCCCGCGCCGGGAATCACACAGCGTGGCCTCGACGGCTCCTGCAAAGTTTGCGCCGCAACGCTGAATCTGTGGGTCGAGATCTACGGAAGCGAAGCAGGGAATCTCGCGCTCCGAAGCGTCGCGCGCGGCGGCATCTACGTGGCCGGAGGAATCGCGCTAAAGATGATGCCCAAGATGCGCGACGGCCGCTTCGTCGAGTCCGTCCATCGCAAGGAAAAGCTTGGCGATTTTCTGAAGCAGATCCCCATTCACGTGGTCCTTAACGACGAGTGCCCGCTCATCGGCGCGGCTTACGTCGCCTGGAAAAACATCTAACCTCGTCGCTTCGCAGTTCCCGAGTCGTATTGCGTGCGCGATCACGCGGCCGAATTTTCGGCAACCCCGGTTTGTTGCAGAATACAGAAGGTCTGATCGTCGTCCGCCGGCGCTGTGCCGCGAAACTTATTCATTCGAGCTAGAAGCTGCGCCGCCATCTCCGCCGGTTCGATGATGGGGAGCTCACGAGCCATCGCGATCAATCCTTCGGCGTCGAGCATGTCGCCGGCGTCATTGCGAGCTTCGGTGATCCCGTCCGTATAAAGGATCAGTACGTCGCCCGGAGAAAGCCGCACGGCGGATTGCACGTAGTTGGTCCCGGGAATCAGCCCAAGGGGCAAACCCTCAATATCGCGAGCCAGCGGCGAACCAATCTTGCACCACTGCGCGGTACCAGAGCGCCGGCGGATGCCCCGCGTTCGTAAAAACCAGCTCGCGCGTGGGTTGGTAATACGCAAACAGCATCGCGCTCGCATACTGACTGTGCGTGGTTTCATTGCGCAGTGATTCGTTCAACTCGCGCATCAGTTCGGACTGATCCCAGGTGTCGATGTGTTTGCGGATCAGCGCGCGCAGTGTCGTTGCCACCGAGTCGGCCGATTGACCGTGGCCCGCCACGTCGGCCAAAGCAAGCCGGGTGAGCACGCCCTTCGAGCACACCGACACATAATGGACGTCGCCACCTTGCACCGACGATTCCACAGGATCGGAGTGCAGCCAGCCGGTCAGGCCCGGCAACTCCAGCGCGTGGCTTACGCGATTATTCCCGCCCCAAATCTCCAGACACTGCAGCGCTAGCGAGGGTTTTGCACCCTGCGACGTGCTTTCCGAAGCTGACATTTCGATTCTCCTTCCCGCGCTCGCGACAGATCCGCGCCCGCGTTCCGCTCTTTGCCGATTGGATGCGTGCCCGTCGGGTTCGGCAGTAACCATTTTGTTGCAGCAGACGGCGCGGCGCTACGGAATTCGCGGCTTGAAAATGGAAAAGGGGCCAGCGCTTGCCGGCCCCTCGAGAACGAGAACGGAATCTACGATGCCAGTATTTTCGTGAGATTCGAGAGCTTCAGAAGTTCCATCACGCGCGGAGTCATGTTTTCAAACTCGAGAATGCAGAGCCCCTGTTTGATTGCGGACACCTTCAGGCCAACCAGAGCTCCGAGCCCTGAACTATCGAGGTAATTCACGTCGCCCAGATCCACGACGATCCGCCCGCCGCCTTCCAGCAGCGGCCGGACCACCTGCTTCACTTCCGCGGTGTTCTCGGCGATGAGTCTTCCGTGGCACAGCACCTTTGTAACTTTGTTTCCATTTGAATCTTGCGGCAGATTTTCTACTTCACAGCGAAACGCTCCATCCGATGACATCGCGCCTCCAGGGTCCGAAAACGCGCGGAATCGTAGCACCGCGTTTGGCCAACCGGTTGTTAAAATCGTGTTACAGCCGCCGAGACGGGCGCTTGCGGCGGGTTTTCGATGAGGGCAACGGCAGATAATTCTTCTTCAGTAAACATCGCCTGCGGTGAGCAACGACGCGAGTCAGTCCCGCCCGCATCACCCTAGCCACTCGATCGCGCTCCCGGCTTGCCGCCGTACGATACATCCCAGTATCAAATGGTAGTCTCGCGCACGCGAATGGTCTTAAAATCAGTCAGGCGCCCGTAGCTCAGTTGGATAGAGCGTCTGCCTTCTAAGCAGAGGGTCGGGGGTTCGATTCCCTCCGGGCGCGCCACTCTTATTCCCACCGCCGTGTCGGGTTGGGCTGTTTTCGCAGTTTTTCGTACGTTCTGAGACCCAAGCAGGCGCAGATCAAATCGCATTTAATAAGTCGATCTTTTTAGGGGCCAGAGGTATACACTGGGTCCATCTAACTAGCATCCTGCCGTCGCATTACCTGCCTACGACGTCCCCTTGCGAAATCAGATGATTTTCGGCAAGGGGTACAAGCGACTTTCGCTGACTCTTCTCGCAATCTGAATTCGAGCGAATGTACTCCACCGTACTTACACGATTCCGCGAAATCAGTACCATCCGCTTGTCTCATTAGCATTGACATCTGGCCCGGTACCGCCGAGCCGACCCCCTTGCGAAATCGGACAAACCGTCGCAAGGGGAGCAAATGCCGATCAAGCATTCTCAGAAGTCCGCGAGTACTAATCGAAACGTGCACAATAAGCTTCTCTTGGGAATCCCTCCGTCGGAGTCTGCCTCTCTTCTAAAAAAGCTGGAATTCGTGGACTTCCCACGCGCGATCGTGCTGCATGACGTCGGCGAGCCGATCAAATTTGCGTACTTTGTTAACAGTGGACTAGCCTCCGTGCTGAACGTAATGGAAGACGGCAAAGTGATCGAAGTGGGGCTCGCTGGATCGGAAGGATTCGTCGGGTTGCCGCTGCTGGCGGGACTCAAGACCAGCGCGGTGCGCGTGATCATGCAGGTTGCCGGAAGCGGATACAAGATCGCGACGAGTGACTTTTTGGATAGCTTAAAGAAGTGTCCGACGCTGTCGCGGCATCTGGCGCGCTTCGGACAAGAGATGACCTTTCAAGCGATGCAAGTCGCGGCCTGCAACCGCCTGCACCCAGTCGATCGGCGGCTTGCGAAGTGGCTCTTGATGTCCCAGGATCGGTTGGGCGGCAACATGGTCCCACTCACCCAGGATTTTCTCTCGCACATGCTGGGAACGCGGCGTGCGAGCGTCACAGTTGCAGCTGCGCAACTGCAAAAGCGCGAAGCGATCTCCTACCACCGAGGCATGGTTCGAGTTCGGAACCGGCGCACGCTGGAATCTGCGAGCTGCGAATGCTATTCCACGATGATCGAACAGTTCGAAACCTGGGGCAGAGAAGTCGAGCAAGAGTTCCCCCTATCAAGAAGAGCTTCTTGAATAATGAGCAGTTGCTCTGTACGTTGGCGTGCAGAAGGTGCTGCTTCCCGTCCGTGGCCTCACCTCCCTTGTGGGGCCGCTATGCCAAAATCCGCCGTCATTGTTGACGACAATGAACAGGGCCGGCGTGCCACTCGACGACTGTTTGAATCGGCGAGTTCGCCATCGCATTTGAAATCTGCGGCATGAGCGCGGCAGCAGAAGAATGGATTCATAGAGGCTGACTCCCAAGAAGGAAATCCGCCGCGCCGAATTCAGTGGACAATCCCGCCATTCGATGAGACTATGAGTTTGCGTTTGTTGCTCTTGTAAAACCTTTAGAACTGCTTAAGGGCTGCAAGTCCACACTTGCGGCCCTTTTTTGTTTTTGGCTGGAGGCGGTGGGAGAAGCACCAAATAGCTCAATAAAGAGAGAAACAACTTGAGAGAACAAGGAACAGTAAAGTGGTTTAACGCCAGCAAGGGATTTGGATTCATCCAGCGCCAGAACGGCGAGGACGTTTTCGTCCACTTCTCCGCGATTCAGTCGGAGGGTTACAAATCGCTGAACGAAGGCCAAGCGGTTGAATTCGAAGTCACCAAGGGTCCCAAGGGCCTGCAGGCGTCGAACGTCACCGCCCTCTAGTGGCAAAAAGCGAGCCCGCCTCGAGCGGGCTCGCCGATTTTTGTACGTGCGGACGAAGGAACGGGATGAAAGCTCTGAAAAAAGGCGCCTACATCAAGCACTTTCAGTACGGACTTGGTGTGGTAACCGAATCGAACGATCAGCACACTGACATCGATTTCGATCTCCACGGCATGAAGAAATTCGTCACCACCATCATGGTGGTTGACCATGCGGAAGGCGAACCTCCGGTACGGCGCAAGAGAGCGCGTAAGAAGGTTGCAGTCAGTGCGCTGAAGCCCGTGGGCGTGAAATGAGCCAAGAAGTCCTGGTTCAGTTCGTGGGTTTTGAATCCAAAGAAACGGTCCGCGAGTACACGTTCCAGGTGCGGGAAACCGCCCAGGAACCGCGTGAATTTACACTGACCATCGATCAGGCTGCGTTTACCACCAGGCTCCTGCGGTTTCAGGATGCTCCGGACGTATGTTCGTCGCGGCTCCGGCAGGAACTGATCGCCAACGGCAATCGCCCGGCGGAGACGCATTTCCATATCAGCCATGCGGAACTCGATGATTACCGCAGCAGACATACTCCGGTAAAGCGAAGCATGTTTCATCGTCCTCGTGACGAAGAGTATTAGAGAAAACTCGTCCGGTAGTCTTCGCCAGTAGGACGAGGCGACTCCGAACGGTTTTTGTGGGATAGTGAAACAGTCTCCCCGAGCGAACGAAGCGGGAAGTAGCGAAGCTGGCGAGTGGGCCAGCGTAAAATTCTGACCCAAACTCCTGGAAGGTCAAATTACCGTGCGACCAAATAAACCTCGAAAATCAGCGCGCCCGGAATTCGTCGGTGCGCGAATTGCGGAATTGCAGCGTCAACTCAGTCAGGAGCGGAACGAAAACCGCAAGACTGAGCTGCAGGACGAAATCAACGAGTGGGAACGAAGCCGCCCGAAGCAGAAGACGGAACGGGGCAGACCGTAATCCGGCCCTGCCCGCCGCTCAGCCCTGAATCGTTCCGGACAGCTACCTCGATTTCTTCGCCGATTTTTCCACGCGGTTGGCGAGCAATTCCGTCAGATCCGCCAACTTCACCCAAAATGCGTCTCCGCTGGCTGTCGTGACAACCTGAGCCAACTCCGCCGTTGATTGCAACACTACGACTGCGCCGGCTCTCTTGTGGTTGTGCGTCGCTTCGTGATTCGTCTTCATTTGTACCCCTCGCGTATTTCTCATTCGCTGATCTCGTGGTTCGATAATCCAGAGCGCTGCTCGAAGTTACGGTTGGCTTGAAGGAGTGGAACGCCACTTGTTCGAGCTAACTCGAAGGTGTTAGCTCAGGTTCGCAATCTTCCCTTGTACTTAACTAGTATCGGTTAATTAACTTGAATGGTCAATTGAATTATGGGAGCCTTTCCTTCGGTTAACTATTGCCGTAAACGAAAGGGGTGTTCCGTGGACGTTCCATTTGTAATCAAGCAGCGCCTGAAGGAATTGCGGCTGGAGCAAAAGGACTTGGCCGCCAAGGCCCATGTCACCGACTCCTACATCTCCCAGCTACTCTCCGGCAAAAAGCTGCCCCCGGCGCCTGATCGCACCGACATTTACGTCCGCATGGAGAAATTCCTCGATCTCACGTGCGGAACGCTCTCGGACCTCGCCGAGCACCAGCGAATCGAACAGCTCAAAAGGCATTTGGGCGACGCTCCGGCGCCGCTGTTCAAGGGAGTGCGAGAACTGATTCTCCGCAAGTGCGCGCCTGAAAAATCGAAGGCGGTCCGCGCGATTTTCGAGGCCCGGCCATTCGGGGAGCTGGAGCGGCTGATCACACAGAAACTATTGGACGTTGCCAAGCGCATCGCCAAAGAAGAGCTAGAGAGCGGCAAATGGCTGCAACTCGTAGCGCGCTTGAGTGGGCGGACCTACGAGGAAATGAGAGTCACGATTCTCGAATTCCTCGACACCGACATTTTTCACATTTCCGCCGAGAATTGCGTTTCGTTTCTCGACCCGCTGATCGATTCGTGGAACATCGATCTTTCCACATTCGCTGTCGAAATCGTCTTGAACAAGCGCCTGGCGCCGGGAAAGCCCAGGAAGTTCGAGTTTGTCGAAAGGGAAGCTGACGAAGTTTCGCACGAGGAACCTGGCCTCCAGGAATTCCTCGCGAATAACTCTTTCAACGCCCACCCCGCGCCGGAAGAAATCGAGTTTCTACGAAGCCTAAAAGTCCGCGGAAAACGTCCGACGGCGCTCTACTACCACAGGGAACTCCAAAACCTCCGGGACCCGCTTCACTTTCGAGAAACTTCCGTCTTCCCGCTGCAGAAATACCGCGAAGCAAGCGGCATCGACAGACAAATGCAGCTTGGCGCCAGAAAAGGCGCCCTCAAACGCTGGGAGAAGGCTAAGTCGATACGCCGCAATAAATAATCTTTGGCGTGCGCACCAGAGAATTGCAGCTTACTCTTACGCAAATACTGCCCGCTCGTACAATTGCCCTAAGTACACCAAGCAAGCAAAATGCGTTCGACGCCGGACTTCTGCGGGCACGCATTCCCCGCGCGTCCGCCGCATTCTCCGTGAAGAATCTCACCAGACTCCTGATCGTTGCCGCAATTGTGGCGGCCTTGGCTGTCGTGTGGCAAATTGCCTGGGCCAATATCGCCCACAATTTGCTTCAGAGCGACCTCCGCGAAGCAACCGCACAAATCGGCGGGCGCATCGGCCTCGACGCCCCTAGCACCGAAGACGACTTTAAGAATCTGGTGATCAAGCGCGCCGCCGATCACGGAATCGTGCTCACGCCCGACCAGATTATCGTCGAACGCATTCAGTCGAACGACGACAGTACGTGGGGTCTGAAAGTTTCCACCGCCTACGACGTGGCCATAGGCTTCTTCGGCCTCACCTACCCAATGCACTTCACTGCCTCCGCTTCGCACGCCTGAATCGCAAAGTTCCGCGATGTCCGAAACGTTCAAGACGCCTCGGCCGCACGTGCGTAATCTCGCTTGCGTTGCCCACAGGAGGTGCTTGCGTGAGCGGAGTTCATAGTGCTATCAGCGCCGTGGGAGTTGTGGTGCTTCTTTCAGCCGCGGCCACGTGCGCACCAAGGGGAGGCGCGGAAGACATGCCGGAACTTAAGCTGAGCAGGGAATCGTTCGAACGCGCGGTGAACTTTATCCATACCGAGGCGCGCCCGCTCGATAGCGCGCGGTTTGCGTATCGTTTCGAAAATGGCAGCCGCGATGCGGTAATCGCGGAACTCGCGAAATTTCAAGATACAGACGGCGGCTTTCAGTCGCTGCTCGAAAGCGATACACGCTGGACGGGCTCGTCCGGCCTCGCCGCGATGAAAGCGCTCAAAGTTTTCAACGAAGTCGGCACTCCCGCGTCGGACCCTCACGTTCAGGCGCTCGTGAAATATTTGCTCGCGAGTTTCGATGAGAAGGCCGGCTATTGGCACGCGCTCCCGAAAGCCGCGAACAGCGCGCCGCATGCGCCCTGGTGGGACGTTAAGGACGATCTTGGTCGTTCCGAAGTGGAAAGCCCCGTGTTTCCTACCGCAGCGCTCGCCGGATATTTGCGGGCGTACGCTTCTCTGCTTCCGCCGGGACTACTCGACCGCGTAACCGCGTCGTGCTTGAACTATCTCGAAGCCGCGCCGGTGAAAGTGGCGATGCCCGACATCGACACTCTTTCGGTGCTGGTGAACTATTTGCTGCCAACGGAGCGTGCCGCCGCCGTACAAAAACTCAAAGCCGCGCTCGCCGAAGAGACCGTCGTCGATCCGCAGAAATGGGACGAGTACAACATTCGCCCGCTGACGTTCGTTCATTCGCCCGACTCGCCGCTCTACTCCGGTCCAACGGCTGCGGTGAATCTAAATCTTGATTACATCGTCTCGACGCAAAAGCCCGACGGCGGTTGGGGATTAACGTGGTCGTGGGCCGACCGCGATGCTGCCGCGTGGAAACTCGCGGAACAGGAATGGAGAGGCGTGGTCACATTCGAAAATCTGGAAGTTCTCACAGCGTTTCACCGCGTGTCGCCTTGACGTGGAGCGAATAAGTCGCCGTGCGTGAGTGTGCAGGCGCTCGACTTTAGCAGATCGGTCGGAGTCGTTCCCGAAAACCGCCGAACCTCGCGGTTCATGTGGGGCTGGTCTGAATATCCCGCGGCCGCTGCGAGATGGGCGAGATTTTGCGAGCCCTGCGCTTGCGACGCAAGATGTAACAGCCGCTGAAACCGCAAAACCGACTGAAACGTCTTCGGCCCGTATCCAACCGCGGCTGTGAATCGGCGATGAAGCTGGCGCTCGCTCACTCCGAGCTCGCGGCTCAGCGTTTCCACTCGAAGGTCTGGTTTATCCGCGAGCCAGCGCACCGCGAATCGCATCGCGCGATCCTGCGTTCTCAGGGCGGAAGCGCGGCGCAACATCGCGTTGCGCCCGCTGAAACGCCGTCAAAATCCGCACACAACGTCTTGCGCCACACCTCGCGCATCGGCGCGGAAGCGTTCAGCAATTCTGACGCAGGAAGTCCGAGCACGTCGGCCGCTCGGCCCGGGTGCAGGCGAACGCCGGTGAGATTCGCCCCACCGGCCAGCCGCGAAACGAAGGCCTCCGTCCATGGCCCGACGACCACCGGCGCACGATCGTCAAAGAACACAATATCGATGCATGCGTCAGGCAGCACACGATGCGAATATTCGCCGCCGGCCGCGTCCACCGACTGCGTCCAGAAGCACAGCACGTGCTCGCGCAATGCCGGCGCCGGCGCGTATTCGCGATACGCAGAGTGGCGCAATTTCGCATTGGGATCGGAAAGCATGGCTTACGCTGAGCGTACCACCGCCGCGCCTCGCCCGACCGGGAGCTACTGCTTCGTGTCGTTCGGGTGCTTTGCGCCTTCGTAAAACTCATTCTGGAGTTTCAGGCTCTCGTCGTCCGCCTTCACCGCGCGAATAGCGCCGACGATCGCGCTCACCCATCCCTTCATGTTCTCCTCGCCGAGTTCCTTCGTAGCGATGCTCCCATCACCCGCGTAATGATTCGGAAATTTCGCGTACCACCAGATGCCCGTGTAAACGCTCGGCGGCAGCTTCAGCCGTTTCTCGTCCGCGCCCGATTCCTGCGTCGCACGATCGACGTGAACCAGATCCGGCCGCGCGACCATCATGTTCGACGTCTCGGTTTGTCCGGCATGCGCGTCCACCGGATCTTTTCGCGCGGCGCTCTTGCTGCGGTCGTAGCCGCCCCACTGTACGTACACCACGTAATCGTGCGGCGCATTCAGCTGCGTCTGCGCGAAGTAGGGAAGTAAGCTCTCGTTCCCGCCGTGTCCGTTCACGATGATGATTTTCTTGCAGCCGTTGCGCGCCATCTCGTCCGTTGTTTCCTGCAGCAAATTCAACTGAATTTCCCGCGAGTACGCGATTGTGCCGGGCTGGTGCTTCGCCTCGGCGATTTGTCCGAAGTAGTACGCGGGAAAAACCACCGTGTACTCCTGCTGCGCCGCTTGCTCCACGGCATAACGTACGTCGAGCAGATCGGTCCCGATCGGCAGCTGAGGCCCGTGCTTTTCCAGAATGCCGAACGGCAGCACGCACGTCGACTGCGCCTGGACGATCGCGTGGTTAAAGTCGTCCGCCGTCAGCTCCTCCCAGTGTGTGGAGAGTTTCGCCTGTGCGCGCGCGGGAGATGAAACACCAGCCGCAAGCCCCGCACAAATGATCGTTGCCATCGCCATTCTTCGGATCATCGTCACGCCTCCCGGGACCAGACCTCAACTCAAGTTCAGCGAAGCGCATTGTAGCGTTTTGCCGCCAGACGGAAACGCGAATTTACCCATCAAAGCACGCCCGCGGCTAGAGGCGGCGTATACTCGCCACGCACGCCGGGAGTTTCCGATGCCGAAGTCCCGCATACGTATTTTGGTCTTTCTCCTCACCATCACCCTCGTCTTCGTCTCTACCGCCGCCGCACAAGTGAAACCTGTAGCCCACGGGCTGTGGGTATGGAAAGGTCCAACTGTCGTGGCAACCGAGCAGGGAACGAAGTCGCTCCGCGATTTCTGCGTCGCGCAGTCGATCAACGAGGTCTATATCTCTGTGTCGGCGCAGGGCGCTCCAGAGGCCAACGCGCACCTGGCTCGCGCCATTGCAGAACTCCATCGCGCGCACATCCGCGTCGAAGCACTCCTCTCGAGCGAAGAAGCCGACGAGCCCGGCAAACACCGCGACAAGCTCCTCGATCACGTTCGCGAAATCGTCGCGTTCAACGCGCAACACCCCGCGGCGCGATTCGATGGTGTGCATCTCGACATCGAGCCCCAACAGCGCCCCGAAAACAAAGGCCCGGGCAACTTGCGCTTTGTTCCGGGACTCGTCGATGCCTACCGTGCCGTTCTCGCCGTCGCGCAGCCCGCGAACCTCACCGTCAACGCCGACATCCAGAACAAATTGCTAAAAGGCGATCGCGCCGAACGCGAAATGCTGCTCACCGCGCTTCCACACTTCACGCTGATGCTCTACGAAGTCAGCAGCCCAACCGACGGCGAATCGCTCGAACAACAAAAACAAAAAATCGTCGACGCGAGCGAAAAGTTCTTCGCCATGGCCTACGACGGCCTTACGGGGGAGCACCTCGCCACGCTCACCATTGGCCTTCGCACTCCGGACTATGGCGAGCATCTCCCCGAAATGTTGCAGGCCGTCGACGCGGCCAATCGCGCGAACCCGCACTACGCTGGCTGGGCGCGCCACTCCTACAACGACACGCTGAAAAATTCGCAGTAAGCGCGCACTTCGTCCCAAAGGATCCGCGCATCCTGCCACGTGCGTGCAACCTTTCTGCAACCCTACCGCAACATTTAGATTGACAGCGCTGCGACAGCACCGTATCTTGTGCTCCGCTTCGCTGGTCGCGCTGCCTCAAAAACGGCGCGCAATAGGGAACCCGGTGCGAATCCGGGACTGCCCCGCAGCGGTAAGCAGGAACGAACGCCCAAGACCACTGGCTCCCACGAGCCGGGAAGATGGGCTAGTAGACGCGCCGGTGATATTGTCGCGCCGGAAAAGCCTGCGAGTCCGAAGACCTGCCAGCAGCCGCGCCAATCCCGGCGCGATTTCGAGCAAGCTTCCGAGGGGAAGCCGGCGACGACGAAGTGTCTGCACACTCCGCCCGCCATTCCTCACGAGCATTGGAGAAAAGTTCGCATGGCCACGCCGCTTCGCGTCGCACCCGCATCTGTCGTTGAGTTTCCCGCCGCCGCGTCCGGCTCGCAAATGCACGTTCGCAAACGCAACGGTTCGCTCGAACCTGCCGACGTGAATAAAATTGTCCGCGCCGTCGAGCGCTGCTGCGCCGGTTTGCGCTCCGTCGATCCGATTCGTATCGCGAGCAAGACGATCGGCGGTCTCTTTGACGGCGCCACCACTCGCGAACTCGATCAACTCTCCATTCAGACCGCCGCGTCGCTCATCGCTGAAGAACCGGAATACTCCAAGCTCGCGGCGCGCCTCCTGAACAATTTCATTGCCAAGGAAGTCGCGAACCAGGACGTCCATTCGTTCTCGCAGTCGATCGCTCTCGGAAAGCAGCACGGACTCGTTTCGAAGGACCTCGCCGCCTTCGCCGCGACAAATGCGCGCAAGCTCAACGACGCGATTGACGACGAACGCTCCGACCTTTTCGAATACTTCGGTTTGCGCACTGTCTACGACCGCTACCTGTTGCGTCACCCCGAGACTCGCCACGCGATCGAGACACCGCAGCAATTCTTCCTGCGCGTGGCGAGCGGCCTTTCGCGCACCGTCCACGAGGCCGTCGAGTTCTATCGCGTGATCTCTGCGCACGATTACATGCCGAGCTCGCCCACATTATTCAATTCCGGCACGCGCCACGCGCAGATGTCGTCGTGCTACTTGCTCGATTCGCCCGCCGACAACCTCGAAGCCATCTACGAAAAGTACAGAGACGTCGCGCTACTCTCGAAATTCGCGGGTGGAATCGGCTTGGCGTATCACCGCGTTCGGTCGCGCGGTTCGTTGATCCGCGCCACCAACGGCCACAGCAAGGGCATCGTTCCATGGCTCAAGACCCTCGATTCGTCTGTCGCGGCCGTAAATCAGGGCGGGAAGCGCAAAGGCGCCTGCTGCGTCTACCTCGAATCGTGGCATGCAGACATCGAGGATTTTCTCGAACTCCGCGAAAATACCGGCGACAACGCCCAGCGAACCTACAACCTCAATCTCGCGAACTGGATTCCCGATCTTTTTATGAAGCGCGTCGAGGCCGACGAACTCTGGTCGCTGTTCGATCCCAAAATTGTTCCCCACTTTCCCGATCTTGTCAGTGATGCGTTTGAAGCAGCCTATGTGAAAGCCGAAAACGAAAAGCTGTTCACGCGCCGGGTGAAAGCGCGCGACCTCTACGCACGTATGATGAAGGTCCTTGCCGAAACCGGCAACGGCTGGATGACCTTCAAGGATTCCTGCAACCGCAAGTCGAATCAAACGGCGCGGCCTGCGAACGTGATTCATCTCTCGAATCTCTGCACCGAAATCACCGAAGTCAGCTCGCGCCAAGAAACCGCCGTTTGCAACCTTGGCTCGATCAATCTGGCGAAGCACGT
>JBEKJW010000223.1:0-14452 GCA_050011035.1 Candidatus Acidiferrales bacterium
CTTCCCAAACGCGCGCGTCGGCGCTAAAGTCCCTGCGAACAAATCAACGTCACTTCAGGAGCGCCCATGCGCCACGTCCTCAGTCGCCGGTCGCAGTTTTTCGCCGCAACTACTCTCCTCGCGCTCGGCATCGCCGCCGCGCTGTCGCCACTCCTGCCGCAGCGTATCGCGCTCGCGCAAACAGCATCGCCTGCGAACGCGAAGCCGCTCACCGAAGCCGAAGTGACGCAAAAGCTCGGCGACTTCGACGCCTACATGACGCAGCTCATGAAAGATTGGAACGGCGTTGGCATCGCCATCGGCATCGTCGCCGGCGACAAGCTCGTGTACGCCAAGGGCTACGGGTACCGCGATTACGGCGCGAAGCTGCCGATGACGCCCGACTCGCTCGGTCAGATCGCGTCAAACTCGAAACTGTTCACCGCCGTCGCCGCCGGAATGCTCGTCGACGAGGGCAAGCTCACCTGGCAAGCTCACCTGGGACAAGCCCGTGCGCCTCGCCGTCCCACAAATTCAGTTCAACACCAACGAACTGAACGACAACGTCACCCTGCGCGACATGCTTTCGCACCGCACCGGCGTCACACGCCACGACCTGATCTGGTTCAAATCCGATTTCACGCGCGCGCAGATGTTCGAAAAGTTGAAATATCTCGAGCCCGAGCAGCCCATGCGTCAGACGTTCCTCTACAACAACCTGATGTTCAGCGCCGCCGGTTACATCATCGAGCTCAAGTCCGGCACGCCGTGGGAACAGTTCGTGCGCACGAATATTTTCGAGCCGCTGGACATGAAGTCCACCACGTTCACCCTCGCTGACGCGATGAAGTTCAAGGAATACGTAATTCCCTACACCGAGCGCCGCGACACGTTCGACATTTACAAGCTGCCGTTTCACGAAGACGCGGTGGGCATCGCGCCGGCCGGCGGCATCGTCTCGAACGTCAACGACATGTCGCACTGGCTGATCGCGCTGATGAACAACGGGATGTATAACGGCAAGCAAGTAATACCCGCCGCTGTGCTGCGCGAGACTCTGCAGCCTGCCATCGCTCTTCCGAACGCCGGTGGCGAGGCGCGTGGCTGGTGGGAAAATCTCAATGTCGCGTACGGCATGGGGCGCATGACTTCCGTCTATCGCGGGCATCTCTTCACGTTTCACGGCGGCGATCTGCCGGGTTTGCACTCGCAAGTTTCGTTCATGCCCAACGATCACATCGGCGTCGTGATTCTCGAAGTCGGAGACCACACCGCGCCGATCCGCGACATCGTGAATTACAACATCTACGAACGTCTCCTGGGCATGGATCAAACTCCCTGGAGCCAGCGCCTCCTCGAGCAGCGTCTCACTATGAAGAAAGTCGGCCTCGAAGCGCGTGCGAAAGCCGGAGAAGCACGCATCCCGAACACGCATCCGTCGCATCCGCTCGCCGATTACGCGGCCGAATACGAAAATCCCGCGTACGGCATCATCAAGATCGATCAGAAGGGCGACGCGCTGCAGTTCAACTTCCACCAGTTCTCGATGCCACTCGAACATTTTCACTACGACCGCTTCGATACGCCCGACGACGAGGAGTTCGGCCGGTTCTCGCTGAATTTCCGAACCGATCCCGCCGGAGACATTCAGACGATCGCGATCTCGCTCGATGAAGGTGAGCAGACCTTTACGCGCAAGCCGCCGACGATCGACGAAGCCACGATGCAAAAGCTCGCCGGCACCTACTTGACGCCGACGAAATCGAAGTTCCAGGTGACGTACACTCCAGGGGTTGGCCTAGCGCTGCTCTTCCCCGGCGGCCCGCCGCAAGCGCTGATCCCGGTGAAGGGCCTCACCTTCCGCACCGAGCGCTACGCCGACGACACCTTCACTTTCGTAATGGACAATGGCGCCGTCACCTCCATCAAGGAACGCGACCCCAGCGGCGAAATCAGCTTCCAGCGCCAGCCGTAGAGATCGAGACTCGGCGCGCTCCTCGGCGGGGTGTTGCCACAGACTCTCAGTCCGTGGCACAGGCATTCGTGCCTGTGCGCACGCTAACTTCGGTGGCGCGCGGGTTGAGCCATTCCTCCAAGCGCTCGGACTCTGCAATCCCCTCCCAACACAAGTTACAGAGCCTTGCGTGCTGGAAACATCACACGTAGAAAGCTATTTCGATGAGGTGCCCTTCGTGGACATGTAGACGAGGTTGTAGACCGTGCCCGGTCCGCCGGGCTCAACGCTGACAATGTGCTGGTCGTCGCGCTTGCCGGCTTTGAAGACGTAGCCGCCCTTCTCAGCGTGATCGTCGTCGCACGCGAGCGTGTTGGATTTTTCGTTCGCGTCCTTCTGCTCCTGCGTGAGCGCCGGCGCGTTGGTGCAATCGAGCACCTCGCCGTATTTCTTCAGCGCATTTCACGCCGAGGCTCCCGCCGAACATGCCGAAATTCACCGACGAGCTGTCGTCAGCTTTGTCTTTATGCGGCTTCGAACCTGGGTAGAGCGGCAGCCCGACGTCCTTCGCATCGGCCTTCGCGCTCAGATTGATGCCCGCGCTGAAGCTATCGTCGTCCTTCTTGTTGTCTTGCGCGTGCGCTGCGTGCGCTGCGGGCGCGAGCGCAACGCATAACGCCAACACGAGAATCGGTGTAAATCGTGCCACGCGCAAAACGCACGATGCATACATGAGACCTCCAGTAGCAGCACTGCTGCCACACCCCATGATACGCGCGGAGCGCGCCCAATGTTCCGCGCGTCGGACAGCCACCCTGGCGGTCCTCCTACGACAGACACACGAATGCTGGCAACAAAAGTCGAACCCAAACCGACATAGGTGCGAACGGTTGTGGAATAGACAAGTTCTGTCTGTTTGGGTTTGAGCTGTCAAAACGACAGACACAACCTGTCTATTCCACAGGCGTCCTCGCCTAAGTCTAAGTTGACCAACTTACGGCACCGAGCTCAGCCAGTATGCCGAACCGCGTTGGTAGGAGGACCGCCAGGGTGGCCCCCCGACTAGCTTCCGTCGGGATAGCCGCCCCGGTGTAACACCATCGGAAAATGTGGCAGGGTCTTCGGCGCATTCCGCTCCGCGCGCCAATTATTTTCGTGCGGCCGGATGCCCGCGTAGAGCAGCGACGCCTTGCCGTTTTCATCGGGCTCGGCGCCTTCCGCGCGCGCGATCGTTTCAAGCGCGACGCGCAGTCGCCGTATCGCGTGATCTCCAAATCGCGCGTGCCACTCGGATTCGATTGCTTCGACCAGCCTGCGACCGCGCTCCTTGATCTCGACTCCCGAAGGCGTCAGCCGCACCAACTTGCCCGTCTTCGCCGCAGGATCCTTCTCTTCGACGACGAGGTTGTGCTTCTTCAAAATACCCATCGCCATCGAGATCGATTCCTTCGAAACACCGCCCAGCACCGGCACGTCGCGCAACGCCACGCCTTTTTCATCAAGCACGCGCAAAATATTCGCGCCGATGGCGAGCGAGCCGTGCGACCGCCCGTCGAACTCCAGCGCAAACGCGTTCAGCACACGCGCCACAAGCGACACGAGCGGAAGTTCGTTCACGGGCGTCGCGACACCGTGCTGCCGCGGCTTGTCCGGCCCGCGCGACACGAGCGCGTGGTGGAGGATTGGCATGCACTCCGGCAAATCGCCATCGATTTTCGCCGCTACATCGCGCAACGCCGCGCGCAACTCGTCGATCTCGCGCTTTCCGAAGCGCTCTTCCCATCGCCGCTCGATATCAGCAAACAGCGGCGCCCAAATTTCCTTCGCGTTCTTACCTCGTTGCGTCGCGCGAACGATCTGCTCGGCTTCCGGAACTTTCTTTCGCGTGTCGGCGGGATCGGCCGCGAGCGTCACATAGCCCCACCGCAGCATGCCCGCAAGATTTGTGGGAGTGCGCGCGCGGTCAAACAGCTCGCCAAGGCGAATTCCCTCCTCTGGCACGAACTTCATACAGTTGAGGTACATCACCATCGAAGTCAGCCACACGCCCTCGCGCCGCGTACGCCCCCCGCCCGCCGATTTCGTCGTCCAGTGCGGCATGCGCCGCTCACCTTCGTTGTCAAATTCGATCGTGAACGCCACAAGCACAAACGAAAGCAGCGTAAACAGCGGCAGCCGCGCCGGATCCACGTGCGGAGCTTCTAGAAGCCCCTCGGATCCAGAAGCGAGGCGTTTCCCCGATGTGCGACTTTTCTGTGAGCCAGACGCAGATTTAGAAGCGGCGAGCCGCCGATTCACTTTCTTTTTGACCACCATGGATCCCGCCTGGAAAGAACGCAAATTACTGCATATTAAAGACCATCTCGATACGCATGCTGACTTCGACGGGCTCGCCGTCGAGCTTGGTCGGCGCAAACCGCCACTGTTTCACGGCGTCAAGTAGTGC
This sequence comes from Candidatus Acidiferrales bacterium, assembly GCA_050011035.1. Lineage (GTDB taxonomy): Bacteria > Acidobacteriota > Terriglobia > Acidiferrales > UBA7541 > Palsa-295. Next base: position 4,380 of record JBEKJW010000223.1, read on the forward strand.
GTTCGAGAGGACAGACGGGCCCGCGACTGCCTTGGTTTCCAGGATCTTCCCATCAACGTCGAGGATCACCTCAACCGCCGCAGTGCCGCTGATTCGATTCCTGATAGCTTCGGTGGGAACTTTTACCGGAATCTCATTCGAAATCTTCGAATGCATCACGTCGAAGCTCAACTCGATTCGGGCAGGTCTCGATCGCGGCAGCTTCATCAGGATATTCATCGGGATAAACCGGAAACCATCACGGTCGTACATAAAAAGCCCGTCAAGATCGCCGGCCGACTGAAGCATCGGGCCATGAGGATTAGGGCCCGGGTAGATGCTCATAGAATTTCCGTGAAAATTGGTGGTGTAGAGCGGCACGAGTGTGTTCATACAGTTCAGGAAATGATCGATCGGGGAATCGACCTTTTCTGGATCCAGATATTGAACGATTTTGGGCGCAGTCCAGCCTCGCCTGACATTCTCTTCGTAAATGGATTTGATTTCGCCAGGAAGGCCAGGCTTTGCCAGTCGATAGATTGCCTCTAGATTGGCACCGAACCCGACGCCGTAAACATCGGTAAACCAAGTGGAATTCTCAGGTACTAGAATGCTGTCTATGAGTTGATTTTCGCGTGCAACATCGTGCGACTTTATGGCCTGAAGAATATCGTCGATAAAGAGTTGAAACCCATCAGGCGTATTCGGGTACCCGGACATGGTTGCGGACGAAACGGGCGGAGCGGACGGAGGGGCCTGACCAAACGCGGAGACAGAAGCGGAAAGCGCCAGCATACAAAAGAAAAATACGTAGCGCATCAGGACACCCCTTCACCGGAGTGTGACACAAGCACTCAGAACTTCGGATGCCCTCTTTCAACTCCACTTCAGCGTGGTGATCGAATCCTCACTAAGCGGCACCTTCGCCACCGAGCCGGCACACGCAACCGTCACTTCGCGGGCAGGACCCGGGTTCGTCAGCACGAGCGCCACTCCGCCATCAGGCGTCTTCGCCGCCGTGTGATACAGCCCCGCCGAAGTCGCCGCACCCGGCGTTGCCGTTACGGTAGAAGACGTCGGCGCCGCGCCGCCTTCGTGCGACGTCTGCAAATCGATCGACGCGCCATTCACCGCCGGCGCATCGTGCGCCCCGCGCGACTCAACGATCACCGCTCCACGCTTGAACGCGCGTGCGTGCTGCGCGAGCGCCCAGTACAACCCGCTCCACACAATCTCTCGCGTCTGCGAGTGAATCTGCACGAGCCCACCGCAATCGAACGGCCCAATATTCGGCCGCCCACGTTCATCGAGCGCCAAATTCCACGTGGTGATCGACTGCGGCCCATTCGCCAGAATGCCCGCAAACGTCGCGCCCCACTTCGACCAGCACGTCAGATACGCCGGGTCCTTGTAGTCGTCGCCGCCCTCGGTCCAGTGCATCTCCACGTCCGGAAAATATTTCTTCACGTTCTGCATCTGGTCCGGCGTGCCCACGTAGCCGTGCCACGCGACCGTGTTCAAGTATTTCTTCAGCTGTCGCTTCGAAAGCTGATCGACCACGCGTCCCCACAAATTGTAGTTGTGGTCGAGAGTCCAGATTTTCGTGCCACTCGCAGTCGAGCTCGCCTCCAGCCCGCGCCCGAGCGCGATGATCAGCGCCTCTTCGGTTTCTTCGGGCCACGGACACGCCGGCATGCGCCCGCCCTGATCCGCATCGATTTCATTCTGCGTGGTGAGCGCGCGCACCTTCACGCCCGCATCGGCGTAGCTCTCTACAAATTTGCGCATGTACAGCGCGTAGGCCGGAATATTTTCCGGGCGAATGTTGCCGCCGAGCATCGAGTTCGAATATTTCATCCAGCCCGGCGGGCTCCACGGCGAGCCATAGTAAAAAATGTCGGAGTTTGCGGCCGCCGCAGCTTTCAGCGTGGGAATGATGTAGTCGCGGTCGTGATCGATGCTGAACCGCTTCATCTCGGGATCGGCCATGCCGTCGTCGTAGCTGTAACACGCGGTGGAATAGTCGCTCGCCCCGAGTGGAATGCGGCCTGTGCTCAGGCATCCCTGATCGGCGCCCTGGCCGAACATCTGCGCGAGAATCTTTGCGCGATCCGCATCGCTCAGTCGCGAGAGCGTGTAGCAAGCCGCATCGGTGAACGCCGCGCCGAATCCGAGGATCGTCTGCGAGGTTTTTGCGGGATCGACCACCACGTCCGCGACCGGCGCGTTCTTCGCCGCCTTTGACCACGCCACGGCTGGGCCGGCCGCGAGCCGCTTGCCGGATTTGTCGGTGACTTCGGTCGACGCCGAGCCGGACGGCGCAGGACCGAAAGCGCCATCTCGCGCTTCGACCGTCGGGCGACCACCAGCGACGCTCGCTTCCGCGCCTGACACGGCACCTAACGCCGAAACCGCCGCCGCGCCCGCGACTCCAAATCCCGCCGCCTTCAAAATCTCCCGACGTGTCCTCTTCACCGTGTCCTCCGGATGGTTTCGCGCGAAGCGCTGCCCACAAACGACAAGTGGCGCAGACAATCTCGCCTGCGAAGGTGCGGCGCCCAGGATGCCGCGACCCATCGCACACTGACATGATTGCCCGCGCCACTCAAGTGTGTGTGGGGAGAATACTACAATATCGATATTCTGAAGGCCGATTCACTATGTGAAAGGCGCACAAACGCGCACGATTCTCCGCGAGCCGGGCGGCGCACGAAGGTACGAAACAGCCGCTTATTCCGAACGCAACAAAATCACCGGATCGATCCGCACCGCGCGAATCACCGCAGGCAGCGCCGCCAGCACAGCCGCCACGAAAATCGCCACGCACGGCGCAGCCACTGACGTAAGCGACGTCGCCTTCACCTGATACAGCAGCGCCTCAAACGACTTGGATGCGGCGAGCCCCGCGCCGACTCCAACCACGGTGCCCACAAGCACCATCACCCCCGTCTGCGCCACCACGCTTCGCGCAATATCCCCAGCTTGCGCACCCACGGCGATGCGCACGCCGATTTCGCGCTGCCGCTGCAGCACCGAGTAATTCATCACGCCATACAAACCGACGCCCGCGAGCACCAGCGCCACCACCGCAAAGAAAATCGCGATCATCGCCAGCATGCGCTCGCGCATCGTTTGCACGTCGTTGATCGATTGTTGCGTACGCGCGTTCGACACGCGAAAGCCCATGTGCGTGTCCAGCACTTCCTGCCGCAACGTGGCGGCCATCGACCCGGGATCCTGCGCCTCCGTCTTCACGATCAACGTACCGTTGCGAATGCCATCCTCGCGCTTGCCGTACGGATCGTCGGCGCGAAACGACAGTAACGCGACCGGCATCACGCAGGTTCGCAGATCGCGATAGCACGCATCGCCGACAACGCCGACTACCGTGTACGGCGTGCGCACGCCGTTGTCGCCCATATCTTCAAACGTCGTTCCCACCGGATCTTCGCCGTGGTAGAACGTCTTCACGAATTCGCGATTCACCACGGCTTCGCTGCGACCTTCTGCGCCGGCACGAAGCTTGCGCCCTTTAACGAGCGGAATTCTCATCGTCTGCGGCCATTCGGGCGAAGTGGTCAAAAAGTAGCCCAGGGCATCATTCGGCGGGCCGCCGTTGAAAGCGATCGAATCGTTCCATGCCGCGCCGTTCATCAATGCCCATGTAGCAAGCGATGCAGACTCGACGCCCGGCGCCTGCTGCACGTGCTCCAGCAGCGCGTCCCAGTCTTGGGCGTGGTGTTTTTTGTCGCTCGTCACGTCGAGCGTCAGGACGCGATCGGCCGAAAAGCCTGTCGGCTTGTGCGACAGCCGCTCGAACGTGGCGACGAACATTCCCGAAACAAAGACGATGAGAAAGCAGAACGCTACTTGCGCCGCGATCAGCGCGTGCATCGTCCGACGCCGCGCGTGAGGATCTTCCCCGCCCTTCAACGCGCTCGCTGGATCCACTTTCGACGCGCGGAGCGCCGGCGCGAGGCCGAACAGCAGCGTCACGATGAATGTAAGTCCCACGGCGAATCCCAGCACGCGCCAATCCGCGGGCAGCGCGAGTTGCACGGGCGTGTCCGGCGTGCTGTTCAGTGCAGTCACAATCGGTGCCGCCCACCACGCGAACACGGCTCCGAACGCCGACGCGAGGATGCCAATCCACGCGCTTTCGACCAGCACCAGTTGGACGAGCCTCCGTCGGCCGCCGCCAATGGAAACGCGCATCGCGAGTTCACGTTCGCGCGACGCCGCTTGCGCCGTCATCAGATTCGCCACATTCGCGCACGCGATCAGCAGCACCAGCCCGACCAACACGCTCAGCGCCACGAGCGCGTCGCGATTGTCTTCACGAAAGTCAGACACGCCCGTAGCAGCCGGCGCGATCACGAGTGACTGATTTAGGAAGTCGCGCTTGGCTTGCTCGGTCATCCCCGGCGAGTTTTTAATTTCGTCATTCCGGACCGCGTACACGACGGGATCGAGTTCGGCGCGCACGCGCTCCGACGAGCGGCCTTCCGGCACGCGCACAAAAGTACGGAACCAACTCGTGTGCGGATTCGCGGCCATATCGTTGGCGGACATCGGCGCGAACACGTCGGTCATCACGCCGGGTTCGAGGCCCGTGAACGGAGCGGCCACAACTCCGACGATTTCGTAGAGTTTGTTGTTCCACTTCACATTCTGGCCGATCACGCGCGGATCGCGCCCGAACCGTCGCTCCCAGTAGCGCTCACTCAAAACCGCAACCGGCTTCGCCGCCGGTCCGCTGTCGTCGCTCGCGCGAAGCAGGCGCCCTGCCGCGGGTTTGAGCCCGAACGAATCGAACATCCAGCCCGATGCTTGGCCCCAGTACACCTTTTCCATCGCGTCGTCAGTGGAATAGGTGACGTCCTCGTTCCCGACATACGCATACGCGATCAACTCAGCGTCGTCCGTCATTCCATCGCGCATGCGTAGAAAAAGCGGATAGTCCCAATAGTCGGAAATTTGCGGCTTGCCTTCGGGGCCGATGCCTTTGCGCGCGAGGCTGTAGAGTTCGTGCGGCGCTTTGATGGGCAGCGGAGTGAGCATCAACGCATCGACGAGCCGAAACGCCGCCGTGCACGCGCCAATCGCGAGGCCCAGCGAGATCACCGCCGCGGACGTCGTCACCTTGCTCCGCATGAGCCGCCGCCACCCATACACCGCATCCGCGCGCAGCGAATCCAGCCACGCCAGCACGTGCGCGTCGTGCATTTCATCGCGCAGCTTCAACGGCGACCCAAGCGCCTGCCGCGCCTCGCGCGTGTCACGCCCATCCGCGCGCGCTTCGTCCATGTGCGACGCGATCTCCTCGTCGATCTCGCGATCCAGCTTCTCCCCACGAAACACATTCGCAATCCGCCGCATCCAGCTCACATGTGCCTCCCACTTCTTCTCCGCTCAATCTTTGCGGGTCAGGGCTTCAGCCGTGACAAAAACCTGCGCGAAGCGCTCTACCTTACGCGGCGTTTTCCCCGCGTGCCTTCCCACCCCCGCGGCATGACGTCCCCGCACCCGTTTACTCCGCCCTCAACAAAATCACCGGATCGATTCTCACCGCCCGAATCACCGCCGGCACCGCTGCCACAATCGCCGCCGCAAAAATCGCAATTGCCGGAAAAATCGCAATTGCCGGAGCGGCCAGAGCTGACGCATCCGTCGGCTTCACCTCATAAAACAGCGACTCGAGCGGGCGCACCGACACGATGCCCACAGCAACCCCAGCCACGACGCCGAGCAGTACCATGACAAACGCGTTCGCGATCACGGCACGGGCGATGTTTACCGGCTGCGCGCCCACGGCGATGCGAATCCCAATTTCGCGCCGGCGGCGCACCACGGAATAATTCAGCACGCCGTAGAGTCCCACCCCGCCAAGTAGAATCGCCACGGCGGCGAAGAATGTCGCGAGCGTTGAAAGCACCCGTTCGTGAATCGTTTGCGCGTCGTTCACTTCCCTCTGCGTCCGGATGCGTAGCACATGAAGCTCCGGCGCTACTCGTGCTAGGGCGATGCGCAAACTCTGTGCCACGGTAAGCGGATTCTCGCTTTCGGACTTCACGATGAACGTGGCGAATTTCGGACGATAGGCAGGCCCTCCGGGTGTATCCGCGCTTGCGAATGGGTAGTACGCCGTCGGTACGGCGCATTGCCTCAAATCGGAATAGCACGCGTCCTTCACCAAGCCGACTACCGTGGTGGACGGCGGGTCGCCGCTTGGCAACGGAGTTGTGAACTTTCTCCCTACGGGGTCCGTTTCGCCGAAGTAAGTTTTTGCAAAGGTTTCGTTCACAAGCGCCGCATTCGGGTCCGTGTCATTCCAATTCAAATCCCGGCCTTCAAGGATGGGCACTCGCATCGTTTCGGCCCAACCGGGAGTGATTTTTAGCTTGTGCGTGAGTACCGGCGAAGCCGGTAGACCAGGCAACGCTACGACATTGACCAAATTCGTTCCATCTAGGAGCGGCCAACCAGCCAGCGCGGCCGACGCAACACCAGGTTGCTGCGAGATTGTCTGCATGGCGTCTGTCCAGACGCGTAGTGGCTGCGCCTGATTCGCCGTGGCCATGATGGTCAGAACTCGATCCGACGAAAATCCAGTGGCCTTGTGGGCCAGTCGTTCGAACGTCATTACAAACAAGCCGGACGTAAAGACGACGAAGACACAAAATCCGACCTGCAGCGCGATCAGGGCGTGGAGCGTTCTGCGCCGCGCGTGAGGATCTTCGCCGCCCTTCAGCGCGCTCGCGGGATCAATCTTCGACGCACGCAACGCCGGCGCGAGGCCGAACATGAGCGTCATCAGAAACGTCGCTGCGGCGAGAAAGCCAAGTACGCGCCAGTCCGCCGGCAGCGCGAGGCGGGCGGGATCGCCAGGCGGATTAATCATCGCCAAAACACGCGGCGCGGCCCACCACGCGAACGCAGCACCGAGCGCCGCGGCTGCAAGACCGATCCACACGCTCTCCGCGAGCACCAGTTGCATCAATCTGCGGCGTCCGCCACCAATTGAAACGCGGAGCGCAAGTTCGCGTTCGCGCGCCGCAGTTTGCGCCGTGACCAAATTCGCCACGTTCGTGCACGCAATCAGCAGCACCAGCAGGCTTAGGACGAACAGCGCCGCGAGCGGCCGGCGATTCGAGGTTTGTAGTGAAGAGCTACCTGATGGCGCGGGCTCCAGTGCGATATTGCGATTCAGAAACATTTCCTTCATTTGTTCCTGAATGCCCGGCATTCGCCCGATTTGCTCCACGAATAGCACGTGCATCACGGATTGCAGATGCTCACGCAACGGTGCCATCGCTGTGCCCGCCGGGACGCGCGCAAAGATATGAAAAGCGCTCACGCTTGGCACCTTCGCGTAAGGATTCATCGTCGCCGGAAGAAAAATGTCAGTCATTCTCCCGGGAGCCGTTCCGGTGAAGGGGGGCGCAATCACACCTACAACTTCATAGGCATGGTCGCCAAACTCTAAGGTGCTACCCACGACATGCGGATCGCGCTCGAAGCGTCGTTTCCAATACTGGTCGCTGAGCAACGCGTAGGCTTGCCCGTCCGCCGTGGCACTGTCGCTGAAATTCAGCGGACGCCCCTCTGCCAGACGCAGTCCAAACGTTGCGAGCATCGAGCCGGAAACGTACTCGACGTACGCTTTCTCTGTGCCGGAGCTTCCCGGAACCTGGACGTCCTGGCTGTCGACAGCGGAATTTGCGATGAGTTCGGCGTCGGCCTTCACTGCGTCGCGCATCGTGACGAACTCCGAATACGACCAGTGGTTTCCGGTCTCCGGTTTGCCGTCGAATCCGACGCCCACCGTCTCGACTTCATAGATTTCGTGAGGCTCGGCGATCGGTAGCGGACGCCACAAAAGCGCGTCTGTGAGCCGGAACGCGGCCGTGCACGCCCCAATCGCGAGGCCCAGCGAGATCACCGCAGCAGCCGTCGTCACCTTGCTCCGCGCAAGGCGACGCCAGCCGTACACCGCGTCGGCACGCAGCGAATCCAGCCACACCACCACGCGCGCATCGTGCGCGTTGTCGCGATGCTTCAGCGCCGAACCCAGCGCACGTCTGAAACGCATTCAGCACTCGCGACCACAGCGACATCTCACGCCTCCCGCAGCACGCGATTCACAGCCTTGGCCACCGCCTGCCACTTCGGCTCTTCGGCGGCGAGCTGCTTCTTCCCCTTCGCAGTCAGTTCGTAGACGCGCGCGCGACGCCCCGTATCTTTCGTCACCCACTCCGCGCGCACCCAGCCCGCCTCTTCCATGCGGTGCAGCGCGGGATAGAGCGAGCCTTCCTCCACGCGCAGCACGTCGCCCGACCGCTCGCGAATCGCAGACATGATCGCGTATCCGTGCAGCCGCCCGTGCCGCCGCAGCGTCTTCATCACCAGCAGGTCCAGCGAACCTTGCATCCCGTCCGTCTTTCCCATACCCAGTCCTCTCTGTACTAAGACGTCTAAGTATGCCCATCGGTGAGCGCGCCTGTCAAAACATTTGTCGCGCCCGTCCGACAGGCCCGAAGGCCGGTCGTCTTACGACCTCTCACCACCATGCGGGCAACATCACCAACAAACGGACCGTAACAAAAGAACACCGCGGTGCGTATCAGACAGGGAGACTAGCCCGCATGCGCCTAGAATCCAGCATCGCAATCCACCGGTCGCCGGAGATCGTTTGGGCCTTCCTGGGAGACATTTCGAACTTGCCGAAGTGGGATCGCGGCGTAGCACGCGCAATCGAAGCGCAAGAAGCTCCAGCAGCCGCGCAGCTCAAAGGCCGTGGCTACGAATTCCACACCGAGACACACGCCAACTCACCAGGCAACGCGCATCACAACGGCCGCATGGCCTACCGCATCGCGAGCGTGGACACCGAAGCGCAGCGCTGCGTAGTCGATCTCACCAGTCGCACAGGCAACGCGCGCTTCTTCCGCCGCGCGCAGTGGATGTTCCACGTAACGCCGACGCTGAGCGGCTCGCGCGTCACCTGCGCCGTCGACTTCACGTTGCGCCCCGCGTACTTCTTCATGGCGCCGGTTCTGTACTTCACGCGTAGCGCGATCCACTCCGACCTCGAAAATCTGAGACGCGCAATCGAGTCCGCATAGTAGTCACGTGCGGACGCAAAAAAAGGGCGGCACGAGGCCGCCCTTTCCACAAACATATTTGCCGATCGTCTAGATTTTAAAGGTCGATCACCAGCGCCAGCTGCACGCCCGGGTGCGCGACGTCCATCAGGTAGTACACGCCGTTGATATCAACGACGTAAACATCGTCGTTATAGCCCCATCCTGCCGGCCATGCCTGCGTGAAATAGAAGTTGTAGCCGCCGTACGCGAAGCGATACCGCCCGCCCACCGCAACCGGGTGGCCGACGTGGAACGTGTGCTCGCGACCGAAGTGCTCGCGGTATTTGTCGTCCGGAATGCGGTGCGGATCGTTTTTCTGTGAGACGTTTTTCGTGGTCGCGTGGGTGTTCTCGCGCGTTGTGGTCTTCGCCGCGTCGCGGTGTTCGGTGTCGTTGTTGTGCGCTACGGTGTTGTGCGCAGAAGCCGGCCTCGGAGCGGGTTTCGCTTCCGGTTTCGGCGTTGGCTTGTTCTCGGCGTGTTCGGCCGGTTTTGCGTCTTCCCGCTTGGCTTCTTCCGGCTTCGCTTCTTCCGGCTTGGTCTCTTGCGGCTTGGCCGCGTGCGTCGTCGCAGGCATTGCTGCAGGGTGCGACGCCGGTTTTGCCGCAGGTTTCGGCGCAGGCTTCGACTCAGCGGGCTTTTCCTCCGCCGGTCGCGATTCCGCCGGCTTGGCATCGTCGTGCCCCGCTTCCTGCGCGAATGCTGGCATCGCTATGCCGAGTGAAAACATCAATGCCGTGGTTCCGATCCAGGCAATACGTTTCATAAATTCCTCCATTCGATCACTTGCGGAAACCCCAAAAGAAATCAAAGTGAAAGGAACGCGGCGCTCAGGGTTCGCATTGCAGCGCCCAAAGATGAGCCGAGTCTAGAATTTCGCGACGGAAATGCTAATCAGGTCGGGGCTGTATATCCGGCAGGAGCTTGTGTTAGGGGTAAAACAGTATGAAT
>JBEKJW010000224.1:0-7593 GCA_050011035.1 Candidatus Acidiferrales bacterium
TGAAAGCGGCTGCGCGCGGACGTGGGCAGCGACCATTCCATCATTTCCGAGTACGACGCGGCGGGAAGATCGGCGCGGCCGAGCGGTTCGTGAGCGGCGATAGCGGCCGAGGGCGTCACGGTTTCAAGCCACGACGAGTTGTTCTCCAGTTCGCTAAAAAAATTGTCGAGCCAACGATCGCGATAACACAGCTCATGCGTACCGGGCCACGAGCCGAATTTTTCGAGATCGTCGCCCATCGCGGCAAAGCCTCCGGGATGAACGGCGGCGACGTGCAGGAAATCGGTGGTTTCGGTGACATTGCGAAAAGGAATCAAGTAGCGAAGTTCGCGCAGCCCCGGAAGCACCTTCACGGACGAGCCCTGATCTTCCGCGACGTAGTAGCCGTAAGTCTGGTCGGACTCGAAGCCCGCGCCGAGGAAGTGGTTGTCGTCCACCAGCGTGTATTCGATTCCCGCTGGCGCGAGCGTCGAAGGAAGGTGCGGCTCCCAGACGCGTTCAGCGAGCCACGCGCCTCTGGGCCGCACGCCGAGGTGCTTTTCGAGGTAGTTCGAAAAACGCGTAATCTGTTCCAGGCGGTCAGCAGTAGGAATCGCGACAAGAATCGGCTCGTAAAATCCGCCGCCAATCAGTTCAATCTGCCCGTTTCGAATCAGGTTCCGGAGGCGGTCAAAATAGGGAGGGTGGGCGCGCTCGATCCATTCGAGCAGCGAGCCGCTGAAGTGCATGCCGATACAAATTGCAGGATGCTGGGCGAGCGTTTCGAGGAACGGGAGATAACATCGTGCGTAGGCATGCTCTATCACATCGTCGAAGTTTCCGACGGGCTGGTGCGCATGAAAGACGAGCGTCAGCTGAAACTTGCGCAACGGAATCTCCGGACTAATGCAGGAGTGACATCACAGAGTATCGCGAACGCAGACGGCCACCAATCCGCCGAAACAAATCGGTTCCATCAGAAACTCAGGTATATCCCTTTGACTCGCGGAGCCGCGTGTGGAACGCTGATACGAGACAATTGATGCGCGAAACAGCCGAAGGGACTTGGGAACATCGTCCCGGGCGACGCGAGGTGGTCAACGATATGGCAAACGGCACGACGCTCGAGCGCGAACAAATCATGGATGCGCTAAGACAGTGTTACGACCCCGAAATTCCCATCAACATCGTGGACCTGGGACTGATTTACGACGTGCAGCACGACGACGCGGGCAACGTGGCGGTGAAGATGACGCTCACGTCGCAGAGCTGCCCTGCGGCGCAGCAGATTCCGGCGCAGGTGAAATCCAAGATCGGCTCGATTGCCGGCGTGGGCGATGTGAAGGTCGATATCGTGTGGGATCCGGAGTGGAATCCCAGCATGATTTCGGAGAGCGGCAAGCAGACGCTCGGCCTGGTGGAACCGACATAATCCGTCGAGTCTAAATATTCCCACAAAAGAAAAGCGGCGGAACTCATCGTCCGCCGCTCTCAGAATCTCTGACCTAATTCTCGCGATTGTTGAGACGCGTTACTGAGCCTTCTTGTAGTAGTCCGCATTGACCGGAGTAAACGCGGTCCACTTCTCCGGCAGGTCTTCCAGCGCGAAAATCGCGGTCACCGGGCAAACTGGAACGCAGGCGCCACAGTCGATGCACTCGTCGGGGTGGATATAGAGCTGCTTCTCGCCCTCGAAGGTCGGCTCGTCTTTGCGCGGGTGGATGCAGTCCACCGGGCAGACGTCGACGCAGGCAGTATCCTTAGTTCCGATGCACGGCTCAGCGATTACATACGCCATCTAGCTGTCTCCTGAAATGGGTGGGGGTGAATGGAGCTACCCAGATACACCCGCGGTAGATCAATGAAATTTGTTCAACATTTTTTATATCACCAAACCCGAAGAGGTACAAGCGCGGCAGGCTACACGGCGCATCGAACGTGTGCGAAGGTTCTTTGTATATATTAGGATGCAGGCGGACGGCGAGTGAAGATTTTTGACGGTAAATAGAGGCCAGGAGGGCCTGTTCATGCTGCAAACGCACGGCAATCAATTGACGTGGCTGGGTCACGCCGCGTTCCGGATCACGACGAAGTCCGGGCAAGTGATTTTGGTGGATCCGTGGATTCAGACCAACCCAATGGTTCCCGAACCGCTGAAGAAGCTCGAGCGTGTGGACACGATGCTGGTGACGCACGGACATTTCGACCATATCGCCGACGCGGTGGACCTCGGGAAAAAGTTCAAGCCGCAGACGGTGGGGATTTACGAGCTGTGCGTGTGGCTGGAATCGAAGGGCGTGCCAAATACGAATCCGATGAACAAAGGCGGCACACAGCGCGTGGGCGAGATCAGCGTGACGATGGTGAACGCTGTGCACTCGTGCGGAATCAAAGACGGCGACCAGATTATTTACGGCGGCGAGGCGTGCGGGTACGTGATTCATCTGCCGGGCGGGTTTAAGGTGTATCACGCGGGCGATACGTGCGTGTTTGGGGATATGAAGATTATTGCGGAGCTGTATGCGCCGGATGTAGCGATGCTTCCGATTGGCGACCATTTCACCATGGGACCGCGCGAGGCGGCGCATGCGGTACGTTTGCTGGGCGTGAAGCATGTGATCCCGATGCACTTTGGGACGTTCCCGCCGCTAGTGGGGACGCCGCAGGAGTTGCGCGGGTTGACGCAGGACGTGAGCGGGCTCGAGATTCATGCGCTGAAGCCGGGAGAGTCGGTCGGGTAAAAGTTGGGTGGGCGCTGCGATGAGTTGTGTGTGGCGCAGGTGAAAAAGTAAAAGGCCCTCGGGCGTTGCGGCTCGAGGGCCTTTTACTTTTTCGTGTTGTTGTGCGAATGCGTTTATTGCGCTGGTGGTGGCGCCGGCGCGGTTGCGGACGCAGTTGCGGGTGGCGGCACGTCGGTGCCCTGAATCGTGACGGGCGCGGTTAGACGGAAGTGGAGACGCGTCTCGGCGGGAAGGCTGATGTCAGTCTTGCCGGTGAAGGCAGCGCCTGCCGTGCCTGCGCCGCCGCCGGCCAGAGCGCCAATCGCCGCGCCCTTGCCGCCGCCTGCGAGTGCTCCAACAATTGCGCCAAACGCAGCGCCGCCGCCAGCGCCAACAGCGGTGCGCTTACCGCGTCCCTTGCCTGCATCTTCAAACTCGCTGGTCTGAATCGAGTAGGGATTTCCGTTGAGGCGAATCGTATCGAGCGTGAGCGCGAGGACGGCGTTGCCCTTCACCTTGCCCGCGGACTGCGCGGTGACGATGGTGCCGGAAACGCGGGTGTTGGCGGGCAGGACCAGATTGCCGTCGACAGTGATCGGCGCGGCGAGAGTGGCAGAGAACTTGTCGCCATTATTCGCCGTCTTCGTATCGATGGCATCATTCAACATAATCGTGAGCTGCGTGCCTGTCGCAATCGTGACGGGCGGTGGCGGAGGAGGAGGCGTAACCGGAGCGGGCGCGGGCTGCGGCTGGTTGGCCGCCGAGCTGGGCTGAGCCGACGAATTCGGCGACGCGGAGTTTGATGACGAAGAATTGCTGGGCGTCGACGATTTGCTGCAGCCAGCGATGGTGAAAGCGACGGCGATGACGATAGCGGGGGCGACAAAACGAGTTCGCATGATTGGCTCCTGTGCGTGTGCGGTGAAAACGTTCAGGCCTACGTTGAAGTCGCGGACATTCTAGTGCGGAACCGGGATTCTGACAACGGTTCGGCGTGAATTGAAATTTCAAGGCGGCGTACGCGACTACGGGAGGAGGCGCTAGTCGTTCGCGTCGCTGGAACGCGGGATAAGGCTTTTCGCGAAGAACATCATGTTGGCCGGGCGCTCGGCGAGGCGGCGCATGAAGTATGGAAACCAGTCGGTCCCGAAGGGGATGTAAACACGCAGGCGATAACCTTCGCGCACCAGTTGCTGCTGCAAATCGGTGCGAATGCCGTAGAGCATCTGGAACTCGAATTTGTCGAGGCCGATTCCCTGCTCGCGGACGAATTTCTTGGTGGCATCGATCATGGCGGGATCGTGCGTGGCGATTCCGTGGTAAACGCCGCTCGGCAGAAGCAGTTGCATGAGTTTGACGTAGTTCTGGTCGACGTCGGCTTTCTCGGGGAACGCGACTTCAGGCGGCTCTTTGTAGGCGCCTTTACAAAGGCGAATACGGCAGCCGACGGCGAGCAGATCGCGAATGTCATTCGCCGTGCGGAAGAGGTAGGACTGCATCACGGTGCCGACGCCGGGATATTTCGCGCGGACGCGCTTCACCATGTCGACGGTGCGTTGCGTGTACGCCGAGCCTTCCATATCAACGCGGACGAAATTTCCCTGCTGGCCGGCATGCGCGACGATCTGTTCGAGCAATTCCCGGCAGAGCGATTCGCTGAGGTCGAGGCCGAGTTGAGTGAGTTTGAGCGAGACGTTGGCGTCGAGCTTTTCGCGTGCAATGCGGTCGAAGATCGCGGCGTAGCCCTCGGCAGCGGCGCGAGCACCGGCTTCATCGGAGACATTTTCGCCAAGAAGGTCGAGGCTCGCGGACTGCTTCGCGCGATTCACCTTGCGCGCGGCCGCAATGGCGTCGTCGAGATTGTCTCCGGCGACGAATCGCTGCGCGACGCGGCGACTGACGCCGTTGCGCATAATGAGCGGTGCGAGATTTTTATTCTCGGAAAGATGCAGAAGGATCGCGCGCATCATTTCGGCGAACGCTCCGCGCGCGGGCGCTGCGTCATCAGAGCGCGTGCTCCGCGAGGAACTTTTCCACTTCGAGCGCGGCGGCGCAGCCCGAGCCGGCGGCGGTGATGGCCTGGCGGTAGCGGTGATCCTGCACGTCGCCCGCGGCGAACACACCTTCGACGTTTGTGCGCGGGCCGTCGTGAGTGATCAGGTAGCCGTTTGAATCCATTTCGAGCTGGCCCTTGAAAATTTTTGTGTTGGGATCGTGGCCGATGGCGACGAAGACGCCGGAAACGTCGCGATCGATTTTTTCGCCGGTGGAAGTGTTACGCAGCGTGACTTTTTCGACGGACTGGCGCGTCACGTCGTGAACTTCGGCGATCTCGTAAGGAGTGAGGAATTCGATTTTGGGATTCGCCTTGGCGCGATCGATCATGATTTTCGAGGCTCGGAATTCGGGGCGACGGTGAATGATCGTCACTTTGCTCGCGAACTTGGTGAGGAAGGTGGCTTCTTCCATTGCGGTGTCGCCGCCGCCGACGACGAGAATGTCTTTACCGCGGAAGAAAAATCCGTCGCAAGTGGCGCAGGTGGAGACGCCGTAGCCGAGCAGCAGCTTTTCGGATTCGATGCCGAGCATGCGCGCCGATGCGCCGGCTGCGATGATGAGCGTCTCGGATTCGAAGGTGTCGCTGCCAACGGTAACTTTGAACGGGCGCTTGCTGAGGTCGACGCTGGAAACCGCCCCGCTGCGAAATTCCGCGCCGAATCGCTGCGCTTGCTTGCGCGTATTTTCGATCAACTCCGGGCCCATGATTCCGTCGGGAAAACCGGGGAAATTTTCGACGAGCGTGGTCAAGGCGAGCTGGCCGCCGGGCTCGTAGCCATCGAGAACGAGCGGATTCAGGTCCGCGCGGGCGGCGTAGATCGCAGCGGTGAGTCCGGCGCAGCCGCTGCCGATGATAATTACTTTGTGCACTGGGCTTTCTCCCGAAGATTCGATGACCACACGCCGAACCGCGATGCAAGGGTAGCGAGGCAGTATAACATTGAGGGGGCACGGGTTGCGCCACGCGGGCGCGGGTGCTGAAAGAGCCTTCAGCCATTTTGGCACACGCGCAGTTGCAACGCGGCGATTGAATGGCGATACTAGCCGCGCGCGCTGGCCGCGCTGGCCCTTCATCGATGCCGACCGCACAAAATCCGCCGAAAACTCTGAATCCGTTTCGCCTGCTGAGCGAATTTATTCTGCTGTGCCTGGGCGCGCTGCTGCTGGTGATCGCGATTTCAGGGCGCGTTGCGATGCGCGTGAATCCCGTAGGGCTGATTCTTGTGGGGATTTTATTTCTGTATATGGCCGCGCGCGCTTCGACGAAACCTGAGCAGGGCGTCACGCGGATGCAGACTTACATTCGCGCGGCGTCGCTAGCGATCGTAGGAATCGTCCTGCTGAACATCGCGATGTTCCACTCACGCTATTCGCTGATCCTGCTCGCGATTGCGGGAGCGGTGCTGGTGCTGCGCGGCCTGCTGACGGCAATTTTCCTGGTCGCAAAAAAGTAACGAACAGTAAACGTTCCGATTAAAAATTCAACTCTCCGGATATTTTCCGTATCGGCGGGATTGCGCTTGCCTGCCGAACCAGTTCTTTATACTCTCCCGCACAGCAGGACGAGGCGCCTCGGCCCGCCGCCTGCCGAATCACACCGCACACATACCGAAGCTAATCGCGAATGAAGTTCTGAGGAGAGACGAGATGCTGAAAGAATTCAAAGAATTTGCAATGAAAGGAAATGTGCTGGACCTGGCGGTCGGTTTCATCATCGGAGCCGCGTTCGGCAAAATCGTCAGCTCGCTCGTTTCGGACATCATCATGCCGCCCATCGGCGTGATCCTGGGAAAAGTGGATTTTTCGAATTTGTTTGTGACGCTTTCCGGGCCATCGTTTCCGACACTGGCCGCGGCAAAAGCGGCAGGCGCGCCGACTTTGAATTACGGCGTGTTCATTAACAATATTATCGACTTCCTGATTGTGGCGTTCGCGGTATTCCTGATCGTGCGCATCGTGAACCGCTGGAAGCCGGTGCCACCTACGGCGCCTGCGACCAAGGACTGCCCATACTGCGGCACCAAGCTGCCGTTGAAGGCGACGCGCTGTTCGGGATGCACTGCGCAGCTACCCGCTTAATTCCGAATCTTTCGAATGAAATTTGCCCGGGCGGGTAGGACTACTGCCCGGGTAATTTTTTTTGCGGGGGTTCTTCCGAGTTGATGCGGTGACCTTCAATGTCGTGGAGATGCTGGCGAAGCCGCTCGGTGACCGATGCAGCCTGGCCTTGGTTGATCTCGCGCTCGACTTCAGTGAGCGCGAAGTGAACGACGTCGTGGTGATGCACTTCCTCGCCCGGCAGCCGGTCGCTCAAATCCAGCCACACGCGGTGGAGCATTTCAATTTCCTTCGGAGTGAGCCTCGGAGCGTGCGGGCCGAGGTAGAAGATGTTCTCCTGCCCTGACGGCGTGAAGATTTCGAGCGTCACGCGCGGGCGCGGTTCGGGCATGTGCTCCCAAGAGAGACCGATTTCACGCGCTTGCTCCTGCACGGGCGATTTCGACGAGCTGCCGATCACAACGGTGCTCGATTGCAGGTTCACAGCGGTGCGCAGGATACCTTCCCAGAGGTTGTTGGCGGCCGCGACTGCGAGCCGAACGGGCTTCCCCTCCTTTTCTGCAATCGACAGAACTTTGGTAAAGAGCAACTGCTCGATCGTGCTGAAGAGCTGATCCGGTGCGAGTTCGTACTCGCCTGACGCGGCGCGTCGAAGCAACCGCACGTGGAGCACGACGATCTCGGCTTCTTTGCGTCTGACGCGACGCAGCGCCGCTTCCAGGTGATTCAGCGCGTAGTACGTGCTCACCGGAACCAGAATGTTGCCCGGCGTCACGCC
>JBEKJW010000225.1:0-7567 GCA_050011035.1 Candidatus Acidiferrales bacterium
CCCTAGACCAGTAACGCGACGTATCTTCAGCTACTCGTGCCGGAGCGCGACCATCGGATCGACTCGGGTGGCGCGGCGGGCAGGGATGTGGCACGCGAGCAGAGCGACAACGCCGAGAAGCAGCCCGACAGAGGCAAACGTAATCACATCGGTCTCGCTAACGCCAAAGAGTTGCGCCTTGAGCAAGCGCGTGAATGCCAGCGCGAGCGCGGTGCCGACGACGAGGCCCGCCAGTGTGAGCCGGAATCCCTGGCCAAGAACGAGACTGTAGATGCTTCCCTTCTCCGCGCCGAGCGCCACGCGGATGCCGATTTCCCGCGCGCGCTGGCGAGTGGTGTAGGCCACGACGCCGTAGATGCCGACGGCGGCGAGCAGCATGGCAAGAAGACCGAACGAGCCGGCAAACGTAGCCGCGACGCGTCCAAAAAGTGTGCCGAGCTGCATGGTGACGGAAAGCGGATTCACGTTGAACAGCGGCAACTCCGGATTGAGCTGATGGATGGTCTCTTCCACAGAAGAAGCCATGGCACGCGGATCGCCAGTTGCGCGGAGGTGAATGGTGGTGTCATGTGTCGGGCTATAGGCCTGATACATCGGCAAATAGATGACAGGCTCGGCCGGGTAGGTAAGCAAGCGGTATTTGGCGTTGCGTGCCACCCCAACGATCGTGAACCGATCACCGCCGTCCGTCACCTGCTTGCCGATAGGGTCTTCACCCGGCCAATAGCGATCGACAAAGGCCTGGTTGACGACGGCAACGAGTTGCGAATCCACCGTATCCGCTTCGGTGAATTCACGGCCCGAAATTACGGACGTGCGCAGAGTGCGAAAGTAATTCGGCCCGACGATCGCTCGGCTGATCTCCATCGATTCGTGCGATTGCGGCACGTAGCCTTCAAGCTGCAGATAGTCGGTGTGGATGCTGAAGCTCAGCGGTGAAAAATCAGCCAAGGTCACGGATTCGACCCCGGGAAGCGCCGATAGCGTGTCGAGCACCTGCCGGTTGAACGCCACACCCGTCGCGCGCGTGTAACCAGCCGGCGAGAGTTCGTAAGAGGCAAGCAGCAGATGACTTGCCTCGAATCCCGGATCCGATTGCTGTGCTTTCTGAAGGCTGCGGGTAAAGAGTCCCGCGCAGACTAAGAGAACGAGCGAGAGTGAAATCTGTGCCACCACCAGGCCGCTCAAGAGACGACCCTTATGCAAAGTAAGTGAGACGCTAGTCGCTTCCTCCTTGAGAACAGATTGCACCGGCAGGCTGGAAGACCGCAGGGCCGGAAGAACACCGGAGATGATCGCAGCGAGGATGGAAGCCGCAATTGTCACGAAAAGCACGCGTTGATCGACGTGCGCATCGTTTGTCAGCGGAAGAGAGCTGGGCGGAAAGAAAGCGATGAGACTGCGAGAAGTCCACACCGTAATCGCAATGGCGGCAGTACCACCGAGCAGAGCAAGCAGCAGGCTCTCGATCAGAAACTGGCGGATAATCTGTTTGCCCGAAGCGCCCATTGCCAGCCGCATGCCAATCTCGCGGCGGCGTCCGACCGAACGCACCAACAGGAGACTCGCAACGTTGGCGCAGGCCAGCAGGAGTAGCACCCCGGCGAGCCCCAGCAACATCGGAAGAATCTTGTAAAGATAGCCGTTGATGCCGAAGGGAGAGCGCCAAAGGGGGTCGAGAGAAATCTCGTTCGGACTATCACGGTGATCCTCCGGGAAGCGCTCGGCGATTTCCCGCATGAGCAGGTTGAGTTCGGCCTGCGCCTGATTCTTCGTGATACCCGGGCGAAGCTTTCCCAGCACGTTCAGCCAGAAAATGCCGCGATAATCGGGACGGTTAAAACCCCAAACATCACGATCCATCGAGACAGGAATCCACAGTTCGGTGCGAAGCCCGGGCGCGCAGCCCGTGAAATCCCGCGGGGCTACCCCAATAACGGAGTAGGGATGGCGATTGATCTGAATCGTCTTGCCAACGATTTGCGGATCGCCCGCGAAATGGTTCTGCCAGACGGTGTAACCGATGACGATCACTGCAGCGCCGGCGCGCGGCGTTCCTTCTTCGGGAAGAAAAGTGCGGCCGAGAATCGCGTGGACGCCGAGAACATCAAAATAATTGGCGGTGGTCAGGGCGCCGTAGATGCGCTCGGGCTTTGCGGAGCCCGTGAGAGACATGAAGTCGTCGTGATAGCCGAGAAGCCCGGAAAAAGTTTGAGTGCGCTCGCTGAGGTCATGAAGATCGGGATAAGAAAATGGCGGCGTAGGATGATCGCTGCGATCGCCGCGCATGACGGTGACAAGGTCGCTCGTGTGAGCGACTCCCGGAATCGGGTTCAGCAAGGTAGCGCTGACCCAACTGAGCACAGTGGTATTGGCGGCGATGCCGAGCGCCAGTGTAAGAACGACGACGGCAGTAAATCCTGAATTCTTGCGAGACATGCGGAGCGCGAAGCGACAGTCTCGTACCAGCGAGTCGAGCCATGCTCCGGCCCGTGCATTTCTCACCAGTTCCTTCACCTGCTCGATACCTCCTAACTCGATGTGCGCTGCACGTTCCGCATCATCTGGCTTCATGCCTGATCGCACTTTCTCCTCGATCAGCAGCGAAAGGTGGGCGTTCAATTCCGCAGCAATCTCCCGCTCATCTTGGTCTCTGCTCACGATATTGCGCAGCAAACTGATCGCGCGCTGAAACCAGCGTGACCCGGCCTTTTTCGTCACGACGCCTCCAGAGTCCGCGAGATCCCTAGCACAATCCGCTCCCATTTCGCTGTTTCCGTTTCTAGTTGCTTCATGCCTGCTTTGGTTAGCCGATAGTACTTTGCCCTGCGATTGGCTTCCGATTCGCCCCAGGCCGATTTAATCCAGCCTTCTTCTTGCATGCGGCGCAGCGCCGGAAAGAGAGAACCAGTCTTCACGGTGAAAGTGCCTCGGGTGATCTGCTCGATACGGCGCGAGATACCAAGCCCATGCATTTCGCCGAGGCGCAGAGTCTTGAGGATCAGAAGGTCAAGAGTGCCCTGAAGTAGGTTTGTTTGCTCCTGAGTCACGCGCCGCTCCTGTAGACTGTCTACGCGACACTAGCGCCGGACCTATAGAATGTCAACAGGTGATTTCCCTAAGTGGAATTCGGGGTGACATGACCGGGTTTTTTGTACCAGCGGGAGTGAGCGAGAGTTCACTCTGGAGGGCAGCTGGTATGCATCCCCGTCGCGACCACGTGATGCTTCGGACGAGCCATTAAGACAAATATCGCCGACTCCTTGGACGTGCTCATCGAGATGGAACGCCGGCCGGGTATGCGAATTGTCAGCGGAGTTTTGGCGTTGCGCAGCTTCGACTTGGAAAGCGATAAGTATGACTTCGAACTCCTGTATCGGCGTTCGAGCGAACTTCCGGCCTGCCAGGTCGCTTCAGCAGGAAAGTAACGCTAGCTCGCGGCGGGCAGTCCGTTCAGGCTCCTAATACCGTAAGGCTCGACGATCTCTATCGACGCCCTCCTACGCGGCCTCGATCAGTCGCACGTCGCCTCCGCAAGCCTCGATTGCAGCCGTAACAATTCGTCGAATATCCCCACGGAATGCCGCCGAAGGTTCTGTCATAACGGCGTCGGGAATGGGCGCCGCGGCATCATAGATTCCGTGTATCGCATTCGCGCGCCGATAGCTGGAGCCGGCTCCACGGGCTGTAGGACCATCATAGGCTGTTCGTCAATCGCTCAAATGGTCCGCCACGAGACGCGTACGGCTAGGTCCCGCAGCGCGATTTCAATAACCTGGCGAATGTGATCAATGGTTAGCTGTGCTTCCTCCTCATTGGCAGGCTGACGGGTCCAGGAGATGGGGTTGTTGAGAAAACGCGAGATG
Source organism: Candidatus Acidiferrales bacterium (assembly GCA_050011035.1). Lineage (GTDB taxonomy): Bacteria > Acidobacteriota > Terriglobia > Acidiferrales > UBA7541 > Palsa-295. Next base: position 3,867 of record JBEKJW010000225.1, read on the forward strand.
CCTTCTCTTAATTGAGTCGCCAAGTCGGCGGTAAGTCTCTGGTACCGCCCGAGCTCTACTTACCTAGATGACCGTGGTGGACAAGCTCTCGTCTCTGAAAAGCCACCTTCCGTGTTGGATCGTAAGCGAGAGTTGAGCTCGTGGTGATTATGGTGTCGGCCTCACTCGAGAATTCGTGCCAATACGAAGTGCACCTCGCTGGTGGGTCGGGAGAATACAGGCGATTCCTGCGATATCTCGGAGAATGTTCGCTGTACAGCCGTCCTCCGAGTGCAGATTGTCTCGCGTGAACTGGGCGCAAAGTAGCACCTTCTCCGAGGTAAATGTGAACTGAGAGAAACCAGCAGACTGCGTGGCGGAGGACGCAGTCACGTGCGAACCGTTCTCCGCCCAATTCCCTGCTAACAGGGATTAATACAGGGAATTTTCGGGTTAATCACACCTGAATCGTGCCTAAGTGGCGAATCCAGAATCTCTTAGAGCTGAAAGTTCGATTTATAGGCAAAACGGAACAGGGAAAATCTGCGCGGTATCAGGGAATCCAAATCCCTGCTGCTCGTGTTCCCACCGGTTTTCGATTCACTTGATTGCATAACAACGCCGGCTCCTTAGACCCGAGTAGACTGTGGTTTGTCGAGACCAAAGGCTCGGGAGAAAGGAGTCGGCGTTGTTATGCAATCATGTGGTTTTGATCGAATTTCAGTTGTCCGCCGCCGAACGAAGGACTACGTTTACGCAAATGCGGCGATGTGAAACCGCTGTAGCGCTGAACCCACAGATGGACCGAAAGCTCGCCGCTATTGAAGCCGCCGAGAGACAATCGGCCTGATTCCTACGCATGAGTTCAAGACATTTTGAGCGGGAAGCCAGCGTCCTTCGCGAGAAAAAGAGGCGCTGTCTCAGAGGTAAGTCAGCCACCAATCGTGCCGCCGCTGTTTAAGCCGCGCGAACCGCAGACACGCCGGATAGAGCATCGTCAGGACCAAGACCCACACTGCGTACACGACCCACAGCGGATATCCATAGTTGGCGGGGAAGAGTTCGTTCGGACTTCCCATCGACGGCGGCGCGATCAGCAGAAACGGCTTCGCACCGTAACGCAGAAAATTCATCGCGATCGTAATCAAATGTGCTAACGCCAGGTGCGCACCGTAGTAGAGAAACGGCACGCGGCCGAAAACAAGCAGCGGGTTCGTCGGCTTAAAGCGAAATCTCTCGAGCCATGCCAGCGCGATAAGCGCGGGTCCAAGCGTCATCAGTAGAAAATCGAGCGAGGGCGGATACTTTGTCACGTTGAGGAATGAGAGCACCGTGAAAACCGCTGACCGCTGGTGTTCCCACGGAAAGCGGTCGCCATAGATATTTATCGCGCGAAGCACGACGAACGCGACCGTACACGCGACCCCTGTGCGCATTAGAAAAATCCGTCGCCGCTCAGCATTCCACTCGAAAACCGCGCCGAGACAGTAGCCACAGGCCATCACCGCAATCCACGGCAGCACCGGGTACGACGTAACGAAAGTTATTTCGTGGAATTCGAAAGTACCCTGCTGGTGAAGGATGTTCCAGAGCCACGCCGCGCGCCCGAAGCTCGCGACCGTGAAGCGATCGAGCAGATTGTGCAGTGCGATTACTGCGACAGAAGTTGCCACCAGCACGCGCATCGGCAGATAAATGAGCCCGGCCAGCGCGATCATCGACATTCCGATCGCCCAGAGAATGATGAAAAGGACAGGATTCGTCGTATAGCTGATTTGCGACAAAAGTACGAAGCGCAGAACGGTAACTTCGAGGAATATCAGCCAAATTGCGCGCGTGACAAGCAAGCGCGACAGCTCGGGCTTTGTGTGGTGTCCCCGAGTAAGCCAGAAGTACGCGCCGAGGCCTGCGGTGAGTACGAAGACGGGTGCGCAGAAATGCGTGATCCAGCGCGTGAAAAAGATCGCGGGAGTTGTCTGATCAAGATCCGTCGGCAGAAAAAGCTGCGCGCTTCGTGCCACATAGTCACGGATGTGGTCGACCGCCATCAACATCATGATGGCTCCGCGAAGCGCATCCACTGATTGGACTCGCTGCGGCATGGATCGGGCGGCGGTAGCAGAATCGCCCATGACGCCTGAATTCTAGACTTAAACTGCTGCTTGGGGTAGATCTGGAGGCTGCTCGTCCATCGAAACGAACTCGAATCCTAATTGTCGGTGATTCGCGTTATCGGACAAGTGAAGTTGGCTGAAATTTACTAGTCCGGTTACCGCGTTTATCGGGCATTGAGAGTTCGTCAAGCCTCGCCCTTCTTCGGCGTGATACCATCCGCTCCGGTCTGACGCCGTAGCTCGCGGGTTGCGAGTGACATTACGTAAGGAAGAACGACGCCGATGAAAAGCCTGATTGCTGTACTGGTAGTTTGCGGCCTGGTGAGTGCGACTTTCGCCCAGGATATCGGTTGGCCGAGGGAGAAGAGCAACCAGGGCGGCACGATTATTTACTATCAGCCGCAGCTTGACGAGTGGAAAGACTATCGCGAGCTCTTTGCCCGGATGGCTGTCTCGGTGAAGCCGAAGACCGGCGACTCCACCGTTGGCGTCGTTTATCTCCACGCACGTACCGACACCAACTTCACCACTCGTAACGTCGTTCTCAGCCAGATCGAGATCACGGATACGAAATTTCCTTCCCTCGATCCGTCCAGCGCCAATGCGATGGGCCAATTGGTTCGGGGGTTTCTACCTGCGGGAACGACGCTGGATATTTCTCTCGATCGGCTGCTGGCCGAGGTCGAAGAAAAAAAGCAGGCGCCGCCTGTGGCGGCGGTAAAAAATGATCCGCCGAAAATTTTCGTTTCCTACGGACCCGCGGTATTGCTGCTGTCGGACGGCGAGCCGGTGCTCGCGCCAATCGCAGACACTAACCTGCAGTACCTGGTGAATTCGAATTGGGACGTATTCTTCGACAAACCGAATTCCAAATATTACCTGCTTAATGAGAACCGGTGGCTGGTGGCATCGGCACTCGAAGGTCCCTGGACCAGCACAACCAAGATTCCTGCCGACCTGGCGAAGATACCGGACCAGCCCAATTGGCAGGACGTGAAAAAAGCGGTGCCTCCTCCCGCGGGCGTTACCGGGGCCGCTCCGAAAGTTTTTTACAGCACCGCGCCCGCGGAAATTATTACGTTCAGCGGCAAGCCCTGGTATACCAAAATTCCGAACACGCAGCTCTCGTTCGGTGCGAACACGCAGAGCAATCTTTTCCTTTCGGCCAGCGATAACCAATACTACTTTCTGGTGGCGGGCCGTTGGTTCCGCGCCAAGACTCTCGACGGTCCGTGGATGTTTGCGACGGCCGACTTGCCCGCCGACTTCGCTAGAATTCCGCCGGATAGTTCGCGCGGCAGCGTATTGGTTTCCGTGCCTGGGACGGACGAGGCGGAGGACGCTGTGTTGATGGCGCAGATTCCGACCACGGTCGTCGTGAATCGCGCCCAGGCCGAGGCCGCCGTAAAAGTCTCGTACGACGGCGAGCCGCAATTCAAACCGATCGAATCGACTTCTCTTTCCTACGCCTCAAACACACAAGACAAGATCATCAAAGTCGGCGATTTGTATTATCTGTGCTTTCAGGCTGTATGGTTCATGTCCACGACGCCGAATGGGCCGTGGAAAACCGCGGACTCGGTTCCAAAAGAAATCTATACGATTCCC
>JBEKJW010000226.1:0-8289 GCA_050011035.1 Candidatus Acidiferrales bacterium
GCGAATTCCCTGCAGGCCTTCGCTGAACCCTTCGAGTAGAACGACAATTTTCGCGCGCCAGCCTTCGTGCCACGAGGGATGCTTCAGTTTTTCAGCGAGCCACGCGGCGCCGTGAAACCGGAAATAAATGAGGAACACGACGACCGCGACCAGGCCGACGACCAGTAACAGGCCGCCGGAGCGCATTTTAGTGACGAACGCTGAGTCGGCGCCGGCGATTCCGTGATGGTGAAAGAGCAACAACGCGATGCTCGCAAGTACGACGGTCGCGGCGATGTCCGCGAGGCGCTCAAGAACGTAGACGCCGAACATCCCGGGAACCGAGAGATTGTTTTTCTTCGCGATCAAGACAGGACGGATCGGTTCGCCCGCTCGCCCGAGCAAAAACGTGCACGTGAAACCGGAGAGCGTGGCCGAGTAAACGTTCCAGAAATTTGAAGGCCCCATCCAGCGCGAGAATCTCATCCACCGAAGCGCGCGGATCGCAAAGCAGACGTAAATCGTGACGGCCGAAAGCAGCAAAAGCGGGATATTCGCGTTGCGCAGCGAGTCTCCGACCATCGACCACTGAAAATTGGGCAGTGTGATCGAATTCCGGAATTTGTATCCGAGACCGCCAAGCACCAAAACGGCGAGGAGAACCAGAAGGATTCGGCGGAGATTGCGCGGCATCCGCCCGAACCGTACCAGTTAGCCCCCAAAAGTGCAAGGCAGGGCTTCGCTTCAACTTCGCCCTCGCCGCGGGCTATGCTGCTAAGGCTTGTGTTTGGCTTCCTTCCCCGTCTAATATGCGTGCCGAATAGGCACTCGCCGAACCGGATCGCTACCGCTTGGTCCTGACTGTCCGATTCCGAACGTTATGGAACATTTCGGAGCGGGCTTGCGTTACATCAGTGAGGCCGCAAGCTGGTGCTGTTATGAGGAGGAACTTGTACGCAGGCACGCACGACGCGTGTTCAACATCTGCTACAGGTTCACCGGCAACCGGACTGAGGCGGAGGATATGAGCCAGGAAGTTTTTCTTCGGATTTACAAGACGCTGCCGAGCTACCGGCCAACGTTTGGCGCGTTTCCGACCTGGCTGACCAGCGTGACCCGGAATCTGCTGGTCGATCACTACCGGCGAACGAAACGCGATCGGGTGACGGACTCGATGGAAGACGTGATGCCGCAGATCGAGAACAAGGAATCGACGGCGCGGACACCGGACAAGCTGGCGCTGGCGTCAGAGTTGAGCGCGCAATTGCAGCAGGGACTTTCAAAGCTTTCGCCGGAGTTGCGCGAAGCCGTGATTCTGCGCGATCTGCAAGGCCTGGAGTATGGCGAGATTCAGGCAGTGTTGCAGGTGCCGGAAGGCACAGTGAAGTCCAGAATCAATCGCGGGCGGATTGAACTGGCAAAAATTTTGGAAGCAATGGGACTTCGACCGAATTAATTTTCGGAGCTGAGAGCAGCCATGACCTGGAATTGCACAAATACGGAAGAACGGCTCAGCGATTACATCGATGGGCTGATGACGCCCGCCGAAGCGGAAGCGTTCAAGGCGCACGCGGCGACGTGTGCGGATTGCGCGAATATGGTCGCGGCGGTGAGCAGCCTCGTCACCAACATGCACGCGCTCGAACTCGAGCCCGCACCGCCGATGCTGATCAACCGCATCCTGGATGCGACGATCGGACCGCGCAAGGAAAAGGCGAGTTGGAAGAGCTGGTTCACGGTGCCGGGGCGCTGGGTGCAGCCACGTTTTGTGCTGGGACTGGCGACTGTGGCTGCCGCGATTCTGATCGTGGTCTACACCTCAGGCTTCACGCCGTCGAGGCTGCGCAAGGCCAACCTAAGCCCCGTCGACGCGTTCCGTGCGGCGAATCGCCAGGCGCACCTCACATACGCGCGCAGCGTGAAGTACGTGAACGACCTGCGCGTGGTGTACGAGATTCAGACGCGGTTGCAGCCCTCAAACGAGCCTTCGCCGGAAACCACGCCGATTCCGGAAGAGCAGACGCAGCCGAAGCCTTCAAACCCACAGGAAAAGTCTCAGACTGGCCCGAAGCCCGGGCACAGCCAGGCACGAAGCTACGCAATGCTGGCGGCATACGTGAATCAGGGCTGGGTCGAAACGTGTAACGCGTCCATGCGGTTGGCGTTCTTTGGGACGTCGATGACAGCAACGAACAGGAGTGCCCGATGAATTGCGCCGTTCATACCGATCAACCGGCGACAGGTTATTGCCGCAATTGCGGCAAACCGATGTGCCCGCAGTGTACGCGCGAAGTGCAGGGCGCGCTTTACTGCGAGCCGTGCCTGAGCGGCCTGGTTGCGAACGTGCCAACACCTGCATCGAAGCCCGGCGCGAATCCGGGGCTCGCGGCGGTGCTCGGTGTGGTTCCCGGGCTTGGCGCGGTTTACAACGGACAGTATGCGAAGGCGCTGGTTCACCTGCTGATCTTCGCCGGATTGATTTCGCTGATAGATGCCGATATCGCGGGCGGATTGGACGCCGCAGCGGGCATCGCGCTCGCGTGCTTTATTTTCTACATGCCAATCGAGGCTTACCGCACTGCGAAGGCTCGGTTGATGGGAACGCCGGAGCCCGAAGGAATGATCAACGTTGATTCGACGTCGGCCAAACCCATCGGGGCGATTGTGTTGATCGGAATGGGCGTGCTGCTTCTGATGCGCAACTTCGATTTTCTGAATCGCGAGTGGTTTCAGAAGACATGGCCGATTGCGTTGATTGGATTCGGCGTATGGCTCGCGTGGGATCGCTTCAAGAAGCCGTCGTAGGAGATTGGAATGCCTGACGTTGTCGCGACGAGATGCGGATGCCCGTACTGCCGTGTGAAAGGCCTGGTCGGTCCCGTGATGGTGATCGCGGTCGGCGTGGTTTTTCTTGCGGCTGAATACAGCCGATACAGTTTCGCGGACCTTTGGCCGATTCTTCTGATTGTTCTGGGAGTATTGCTGGTCGCGCAGGCGCTCGCGCCCAAGCAGGGTCACATCGGGCTGTGAGGATCGCGTGACCAACGGACAATCCCGGCGCGCGTCGATCTTTCCCGGACTTCTCTGCATCCTCCTCGGCGTGCTTTTCCTTCTCGCACGCTTCAATCCGGATTTCCGGCTCTGGCACTACATCTGGCGCTTCTGGCCGCTGCTGCTGATTCTGTGGGGCGTCGCCAAGCTCGTCGACAATTTTGCGGCGCAGCGAACGGGCGAACACCGTCCGCCGCTACTCAGTGGCGCTGAGGCTGCGCTACTCGTCCTGATTTTCTTCGTGCTCGCCGGCATGACGGTCGTGTCGCGGATTCACGAGCGGCATCCGGACATGAGCTTTGACATCGACATGTTCAATCAGGACGCGAGCGCGATGCAGGAGTTGGCGCTTGAGACGATTCCGCCAGGTTCGCACGTGACGATCAATACGGATCGGGGCGACGTGAACGTGCACGCATCGGACGGGAACAACCTACAGGTGAGTGCCAACAAGAGCGCACACGGCTCGAGCGAACACGAAGCCCGGGAGCGCATCAATACCGTGGACGTGCGTATCGAGAAGACTGCTGACGGCTTCACGATTCATCCGACAAACCAGGAAGGTGGCCACGGCAACGTGAAAGTCGATCTCGAAATCGCGGTGCCGAAGTCGGCCGTCCTTGCCGTAAATACCGGTCACGGCGACATCAAGATTGCAGGCGTCGGCGGCGCGATTACAGCGGTATCGCAGGAAGGCACGGTCGAAATCCACGACAGCGGCTCGGACGTAAGCGCGACGATCACAAAAGGCGACGCGCGCCTGATGAACGTTGCGGGCAGCGTGAAGTTGAGCGGTCGCGGCAGCGAAATCGAAATTTCGGACGTAAAGGGCGACGCGACCGTGGCGGGCGAATTCTTCGGACCGATTCGCATGCGCAACATTGCGAAGAACACCCATTACACTTCGCAGAAGGCGGACATTCAGCTGGTCCACCTCACCGGCTTGCTGGAACTCGATTCGGGCAGCGTGGAGGTTTCGGACGTCGCAGGTTCTGCGAAGCTGTCGACGCAGGAAAAGGATTTGGACGTTGAGAACGTCGCCGGAAAATTGCAGATTTCGGACAAAAACGGCTCGATCAAGGCGGGCTACAGCGATCCGCCGCGCGAGGACATCAGCATTGCCAATGCTTCCGGCGCGGTGGAACTGACGCTGCCGTCGAAGTCAGCATTTGAGATCAACGCGGTTTCGACGAATGGCGAAGTTAACAGCGACTTCGACAATTCAACGATCGACGTTTCGAACGACAACGGGTCGGGGAAAATTGTGGGCCGCGTCGGATCGGGCGGCCCGAAAATCACCATTGCCACGAGCTACGGCTCGATCAACTTGCGTAAGGCTTCTTAGGCTGTGTCCGCACCGCGCAGTTTCTCCAGCGTTTTGAAAAATTCGGGAAAAGACACGCCGACACATTCCGCGTCGCGAATCGTAGTGTCTCCCTCAGCGCCGAGGCCTGCCACGGCGAGCGCCATGGCGATGCGGTGATCGTCCTTCGGGTCAACCTTTGCGCCCTTGAGCTTCCCGGCGGACTTCCCTTCCACGCGAAGGCCATCGGGAAACTCTTCAACTTTGGCGCCCATCGCGCGTAGACCTTCGGCGATTGCAGCGATGCGGTCGCTTTCCTTCACGCGCAACTCTTGCGCGTCGCGAATCTCGATTCCCTCTTCGGTGTAAGGACCTAGCGCGGCGATCATCGGAAGTTCGTCGATCATTTCAGCAGTCATCGCACCGGAGACCGAACCGCCTTTCAGGGGCGCGTGCCGGACAGCAACGTCGCCAATCAACTCGCCGTCGCGCAACTGTACGGACGCAAGATTGATCGATGCGCCCAGCGCAATCAGAAAATCGAGCACGCGGCCGCGGCCGGGGTTGAGGCCGACGTTATGAAGCATCAACTGCGATTCGGGCAGGATCAGCGCTGCGGCGATCATGAAAACCGCGGCGGAAAGATCGCCCGGGACGATCAAGTTGCGCGCTTGTAGCTTCGGGCGAGGCTTGATCTTCACCGTGCCTTTCGTCAATTCGAGCGACGCGCCCATTTCGCGCAGCGCGAGTTCGGTGTGATCGCGCGTCTGCACCGATTCGTGCACGGCCGTGATGCCGTCGGCGTACATGCCAGCGAGCAGAACCGCTGATTTCACTTGCGCACTGGGAATCGGCAGCGTGTATTCGATCGCTTTCAATTTGCCGCCGCGAATCTCGAGAGGCGCTTTGTCACCGTCGGCACTCTTAATTTCAGCGCCCATTTGGCGGAGAGGCTCGATCACCCGTCGCATCGGACGGCGGCGAAGCGATCCGTCGCCGGTAATCGTGGTTTTGAATGGCTGGCCGGACAAAACACCTGAAAGAAGGCGCATCGTGGTGCCGGAATTTTCCGCGTCGAGTTCTTTTCGCGACTTTTTCAGGCCATCGAGGCCCTTGCCAACCACTCTTACACGCTCTGGCGTGACGTCAATCTCGACGCCGAGACGGCGCAGGCAATCGAGGGTACTCTGGCAGTCGGCCGCGGACGAATAATTCCGTATCTGGCTCGCTCCTTCGGCGAGCGCGGTCAAAATCGCATACCGATGCGAGATCGATTTGTCGCCCGGTAGCTCCACCACTCCATTAATCGTTCCACCCGGAGAAATTTCGCGTTTTCCCATTCTGCGATTCTAACATGGGGCAATTTGCATCCCGTGAAACCGCCGCGTATCATCGAATTCTCATGCCATCGGCGCAACGGAAACTCTACGCCGCACTTTTCCTCGGCCTCCTACTTGCCATCGCTTTCCCGCTCAGCGCGGACGATTCTTCGACGTTTTTCCCTCTCAGCGACGTAAAACCGGGCATGAAAGGCGTCGTCTACACGATTTACAGCGGCGACCAGATCGAAAAAATCGACCTCGTCGTAATTGGTGTGATTCAAAACGCGATCGGCCCGAAGCAAGACATTATTTTGGTCCAACTTCTCGGAGAAAAAGCCGAGCATTCGGGCGTCGTCGCGGGCATGAGCGGCAGTCCGGTGTATCTGGACGGCAAGCTGGCGGGCGCGCTGTCGTTGAAGCTTGGGCTTTTCACGAAGGAAGCGATCGGCGGCGTCACTCCCATTGCCAACATGATTGACGTGGAGAAGTCGAACCCGTCCGGCGCGACGGAAAAGTCGGCATCAGCGCAAGTTGGCGTGCGATCAGATTCCGGCGCTGTCGCTTACGCGTCTCGGGTCGACATCCCCGACCTGATGTCACGGCAAATTGGCGTTGGAGCGGGACAGGTTCTGATTCCGATCGAGACGCCGATCATTTCGTCAGGCCTCTATCCCGAAACAATCGCGCAATTTTCGAAGCAGTTTTCGTCGTGGGGAGTCTCGCTCGCGGCGGGCGGCAACGCCCCCCCATCTCTGGAAGACTCGCAGCTACAGCCCGGCGATATGGTCGGCATGGTGCTAGTACGTGGCGATCTGACGCTCACGCCCGGGTGCACGGTGACGCGCGTCGACGCTGGCCGCGTGTACGCGTGCGGGCATCCGGTGTTTTCGCTCGGATCAATCCAGATGCCGATGGCCCGGGGCCACGTAATCACCACGTTGAACTCGGCGATGGCGTCGACGAAAATCATGTCGACCGGGTCCACGATTGGCACGTTCACGCAGGACCGGCTCACCGCCATCATGGGTCAGCTCGGCGACGGGCCGCCAATGGTTCCCGTAGACGTGACGCTTGACACTCCTGACGCTGAGAAGAAATTCCATTTTGAAGTAATCGAGAATCCGTTGCTGACGCCGACACTCGTGGCGGTGACCACGTTCAACGGCATCGTTGGCTCGCCCGCGTACGGTGAAGGTTCGACGCTCGAACTGCAGGGCGAGATTGACGTAAAAGGTCACTCACCGGTGATGCTCGCCGATCTTTTCGCGCCGACGGATCAGCCGGTACCCGGTGGCATATTTGTGGCGACGGATGTCCAGGCCGTGTTTGCGCGCATCTATTCGAACCCGTACGAGATCCCGCACATCGAGGCCGTACACATTCACGTAACGTCGCGGCCCGAACGCCGCGAAGCCACGATCGACGCCGCATGGCTCGACAAAGTGGAAGCGCGCCCGGGCGATACGGTCGTCGCGAAAGTTCAATTGCGTCCCTACCGCGGCCCGATCACCGTGCAGGAAATTCCGATTACGATTCCGGCGCAAGCAGCGCGCGGCCAGCTTCAACTGGTGATCAGCGACGCGAACTACGTGAACCGGAACACCGAAGCCGCCGCTGCGACATCGCAAGGACAGCTGCCGGGCCTCGAACAGCTGATCAGCTTGATCAATCTTTCGAAGCAGAACGACCGCCTCTACGCCACGCTGCTTCAACCCACCCCGACGCTGATGGTGGAAGACAAGATCATGCCGAACGCCCCGGCGTCAGAGATCAACGTGCTCGACCAGCGCCAGAATCCGACGGGTGCGAGGTTGACGTATCAGTCGACGGTGGGCGAATGGTCGGTGCCGATGCACCAGGTGATTTCCGGCGAGCGTACGCTGACGATCACCGTGAAGTAAACCGTGAAGTAGCAGCCAGCTAAAGGAGATTCGGACGGATGACACGCCGGAGGATATTCGCGGGACTATTGATTCTTGCCATCGCCACTCCGGCGCTGCTCTACGCCGAGCGCACGCGCTTCTGGCGCCAGTCCGAATCCGCCGAGTTCGAAAAGGGTACGCCGAATGGCGTGGCAATTCGCAGCGACGGTAAGCTGACGCCAGCGCCGAAATTTACGACGTATTCCGATCCGAACCTCGCATACTTGTGGCAACTGCGCACGGATTCGCGCGGACGCGTGTACGCGGCCGGCGGTTCCGATGCGAAGGTGTTGCGCTTTGACGATCCCGGGAAGCCGACGACAGTGTTCGAGTCCGGCGAGCTTTCCGCACAAACTATCGCGTTCGATTCACACGACAATTTGTACGTCGGAACTTCCCCGGACGGGAAGGTGTACAAAGTCACGCCGGACGGCACGAAGTCTACATTTTTCGACCCGAAAGCAAAATACATCTGGGCGCTGGCCATCGATGCGCAGGGCGACGTGTTTGTGGGGACGGGCGACAAGGGCGAGATATTCGCCGTCACTCCAGAAGGCAAGGGCGAGCTTTTCTACCAAAGCGACGAGCGGCACGCGCGGTCGCTCTCTTTCGACGCCAAGGGAAATCTTCTCGTCGGTACCGATCCCAACGGACTGATTTTGCGAATTGCGATCGCGCGCAAGTCTGCGGCAGAGCCACCGTCTGCCGGCGC
>JBEKJW010000227.1:0-7532 GCA_050011035.1 Candidatus Acidiferrales bacterium
GCTAAAGGCACACAGGCAACACCAGCCTGTGCCTCTGCGGACGGCTCGCCTAAATTGGTGGTCCTTCCGGCCGTGACTGGCTGCCAGGATTGTGAGGGCCGATCGTAGGAGGACCGGGCTTCGGCCCTGTCCGACGCGAGGCACACCGGCAAGATTGCCCATGCTACTACCTGTCGGTTGGGTGGTCGGCGGCTCGGGCAATCTTGATGTTTGTTTCATCGTGCGCTCCACGCGCCGGAATTACCGCCCGCCTTGCGGCGTGGCTGCGCTGCCGGAAGCGGCGGCTGCGTCGGGGATGCGGGTGTAGTTGTTGACCCAGTTGGTCTCCCAGGTTTTGCCGCCGTCGTTCGAGAAGGCTTGCTCGGAGCGCATCGCGTCGTGCGAGAGATTCGTGAACGTGAAGCGGATCAGGATCGCGCGACCGTCGAGAGTATCGCCGCCGTAAAATTCGCCGCGGCCGTCCTTGAATGAGCCGACTGTGGGCGGTATACCGAGGACGCCGACGCCGCTCGTTGCAAACAGCAGGTTCCACTGTTTCGACTCCGGATTGTAGAGACGCAGCGCGAGCAGTTGGAGGTGGCCGTTCGGGCCGTCGGATTCGAGTTCGGTGTAGTTGCCGCGGCCGTTCCAGAATGTGCGCGTCACGGACTGGCCGTTCATCTCGATCCACTCGGTCGAGCCCGTCAACGGATGCAGCAGGCGCGAAGTTTTTTCTTTCCACGTGCCGAGCGCAAAATCGAAATCGTGAGAGACGCCGGCGCCGTCGGCGGCCGGGGCGACGTGTTGCGCGGCGATTGAGTCGTCGGCGCGCGTGAGGTTCGCGATGAAGTTCGTCTCCCAGGTTTTTCCGCCGTCTGCGGAGAACGACTGCTCGAAGCGGTGCGAGTCGGGCGTGATGTCCGACCAGATCTGGCGGCTGATGATCGCGCGGCCGTTGTAAGTGTCTGGGCTGTAAAACTCACCGCGGCCGTCGTGAAATTCGCCGATTGAAGGATCGGTGACGGCGCCGTCCGAGCTATTGGCGAAATGCAGGCTCCACTGGTGCGAGTTCGGGTTGTAAAGAAAGAGCGTCATGCTCTCCCAGTGGCCCTTCGGGCCGTCGGCTTCGATCTCTTCGAGTTGCGCGCGGCCGTCCCACACTTTGCGGATGCGGACGGTACCTTCGACGTCGTACCACTCGTTCGAGCCGCTCAACGGGTTTTTGAGGCGGCGGATGTGCGTGTGCCAGACGCCGAGGTTGAAGTCGAAGTCGTGCGAGCCGTCGCGCGGCGGTTTGGCATCGGCGACGGTCGCTCGCCGCGCTTTGCTGGCAGCTTCGCGTGCGGCGGCTTCGGCTGCGGCGTAGGGGCAAGTATTGGCGTACGTGAAGGTGATCGTGGATTCGTGCATGGCGGTTCGCGAAGAAACTTGCGCGGGCGACATCGCGATTGCGGCGGCGCCCAGTGCGGCGATGAATGCGGTGCGTGCTCGGCGATTCATTTTTTCTCTCTCCCTACGTGAGGTGCGTGGTGCGACGTGTCTACTGTGCTGCTAGACGTGGCATGCTGCGAGAGCCACTTTTCTCTGGATTGATATGGCCACTTGTAGTTGTGGAGACGCTACGAAAAAGGTTTGGGGCGGGGTTGGGTGCCATGGGCTTGGGTTCGCGGATGGGAAGGCATGGCTCAACCCGACAACCACTGAGAGTGGGTGTCGCTCAGGCGGGAGGGCCTAAGCTAGCCGCTCGCGCGGCGAGCGCTTGAGACGGGGCGGGACGGGTGTGGTTGTGGTCCGGCGGTGTGATTGCTGCGACGGCGTATCGGCGTCGTAAGACGACCGGGCTTTGGCCCTGTCGCACATGCACACCGGCAGGATTGCCCATGCTACTACCAGACTTGGAAGCGGGTAGTAGCATGGGCTGGCTCCCTCCTCCGCTGCACTCTGCGGAGAATCTTGCCGGTGTTGTAGTGAGGCCCACACCTCGGACGAAAAACTTAACAGCTCCCGCCCGCTAGACGGCGAAGAGGGGTTCGCCGCCGATCCAGAATTGGGCTAGGGATTTTAGGTTTTCTTTGTAGGTGCGCGAGACGGTGTACTCCTGGCCGGTTTTGGTGCGCAGGCGATAGGTGCCGGTGACGTCGGCTTGAATCTCCTGCACCCAACTGGTGTTCATGAGCACCGAGCGGTGGATGCGGATGAATCCGTAGGGGCGGAGCTTTGCACCGACGGTGGTGATCGAGCCGCGGAATAGATACGAGCCCGAGCTGCGCACGAGCAGGACGTAGTTGCCCTGCGCTTCGGCGGAGATTACTTCCGCGGGATCGATGAACAGGATGCGCCCGTCCATTTTGATGGCGATCTTTTGCGACTTGGAGGCGAACGAGCGAAGCTGCGGCACCATTTCCATCAGGCGCGCGGCGCGTTCGCTGGCCATGCGGCGCATGGCGGCATCGAGCGCGGCGGCGATGCGGTCTTTCGAGAACGGCTTCAGCACGTAATCGACGGCGTGATGCTCGAAGGCCTGCACGGCGTACTGGTGATGCGCGGTGACGAAGATCACACACGGCACGGCGTGTTCCCTGCCAAGCGAGTCGAGCAGCTCGAGGCCGGAAAGGCCGGGCAAGTGAATGTCGAGCAGGAGCACGTCGTAATTTTCGCGCTGGAGTTTTTCGAGCGCTTCATCGCCGGATTCGGCGGTGTCGAAAAATTCCACGTCGTTCCGCGAGCCGAGGACGTTGGCGAGCGCCGTGCGAGCCAGCGCGTCGTCGTCGACGATCAGTACGCGTGCAGTTCCCCAGCTAGGTGGTGCGATTTTCTCAGGCATGTGCGTGACCTTCCTTATTAAGGGCCTTGGATTCAGATTGCGTTTGAAATTGGGTTTGAGCCTTGGGCAAACTTCCGGCGAGCATCAGCAGCGCGCCGGCAAACATGAGCGTGTCGAAGAAATAGTTGAAGCCGTCGGCGATGTTGCCGGGCGTGGCGAGCAGAATCGGCGTGTAGACGACGAGCATGTAAAACATCGTGGTGAGGCCGAGCACGGTGGCCGCTTCGCGAGCGCGGAAATTAGCGAGCAGGCACGCGCCGGCAATCACAAAAATCACGCCGCCCAGGTACGCCGAGTAGGCATGCAGCGGAATGTAATCTGGCGTGAATCTTTCGAGCGGCACGGCGGGAACGTTTGCGGGGTGCAGGATCTGCATGAATCCGTAAACGAAAGTCGTGATGCCGATGAAGATGCGTCCGTAGATGGTGAGCCAGTGCATCTGCCCTGTGGCGGGGCGCCGCAAGTAGCCGGAGTACGCGAGCGCGGCGGCGCTGAACGAGCCATCGCGCAGCGTGAGAGCCCAGCTAATGCGGTTGTGCGGATCCTGGAAGACAAACGGAACAGACAGCAGCAGAACGAAACCCAGAAACTCGAGGCCGAGCAGCAGCGACGCAAGGCGGTCCATCACTTTCGTGACGATGGCGAGCGCGGCGGCGAGCAGGCAGATGCCGCAGAAAATCACCCAGAACCTGTGAAAAGGCAGGTAGTCCGGGATCATCTTGGTCATGTCCTGCGTGAAGACGAAGTGTTCGCCGGCGAAACCCGCAATGGGCACGCAGTAGAGGACGCGGCCAAAGGGATACACGCGGTCGAGGCCGCGCGCGCCGGGAAGTTCGGTCCGAACGATGATGACGACTCCGATAAGGAAGACGGAGATCGCCAGGAAGTACGGCCAGAACACTTCACGCGGAATTCCGAAGATCGCGGCGAAGGCGAGCGCGGAGAAAAGCTGCAGCAGCCGGTGCATGAGGTCGGCTGTCAACATCATCAGGGGCGTCTGCATATTTTCTCCGCTCTGCGTCTCGGGCGCTTTCCGCTTAGGGGGCGAAAGGCGCCGTCTTCACGAATGTCGCTGATGGAGTGGTCGCATACAATGACCACTTGATGCCAAGTGGATATGACCACTATGATTTTGGGATGAAAATGAAGAAGAGCGCGGGTGGACTTTCGCCATTGCTGCGGGTGGACCGCGGTTCATCGCAGCCGCTGCACGCCCAGATCTACGCCGGCTTTCGCGCGGCGATCCTGGAGCGCAGCTTGCGCGCGGGGGAACGCATACCTTCAACGCGAACGCTGGCGCGGGAGCTGGGCGTCTCGCGCATTCCGGCACTGAATGCCTACTCACAGCTTCTAGCCGAGGGCTACTTCGAGAGCCGCACGGGGGCGGGCACGTTCGTTTCGAGTTCCCTGCCCGGGCTGATGGAAGAGCGCGCGGAGGAGCGGCCGGCCGCGACTAGCCGCACGAGAGGAGCAGCGCGATCGCGCAATGGCGCACGGAGCGGCGGTGGCGTGGCGCGGGCGTCCGCGAAGACGAACTCACGGCGTCAGCTGGCTGCACGGACCGCGGCGCTGCCCCAGCACGAGAAGCCGGTGTGGTTCGGCGGCACGGGCGCGTTCAGCTTCAGCCAGCCGGGCGTCGACGCGTTTCCGCTGCACATCTGGTCGAAGATCGTGGCGCGTTACTGGCGCAACGTGCCGGTGAGCGCGCTGGAGTACGGCGACCCGATGGGCCAGCGCTCGCTGCGCGAAGCGGTCGCGACGTATTTGCGCACGTCGCGCTCGGTGCGCTGCGAGTGGCAGCAGATCATGATCGTCAGCGGGTCGCAACAGGCGCTGGACGTGACGTCGCGCGTGCTGCTCGATGTAGGCAACCCGGTGTGGATCGAAGAGCCGGGCTACTGGCTGGCGCGAAATATTTTGACGGCGGCGGGATGCCGCATCGTGCCTGTGCCCGTCGATCGCGATGGGCTCAACGTGGCGACGGGTATTGCGATGTGCCGCAACGCTCGCGCGGCGATTGTGGCGCCGTCGCACCAGTTCCCGCTGGGCGCGACGATGTCCGCTTCACGGCGCATGCAGCTGCTCGAATGGGCGCGGCGCGAGAGTGCGTGGATTATTGAGGACGACTACGACAGCGAATATCGGTACGACAGCAAGCCGATCGCTTCGCTACAGGGGCTCGACCACAGCGAGCGCGTGATTTATGTCGGCACGTTCAGCAAGGTTTTGTTTCCGGCGCTGCGCGTGGGATACGTGGTGATGCCGCCGGACCTGATGCCGCATTTCATCGCGGTGCGGCATGCGATGGACGTGGGGCCGGCGCACATGTATCAATCGGTGCTCGCGGATTTTTTGAATGAGGGGCACTTCAGCCGGCACATCCGGCGGATGCGTCAGATTTACGGCGAGCGGCGCGATGTGCTGATCAACTGCATTCGCGAACAGCTGGGAGGCGTTTTGGAGGTGCACGGCGCGGAGGCGGGGCTGCATCTTACGGTGACGTTGCCGCGTGGGGCGAAGGATCGAGCGATCTGCACGGCGGCGGCGCTGAAGAAATTGTGGCTGTGGCCGCTGTCGCCTACTTACATTGGGGCGAATGCGCGGCACGGATTCATTCTTGGTTATGCGGGCACTACGGCTGTTGAAATTCCTGCGGGGGTCAAGCGCCTGCGCGAAGTGCTGGATGAGGTGAGGTGGAGGTAACGGGAGGGCGTACACTCCGGCAAGATTGCCCATGCTACTACCGGTTGCCGTGTCTGGGAGTAGCATGGGCAATCTTGCCGGTGTTGTGGTTGGGTCACAGGCGAAATCCAACCTGTGCCACGCACACCGCCGCCTAAAGTCGTTGGTTGCGACGTGCACCTCCGTTGCCAGTATTGCGTCAGGCGATCGTTGGACGACCGGGCTTTGGCCATGTCGGACTGACGCGCGCGCTATGGGATGCGCTGGAGCTCGAGGTCCTTGTCGCCGAGGTGCAGGATCAATACTTGTGCGGTGCCTGTCGCGGGTTTGAAGGTGTATTCGTCGCTGGAGTTTATGGAGTAGAAGTCTTGCGGGCTATCGGCTAGGAGCTGCTGTTTGGACTCGTCGTTTTCCTGGATGAAGATGCGGCCGTTGTCGACTGTGACCGTCAGAATCACGTCCGGCGGGAATTTGTAGCGGCCGGCGACTCGCTGCAATTGCTCAGACGTTAGCGTCACGCTCTTGTGCTGCTTCAATTTTGGGAGCGGCGGGAGCTGGTCGTACGGCGTGTAATTTTCCCAGTCGAATGGGAATGCGGTGGGGCCGAGTAACGCGTCGATGAGCGGCCTGAAGATTCCTTCGCCATTCGAGCTGTTGGTCAGGATCAGGATGCCGGAACCGTTTTCGAAGCACAGCGCCAGGTTGCGCCAGCCTTCGTCGTGCCCTTCCTTGAAGAAAGCCTTGCCGTAGCGCGAGGTGTAGAGCCCCCAGCCGAGTCCGTAGCTCAGGGCGATTTTCTTGTTCGCGTCCGTCGTGTCAGTCGCGAGTGATGGAAATTCGTGCGCGGAGTTGATCGCGATTTGCGGGCTGAGCATCTCCGTTGTGTATCTCTCTTTATCGGCCAAGTGACGCATCACCGAGCTTAGGAGTTTTGAATAGTCGCGAAGCGTGGTTTGCATCGATCCTGCGGCGTCGGGCGTGGCGCGTCTTTCGGGGCCGAGCGAGCGGCCGTATTCGTCGTATCCGTTCGCGAAATCCGAATCGAAAGCGGGCTGCCAAATCATGGAGGTGCGGTCCATGTGCAGCGGCTGGAACAGTTGCTGCTGCATGAGAGTGGTGAGCGATTCGCCTGTGACGGTCTCGACGACGAGCTGCGCGAGATCGATGCCTTCACCGGAGTAGGCGTAGCGCGTGCCGGGATCGAAATGAAATTTGAGTTTGTGGTCGTCTTCAAAGGCGCGCCAATTTGGGAAGCCGCTCGAGTGGCTCAGCAGAATGCGCAGCGTGAGTTTCTTGTAGCGGTCGTCGCCGGCGAGGTCGGCGTACCGCGGGTATTCGGGGAGTGGCTTCGGCAAGTATTCCGCAATCGGGCGATCGAGGTTCAGTTTGCCTGCTTGCACGAGGCCCATCACCATCGTGGCGAACGCAGCTTTGCTGAGCGAGGCGGCCGTCATCACGGAGTCGGGCGTGAACAGCAGATTCTTTTCGGTGTCGCGAAGGCCGTAGGCTTTCAGATATGCAACTTCGCCGTGATTGAAGATGGCGATGCCTGCGCCGGTGACGTGCGCGGCTTGCATGAGCTGCGTTACGGTGGAGTCGATCGTGGAGGTTGAGAGCGGCTTCCCGTCGGGACGCGCGATGGACTGTTGTTGTGGGTGGCCGGATATGGAGAGCGCGAGGAGTGGGATGGATAACGCTAACAAACGAATATGGCGAAGCATGCTGTCACCTTCTGGGTGTGATGCGCGAGCTACCGACAAGGGATACGGATGAGGGCGTGGTTTTGTTCACTCGGTAAGCGAGACGGAGCTGGAGGAATTGCGGGGCCTCCGAAGGCAACGAAACGGCGGAACATTTCACGAAGAAGACCGAGAAAGGCGGAGGGCACGGCGGCGCGGAGTTCAGCGAGCAGTTTTGCTCGCTGGGCATGGGCGCGTTGGGTGCTACAGCGGTGGTGGTTGCCGGGATTGTGTTGGGCGATCGTCGGTCGACCGAGCTTTTGCCCTGTCGGACTCGAGTGGATACTGCTTGAACATTTTGACGATGG
>JBEKJW010000228.1:0-7491 GCA_050011035.1 Candidatus Acidiferrales bacterium
GATATTCCCCGGGTTCGTCGCACCTGCCATGCACGGCGCCGCTCCCGCCACCGGACAGCGGTTCCTGCTCGTCAAAAACTGCCACTGCCGCAGCGTGAAATGCGTCAGCTCGTCGATTCCGATGAACAAAAACTCCGCGCCCTGGTATTGATAAACGTCGTGTTCCGCTGCGCAGTATCCAAATCTTGTCGTCGATCCGTTCAACCAGGTCACCACGTGCTTCCCTTCGTTGTAGGACCGGTACAACTCGCGCGGCACATCCCGCCGGAAATAGTGCAGCAGCGACGACTCCAGCTCCGGAAATGTTCGCCGCAACAGCAGCGTATTCGCTCCCGGATGGTTCCACGCCTGCAGCACAGCTTCCATCAGCAGCGCTTTCGTTTTTCCAGGCCCAGCCGCCCCGCCAAACAATCTGTATTTCGCGTCCGACTGGTGGAACTCGTTCTGCTTCGGAAACGGCTCATACCCCAGCTCCACCTTCAGCCGTTTCACACCACTAACTTCTCCGCCGCGCCCCCGAGTCATCCTTGCATCACCCAAAACCCTCAGCGCCCCGCAGTGTCGACCTCAGTCTGCGCCCCGCCCTACACGCTTCGCCGTTTCCCACGGACTTAAGTCCGTGGCACAGGCATTCGTGCCTGTGCGCACCTCACATTCTGTGAGGTGCGGGTTGAGCCATTTCCACTTCAACCCCGCACCCGCAAATCACCACCGCCATTCGTGGGATAGCCGACCCGGCTGTCTTCCGACGATTATCCAGAAATCAATCCAAGCACTCTCGTCCTCGGATCGCATTTCCATCTACAAGCGATCTCCGCCTTTCCGGGTGCCGCACCCTTTTCATCTCAGAAGGGTGCGCTCCACAACGTCAAGGCCGCCCAGCCCTAAAGTAGCGTCCGAATCTTCTCCCCCACGTAGTACGCCGCCGCCCCTCCCAAAAACGTCACCGCGATCGCCACGTGATGCAGACTCAAAATTCCGCCCACCACAAACGCTCCCAACCCGCCCGCCTGCACGATGTATCCAATCGTCGACTTACTCACGCTCATGGCGTCTCCTTTTCAAACTGGAACCCGATCTGCCTGTCCCGTTCGCCCATCTTTCCGCCGCTCTTCTCCCGCGCCGGCCGCGCCACGTTATGCACCAGCTCCACCTGCACCGCCGCGTCGTCGCTGTCCCCTTGCTCGTCTCGCCCGCGCGTCGCGCTCAAGTGCCGCCCGCACTCTTTCAACGTCTCCAGCAGCAACTTCGGATTACGCGGCTTCGTCCGAAGCTGCCCCACCAGCTCGCGCATCTCGATCGCGAGTTTCTTCTCGCCAAACCCAACGGCGCGCAACGCATCGCCGATGCTCATCGCATCCGCGTTACCCGCATCTCCTCGCTCGTCGCGTTTCATGCCCTCGTGGCGACCTCATCCACCTTCAAATTCTGAAGTAGGGAGCAGGACACACTTACGCCGGGTCCGGGCCGAGTCGCGGGGACGTCAGTTTTGCCGCCACGGCTTCTCGTGTGTCCTGCACAGGGGATACGACCTCGTGATGGAACTTCCTTCTCCGCCACCGTCTGTTCTCTTTGCAGAATCCCAAGCACCACGCCATTCAACGCATCTCGATGCGCTGCGCACAAAATCTCTCCAGCCATCGCCCGCCGACCGCACAGTCGCCACCCTCGTGGCGAGCGCCGCACCCGGGTCAAACCAACGCATCGCTCAGACGCGCCATCGCGTTTGCACGCACCAATCCGCCATCGCACGATTTCGTGCGCCCACGCTTCCTCAATCATTTCCGCCAGTCACCGCTAGGAAGGAACTACCACCGTGGCACAGGCATTCGTGCCTGTGTGCACCTCACGTCCCGTGAGGTGCAGGTTCAGCCATTTCTACTTCAACTCCGCCCCCAAATCGTCAGCGCAGCCGCCCCTTTTGGACTGCGGGAGCGCAGCTACCGCTTTGCCGCCAACTCTCACGTAACTCGAACGAAGCCTCGACTGTCTCCCGCACTCGACCCGGAAGCCATTCCGGGTGCCGCATCCCTTGCCAGCGAAGGGTGCGCTGCAACCACGTCACCGCATCCACCGACCGTAACGGCCGGTCCGGTATGCGTAGTGGACCGCACCGGGCGCCTTGTGTCGGCGTAACTCCACTACAAAACAAAAACGGCGGCCAACCACGCCGCCGTCATCACCAATCTCGCCTTTGTAACTACTTCGTCGTCGAAGGCCCCACGCTAACGATCGTCGAACACAACGCCGGGTCAGAC
Organism: Candidatus Acidiferrales bacterium; assembly: GCA_050011035.1. GTDB lineage: Bacteria > Acidobacteriota > Terriglobia > Acidiferrales > UBA7541 > Palsa-295. The sequence goes on from JBEKJW010000228.1 coordinate 2,259, forward strand.
TTCCCTCCCTCAGGCGTCACCGCTGAAACTCCCAACCGGTGCCTCCCAATCTCAAAACTCATCCTCGCACTCGACGCCTTGATCGGATTCGTCTTTCCGCTGGCTCCCGCCGGAACCGCGATCGTGAAAAGCCAGTACGGCGGCTTCGTTGGATCCGAAATATCGAACACCTTAAACTTCGACACACACCTGGTCGTCACAGTTGCGCTGCACGCCGGAGTCTTCGTGAAATCGTAATTGAACGCCACTGTAATCGAGTGGATCGCCGCGGTCGGCGGAGCGGGCTGTTCAGCGGGCACCTCGCCCTTCTTCCGCGAAGCGTCGGTTTGCGCCGAACTCATCGGAACACACGCGCAGGCAAGCGCAAACGCCGTCGCCACTAAGCTAACGAGCGCCAGTCCCCGCAGAATTCCTCTCGTGTCGCGACCGTGCAGCATCTCCGGCAGCCTCCGCGCCGCACAGTATCCCACACTAGCCGAGAATCTGTACCGTGACGCCGGCCCCGCCCGAGATCGCGATCACCTTTGCGCGAATAAAATTTCCCCGTACTCCCGTCACCGTCAAACTGTCGCCCGTCGTCGTCGTGGAATTCTGCGCGCCCGAACTCGGTGCGGAATACTGCGCGTCCATATCGGTGATCGCCGTCTGCAACTGGATCTGAACGGACGTCGGCGCTGTTGTGTAACTCGTCTGCCACCGGATCGTTCTCCCGTTTTCCGGAAATCCCGCGTAGCTCGGCAGCGCGAATTGCTGGCTCGCCTGCCCCACGCTCGGGCTTTCCGCGTTGAACGCCAGTCCCACGTCGCCCGGGAACAAGGAATACGGCGGATTCTGCGCGTTGTAGTTCGGCATACGTCTCCTCACTCCACAAATTGTTTTAGCGATTAGCGCCTAAAAACAAAAAAGCGCGGCCAAGTTGCGCCGCGCTCAAAAAAGTCCAAACACACCCGTAGCGGGTCTCGAATCATCACGTAAGAAAAATCAGAGGAAGGAACCGTCGGTCGATTCGTCGGCCACCGTCATAGCCGCACTCTTCGACCTTAACGAGAACAATTGTACACTAACTCGTAAACTATGTCAAGTACCTATTTCTAAGCGACATAATCGTCCAAGTCATTTTTCGCAGTCCGGGTAAGCCTGAGGTGCGCGCAGCGCGCTGTAACATAGACTCCGGATTCTGTGCGGGACCCAATCTCAGTTGGTCCCGGGTTGCGCCATCACCCCGAGGCCGCAAAACTCCACCCGACGCCACCGCAGCGTCGCTACTTCTGGGCGTCCGGCGTAGCCTTCAGCGAGAACGAGTTACCGTTCTTCGCGTTCTCGTCCACCGACTTTTGCAGGTCCAGCTTCGAGACGTCCATCGTGTTCTCGCCGCCGTACGACGTCACGTAGTGCAGCTTCCCTTCCGCCAGCCAGTAGTCCGTCACCGCAAAGCTCGATCCGTCCCTCAAATAGAGCACGGTATTCGGTTTGGCGACAGGCGCAGGTGCCGCATCGTTCCTCAGCACTGTAGTCGGCGCGCTCGTTCCCAGCGAAGGCGAAGCCTCGCCCGTGTCGGAAGTCGATACGTTCGCATTCGCGTCGCCATTCGATCCCTGCGCGTTCACCGTGTAGTCGCCGTTCGAATCCCCGCCATTGTTCGAAGAGTATGTCCATCCCGGCTCGCCGCCCGCATCGTTCGTCCCGAACAGTCCGCCGCCGTAATATCCGCCGCCGCCGTAACCGTAACCCAGCCCGAACCCATATCCGCCGAAGCCATAACCAAATCCGTTGCAGCCCCAGAATGGATCACACGGTCCAAATGCGCTGCCGAAGAAGAGTCCACCGTATCCGTAATAAGGATAGTAGTAAGGATAGTAGGGGTAGTAGCCGCCGTACCCCGGCCGCGTCGGCGAAAAGATGCGTCCCACCGCCGGTCGCACCGTCGTAATGCCGGACGCTGAATTCGCTCCCACTACATTGTGTGTCGCCAGTTGCGCTGGAGTTTTTTCAGACGCATTCGCCGCGCCGTGCGATGGACTCCACCAGTGCCCGCCGCCCGTCGGGTTCGCTGAATTTCCCGCCCCACTCGCTGAAGTATTTCCATGATTCGTGGGCGCGCTTCCATGGCTCGTTGAAGCCGGTGCGCTCGAAGGGTGAGCGCTTCCACCTCCACCGAAATGTCCGCCTCCGCCACCGCCCGCGTGTCCGCCACCGCCGCCTCCGCCGTGCTGCGCCAACGCAGCCGCAGGCGCCAGCGTCAAAGCGGCGCACAGCAATGCGGCGAAAAGCACTCCTCGTGAAGTCTTCATGGCGGTACTCCCTGCAAGCGCGGCAGCTAGCCGTTCCGCCGCTTGCGGCGGATCACCCAACGGCCATTGAACTCATTCTACACCTTACGACGCCCCCGCGCTCATCGCGGTTGCACTCGCCCCCAAAAGTTACAATTCCCGTCGCGAGTGGGATAGCCGACCCGGCTGTCATCCGACGACCGTTCTCGAAAATCGCGCACCATCACGCCCGGATTCCGTAGATCAACCTCGCAACCTCGCGCTTTTCCGGCTGCCGCACCCTTTTCCTCTCAAAAGGGTGCGCTGTAACCGCCCCCAATCCCCGCGCCAACTGCCATCTTCTGTTTTCTTGCTCCGCCCACCGCTCTCCGCATCCACACCACCACCGCCACAAAAAATCCCACGTAAACAAACTGCGTCCTGGACACCCCCACTCCAAACGGAAACCAAATCCCCGGCACTCCCACGGTAGAAATCTCCCCCGCAAACTGCCCCACCGAAATCAAAACCATCGCCACAATCGAAATCCACTTCCATCTCACCGTTCTGCGCAAAATCGCAGCCACAAAAACCACCACCGTCAATGCCAACAACCCAAGCCGCCCCAAGCGTATTGCCCTCCCGGCAGCCTCATACACGCCCGCTTCAAATCGCCCAATAAACCACGACGCCGACAAAAACTGCCCCACCACATAGCTCAGCGTCAGCACGCCCACGACCCATCCAATACACGGCCCCGCCAAAACCGCGAACCACTCCTTCCACGCCATCGTCCATGCTGCCAAGCACGCCGGCAGCAGCGCCAGTAGGCTTAACGCCTCGAACTCTTGCACCGTCTCCGCACCACTCCAGAAAAACACCGCCTGATTCGCTCGATAGAGCCCCGTCAAAACCATCGCCACGCACATCCACCCGCATCGCGCGAGCGCGCCATCGCTTTCGCGCACCGTCCACAGAAGCCCCGCCAAAACAAAAAAGATCAACGCCTCTGCAATCTCCACCACGTACCCGCGAATCGTCTGCATCCATTGCGCTCTGTACAATCTCGTCATCGCACTCGCCGTCCCGATCGCCGGAGCCACGCGCATCCCTCCCGAATCCTCCGCCAAATCCCACGGCGCCATCCACACCCGCACCGCAATCGTCACCGGACGATTCTCGTTCGACTTGCCATCCTCCGCACCGGTCGATCTAACAGCAAACATCCTTGGTCGAATCGCAAATACACGTGGCGTCGCGCCGCCAAATTGCCCCACTCCTCCAACGGGCGCGCCATCCACCCAAACCTCGTACGCACTGTCCACCGCCGCCGGCCCAGCCATCGCCGCGCACCGCACACGTTCGCACTCGCCGCCAACGCTCATCCGGTACCACGCGTACCCGACGTATCCCGCGTGCCCCCGCGCCGTCCATCCGCTTACATATCCCGAAATCCCCACGTCTCCATCGCGTGCTCCAGCCGGTGCCGTTAGGTCCACTCGTTCCCAGTCTGAATCATCAAATGCAGCCGCCGCCCAGCCCGGATCATCTCCCACCTTGAATTTCCACGGCCCATTCAACACCACAACACCACTCACCGCCTCAATCGCCTCCGGCAACTTACTCTGCAGCTCCCCCGTAGCAAGCACACCGATCGTCACCACCATGATCGCAACCATAATTACCGCGGCTGCAACAACACGCCGCTTCCACCGCAACCTCTCTTGCAGCTCTGTTCCCGCCTCCGTCATGGCCTAACCGTATCACAGCCATTTAACATGTCTTGCGATAGAGCACCGTCCAGGTAAGTCCATCTGCGAGCGCAGTCAAATTTCACATTGATATCGCGGTCGGACGAACTCCGCGCAAAGACAATCGATCAACGAGCGCAAAAACTTCTGCACCAACCGGAATGGGTCAGCCCGTGCGGGAGACAACTCCTTGGCACAACCCGCTATACTTAGATCGTGATTCCTTTCCTTCACCTTGGCCCGATAACAATTCCCACCTACGGCCTCATGGTCGCCACAGGCATGCTCGTCGCCTACTTCGTCATTCGCGCCGACCTCGCCCGCCGCGGCATCTCCCCCAAAGACTCCGGTGACGCCGAATCTCTCATCGCCTGGCCCTGTCTCACCGGCATCGTCACCTCGAAAATTTATTCCGCCCTCGAGTCGCCTCACGAATTCTTCGCTGATCCAAAAGGCGTGCTCCTCAGCCAAATGGGTTTCACCTGGATCGGCGGGGCGCTCGGCGGCGCCGTGGTCTTCGCACTCATCGCGACGCGCATTATGCGCCGCTCGCAAACGCCCGGCGTCGGCTTCCTCACGTTCATGGACATGGGCTCCACAGCGGCCGCCATCGGCTACGGCTTCGGCCGCATGGGCTGCCTACTTTCTGGTGACGGCGACTATGGCACGCCCACGAGTCTCCCCTGGGGCATGAGCTTTCCGAACGGCCTTGTCCCCACCACTGATCGCGTCCATCCCACTCCGATCTACGAATTCATCGGCGCCTGCCTCATCGCTTGGCTACTCTGGAAAATGGGTTCGAGCTTCGCCCTACCAAATCCGAACGACAAACGCTCCTCCCCACGCACGCTCGCGCCTCACTACCAGCCCGGCCAGATCTTCGCCGCCTATCTCGTCCTAACGGGCATCGCGCGCTTCTTCGTCGAATTCATCCGCCTAAACCCTCGCGTCCTCTGGGGTCTGACCAACGCCCAAATCTCCAGCGTAATCTGCATCATCGCCGGCTCAATCCTTTGGTTCCATCTCCAGTCCCGCCAACCCCACCCCGCCCGCACCTAGCAAGCCGTCACCTCCTCCACTAGGCGCACGTCCGACAGGCCCGAAGAACGGTCGTCCAACGATCTCCCGTCACGCCCCCTAAATCACGCGGCCCCCATCTCGCAACCACGGCACGCCGCCGCTTTCGCCACCACCCACAACGCCCCTGCAACGCAGCCTCGTTCGCCACCCACG
>JBEKJW010000229.1:0-7381 GCA_050011035.1 Candidatus Acidiferrales bacterium
GCTCCGTCATCGTCATTGGCACCCTCGGTAAGTGCGCCTTCATCGATCGTCTCGCGTCGGAAGGTAAAATCAACGTCGCCGACATCCGTAACAAATGGGAAGCCACGCTCGTCGAAGTCGTCCTGCACCCGGCAAAGGGCATCGACCAGGCGCTTGTGATCGCGGGTAGCGACAAGCGCGGCTCCATCTTCGGCATCTACGATCTTTCCGAACAGATTGGCGTCTCGCCCTGGTATTGGTGGGCGGATGTCCCGGTCGAGCATCGCGACGCTCTCTACGTTGTTGCCGGACGGTACGTTCACGGCGAACCCGCCGTGAAATATCGCGGAATCTTTCTCAACGATGAAGCGCCTTCGCTCACAGGATGGGTCAATGAAAAATACGGCGGCTACAATCACCAGTTCTACGAAAAAGTCTTCGAACTGCTCCTCCGCCTGCGCGCTAATTTCCTGTGGCCTGCGATGTGGAATTCCGCCTTCAGTGCCGACGACCTGCTGAATCCCAAACTCGCCGACGACTACGGCATTGTGATGGGCACGTCGCACGAAGAGCCGATGATGCGCGCCGAAAAGGAGTGGACGCGCGGCGGCCACGGCGCATGGGATTACACCACTAACGCAAAGGAAATCGACGATTTCTGGCGCGCCGGAATCTCTCGCAACAAAAGCTACGAGAACATCGTCACGCTGGGCATGCGCGGCGCAAACGACACCGCCATGTCCGCCTCGACCAACACCGCGCTGCTCGAAAAAATCGTCGCCGATCAGCGCCAGATCCTCAGCGACCAAATCGGCCCGAACCTTCCGGCGATTCCACAAGCGTGGGCGCTCTACAAAGAAGTGCAGACCTACTACGAGCAGGGCATGCGCGTGCCGGACGACGTCACGCTGCTCTGGTCGGATGATAACTGGGGCGATCTGCGCCGCGTTCCCACGCCTGAGGAGCGCAAACGCGCGGGCGGCGCCGGCATTTACTATCACTTCGATTACGTGGGCGGCCCTCGCTCCTATAAGTGGATCAACACCAACCCGCTTCCGAAGATGTGGCAGCAGCTTGCCATCGCCCGCGCTTACGGCGCCAATCGCATTTGGGTAGTCAACGTTGGCGACCTGAAACCGATGGAATTTCCCATCGAATTCTTCCTCACGTACGCACGCGATCCTGACGAGTGGGGTGCAGACGATCTCGATGAATTCACAGTTGCGTGGGCCGCGCGCGAATTTGGTCCGGAGCATGCCGCCGAAATCGCCAGCCTCGTCTCCGGCTATACGAAATTCAACGGCCGCCGCAAGCCCGAACTGCTCGACGCAAATACCTTCAGCGTCCTGAATTATGGCGAAGCCGATCGGGTCTACGCCGAGTGGCAAAACCTGGCCGAGAAAGCTGACAAGATTTCCAACGAACTGCCACCGGATCGTCGCGATGCGTTTTTCGAACTCGTCTTGTATCCGGTGAAGGCCTCAGCCGTCGTGAACCAGCTCTACATCGCAGCCGGCAAGAATCGCCTCTATGCCGCCCAAGGCCGAGCCAGCGCAAACGACCTCGCAGTCGAAGCCCGGGCGCTGTTGGCGGAAGACGCGAAGCTCTCCGACGAATACAACCACGCGCTTGGGAACGGCAAGTGGAACCACATGATGGATCAGACGCACATCGGCTACACGTTCTGGAACGAACCGCCTCTTAACGCCATGCCTGCCGTGAGCGAAGTGCAACCGGCGCCCACGCCGCGCATGGGTATCGCCGCAGAGGATGCCTCCTACGCACGCTCGCCGCTGCCGTTCGATGTGTTCGAACAGCAGACCCGCTACATCGATGTCTTCAACCAAGGAACCGGCACGTTCGAATTCACCGCGACAGCCGACCAGCCGTGGATCATCGTCGCCCCTGGCAACGGAACGACTTCAAAGGACCAACGCGTCGCAGTCAGTGTCGATTGGACGAAAGCTCCGGCGGGCCGCACGAACGGAGTTATCACCTTCCAGCAGACGGGCGGCGCTTCCGTTCAAGTGCGGCTCGAAGCGTTCAAGCCGGAGACGCCCTCACGCGACTCCGCCGATGGCTTCGTCGAAAGCGACCACGTAGTGTCGATCGAAGCCGAACACTTTACCGCGCAGCACGCAACCACTAGCGCGGCGTGGAAAAAACTTCCGGATTACGGCGCGACACTTTCCGCGATGACGATTTTCCCCGTCGATGCACCAAGCGTTGAGCCGCCTGCCCCCGCTGCGACGCTCGAATACAAAATGTATTTGTTCGAAAGAGGTGAGTTCAATGTCGAAACAATCCTCGCGCCCACGCTGAACTACGTTCCCGGCCGCGGTCTTCGCTTCGCTATCGCGTTTGACGATCGACCGCCTCTCGTCGTTGACGCACTCGCGGCGAACACGCGAGCGGATTGGGAGCAAGCTGTGAGCGACGGCGTTCGAAAAATACAAGCTATTCTCGCCGTCGAGGCGCCCGGCTGGCATACGTTGAAATTTTCGATGGTTGATCCCGGTGTTGTGCTGGAGAAAATCGTCGTAAGCCACGGTCCGCCGAAGCCGAGTTACCTTGGTCCGCCGGAAAGTTTTTGCGGCGAATGTTTGCGCAACGCATCGAAAGTTGAGTAGCGAGCGAACGCTAAAAGATTCGGAAGCGCTCAAGTACCACGACTCGATAGTCCTATTACTGTTGCACTTTGTTGCACACATCGAGTACATCCGAAGAAATAGGTCTAGGCTAACTCCCATCGATTGGAATAGTATCTGCGACGAACGCGGGTTCGACGGAACCCGCTCGGGAAACTTGGGAAACAGCCCTTTCCGGACTCTTCAACTCGAAGCAAGCTTGTGAAGTCAATAAAGGCTTTGGCGCTCGCAGTGGGCGCGCGCTCTGCGTTTTAGAGCTTGGTGACTCGTAGTACTCGCCTCGTTGCGATTGGGCGCAATCGCGTGGCGTGATTTGGAAGAGAGATTGCAACTCGCTTCCCGGGGTAGTCGTCTTTCAATCCAGTCCTGGAGGAGTAGTGGGGATGACGGAGCGTCGCATGGCACGCCGGTACGACTTGTCGTTACCGGTCAATGTTCGCCTGCCGATTCAACAAGAAGCTGGCATTCATGGCGGGCAAACTCGGGATATCTCCACGCGGGGGGTCTACTTCACCATGCAGCAGGACCTCGCACCCGGCACTGAAGTCGACTTCACCCTCACCCTGCCGGCCGAAATCACTCGCGGCGCGGAAGTGTTCGTTCGTGCCCACGGCCGCGTGGTTCGCGTCGATAAGCAGCATGACGAAGACCCGAACGCGGTTGGCGTGGCAGCCATCATCGAACGGTACGACATCATCCGTGGCGAGGGCACGCCGATCTGATCTTTCGCGCCCGTGCGATCAACCGGGCGCGAGTACTACCCTCCGAACTCCAAGGATACCCGCCAGCCGATTGGGGAATCTGTGTTCCCTCAAATGGCCACAATTTTCTGATTGGAACACCGTGGTGTCCACTCTGGGCCATTTATAGTACTACCCGAGCGAAGATTGTGCCGTCGCCCAACTCATTGACAAACAGCGGCTTAGCCTCGACCGCGTAGTACTTTCTTCCTAAAGTCTCTTCGCTTTTTGGCACCGAGTTTGGCGTTCAGTGTGCATCGTCTTGCACATCACCATGCTCAATCTCTTTTCCAACTTGGACGCCCGTGGCCTCTGTCGCTGAAGCTCGTATCCCGACCCAGTCCCATACGGTCGATCTTCCGCCTGACCACGTCTATTTCGGGCCCTCGGAGACCATGCAGGCCGTGCGCCGCAAGGTTGAGCGCGCCTCGGGCCTGAACGTTCCCATCTTGATACTCGGGGAAAGTGGGACGGGAAAAGAGATCCTGGCGCGGTTCGTTCACCAGCGTTCGCCGTGGCGCGAAGGTCCGTTCGTGAAGGTCAACTGCCCGGCGATCCCGGGCACGCTCATCGAAAGCGAACTTTTCGGCTTCGAGAAGGGTGCCTTCACCGGCGCGCACGCCGCCAAACCCGGTCGCATAGAGATGGCGCTGGGTGGCACGCTCTTTCTCGACGAAATCGCTGAAATCGATTCGAGCCTGCAAGCCAAACTGCTGCACGTCCTGCAGGACGGCCATTTCACACGCATTGGCGACCACGAAGAAAAACGCATGGATGCGCGCGTGATTTGCGCCACCAATCGCCTGCTCCAAAAAGAGATTTCCACCGGCGCGTTTCGCGCGGATCTGTTCTACCGGATCAACGTCATCACCATCACGCTGCCGCCGCTTCGCGAACGTCGCGACGATATTCCGTACCTTGCCGAATACCTGCGCCAGCAGTTCAATCAGCGTTTTCATCGCGAAGCTCCGCAGCTTTCGCGTGACGCCGTGCAAGCGCTTCAGCGGCGCGACTGGCCGGGAAATATCCGCGAACTCGAAAACTGCGTCGCGCGCTTCGTCATCCTCGGCACCGAAGAATCGTTCCACTCGGAGCTCGTGCAATCGGACTCGAAAGCTCCGCTTCACATCTCCTACGAAGTCAATGAAGAGGGCAACATCCCGCTGAAGCGCATCGCGCAGCAGGTCACCCGGCGCATGGAACACGACGTAATTTTGAAGGTCCTCCAAGCCAACCAATGGAACCGGCGCAAGGCCGCCGAGGTCCTGAAAATCAGCTATCGCGCCCTTCTCTACAAAGTCCGCCAAGCCGGCCTGCCCTCCAAACGGCCCAATCGTCGCGGCCACAGCGTTGAGTCTGACCTCGACTCGCTTTCCCCCCAGACCGAATAACGCAAATCGCCCTCCAACTCTCAACGCCTCGTAGCCCGCATTTACCTTTTCCCCACATCGAGAACCAGTGTACTTATTAAAACGCCATTTCCCCCGCAATTCAGGCCCTTCCCACGTTGGTGTCAATCGCGGTGTCATAAATCTGCAGTTGCCCGTGCACGTCGCGAGCTTTTGCACAGTCATAACCATACAGACACTTGACTCTAACATTGACACCAGCGTAAATAGTCGCCAACGGGGAGCAATAACTACATGCTGAAGAAGCGAGCACTGTGGATGGCCGATTGGTTTGACGCCCAAGGCCATCGCCGCCGCAAAGGCTTCACCAGCCAGCGCGAAGCGGAGTCCTTCCAGAGCAAGATGCGCAAGGAAGCAGGTGTAGGAAAAAAAATCCCAGCCTCCCGACGATCCGCGTCCTCGCAGAGGCTTGGGCCAAGAACCAGCGGGAGTCGACGGCCAGCCGCGTCGCGGAGGAGCTCGCGAAAGCCGCGGGCAAAATGACCACAAACCAGCTGACCTCTCTCATTCCCAACCAAATGATTCACGGATGGGAAGCGCGGGGCCTTTCACAAGCCACCGTCCATCTGCGCCGGAAATATCTCGCGCAGCTGATCCGGATGCTTGAGTGGGAGGGAACGCCGCGCACCACCCGCGAGGCGCTCACGAAAATCCGCAAGCCGCGGCCGCGCGCCACGATCGCCACGCCCGAGGAGCTCGACCGGCTTCTCGCTCACGCCGACCCGTGGGAGCACTGTTTACTCTCGCTCACCGCGGGCCACGGCGTCCGTATCGGCGAAGCGGAAACAATCTGCGTCGCAAACTTCAACGCGAACACCGGCACAATGACATTCAAAACAAAGGGTGGGGGACAAAACACTCTGCCCGTCACAGAAGAGCTGCGTGGATTCTTCGAGGGTCTAAAGCCGGAGGAGAGCCGCCACACTCCGATCGTCCAGGTCTACTACGACCGCGAGTGGCCGGAAAATCTCGCTAAACAGCTGGCGCAAACAGGCAGGAAGAAACTTTCGTCGACGCTCACGCGCCAGTACATCTATGCGTGCTGGACGCGGCTCAAGAAACGCGCCGGCGTGAATCCAGATCTACGTCTGCACGATCTGCGCCGCACGCTCGCCGTCAAAACTTACGACCTCACCAAGGATCTGCGCCTGGTCCAGCAGCTTCTCGGCCACACCAACCTGCAGACCACAACCCTTTACCTCGAGCACCGCGACCCGGAGAAAATGCGCGACCTGCTTACCGCCCTCGGCACGCACTACGGGCCGCGGCCCGACACCAAGGATCCACAGAAGAAGCTTCCACCCGACCAGTTCAATTGAGGAGGGAACGCGAACGTCCGAAGGCCCAGCCTCGAGGAGAGCGCCGAATGGACACCAAAGCCGTGAGTCTGCCCGACGTCCTCGACAGAATCCGCGCCGCGCCGGCGACGTCAGAAAGCAGCATTCCGCTCGACTACATCCTCAGCGGCTCGGACACCACGCTAAAAACGTTCGCGCTGACGCGCCTCACCACGGCGGCAAACCTGCGAAAAGAAGCTCGCGCGATCGAGCGCGAGGCCGAGCACAACGAACTCGCCGGCCAGCTCGCCGCATTCCTCGCGGAACATCGCCGCGAAATCCTCGTCGCCGCGGCCGAGCGGCTCGCTAACGCGAACCCGGAACTATGTTCACCCCGCCGGAGTATTGATTCTCTCAAGACAACGTCGCTGCGCGGCTCCGCGTCCTCAGTCGCAAACGCCGACCCGGACCCGCGCACCCGTAAGCGCGCGGGCTCCTCTCGGCGCTCCGCGAGGTCGCTACGTCCGCTCCGCTCCTCCAGCAAGCCAAGCACGAACGGAAACCTTTAAGGCTCGCGTCGCGGTGGTGGCGTGTGCGCGGAAATTCACCGCGCAGCACAGCCGCCGCGCTCGCACCGTTATGGCGGCTCCTCGCCGCACCCCGCATCGCGCCTGGCTGCACCGCAGCCATGATCAGCCGTTCCATGACGGCCTAGTCTGTAGCGGTTGCGCCTGCGCGGCATTTTCGCGGCCAGCAAAAAGCGGCTGGCCGCGAAAAATGCGCTCCGTCGCGTCGTCCTGCGCGCGGCCGGCGCACAAATCGCGCTGTGGGTTGCCGGTGATCGTGCGCTCCCGCCGCAAATTTGCCGCTGGCGCAGCTTGCGGCGGCCGCTGCGCGGCGCCGGGTGCGGCGTGGCGCTCCCGTTGGTCGCCGCCTGCCGGTGCCGCTTCGCTCTCGCACCGCCGCTATCAGGTGGGCCAGGTGCGCGGCAGCCGTGCCACGCGGCGGGCGTTCTCAGCCTCCATGCCATCGCGCTGGCTTCCGCGATCGGGCGGGCCCCGGTGCTGCAGCTGCAGGCACGGCGCGCGCCGCCGCGGCGTCACGCGTCGTGCGCCGAAAACTTCGCGCGCGGATCCGCGCGCCCGCACAGTCAACCCCGCACGGCGCACGTCCACCCCGGCAGTTGGCGGGGCGTGTCCGTGCGCCGCGCAGAACCAAAAGCAAGAAAAGGGGACGGAAGGGAAGGCACACCGCGAGCCGGACAGGGGATTGTCCGACCCGCGGCGTTACTACATATGGGCGCGTCAGCCAGCAATACCACAATGTAT
>JBEKJW010000230.1:0-7345 GCA_050011035.1 Candidatus Acidiferrales bacterium
CACACGCGAATCCGCCGGAGCGCAAATCGCTTTCATGAATCGTGGAGGCATCCGCGCTCCGCTGAACTTTACCGACGACGGCGCCATCACCTACGGCGAGCTTTTCACCGTGCAGCCCTTCAGCAACACGCTCGTCACCATGACGCTGACCGGAGCGCAAATCAAAACGCTGCTGGAGCAACAATTCAAAGGCTGCGCGCTCGATTTCCCTCCGGGCAAAGCGGCCAGCCAATCCGACAACCGCGTTCTCCAGGTCTCCGCCGGTTTCGCGTATTCCTTCAATCCGGCAGGCCCCGCGTGCAGCAAAGTAGACGCCGAATCGCTGCAACTCGATGGCAAGCGAATCGCACCCGACGAAAAATATCGTGTCACGGTGAACAGCTTCCTCGCCGACGGCGGCGACAGCATGTACGAACTCACCCGCGGCACCGATCGCGTCGTCGGGCCCAACGACGTCGACGCCCTCGCCGACTACTTCGCTGCGCACCCGCAAATCTCGCCAAGCCCGATGAGCCGCATCAAACTCGCCGCGGCCTCCGCCGCGCACTAGCCAGTCGCCTCACCACAACGGCGCCACCGCACCCTCCTGCATCACAGCCTTCGGTCCACCCTGGTATTGAAGTTTCAGCACGCCCAAATACTGGGTCACTGATGAATCGTATGTGACGGTGATGAGGCCGCCGCGCCCATCCGATCCCGCCGTCCCGTCGAATCCATTCGACCCGCTCGATCCGCTCGATCCACTCGGCGTTCCAATTCCGCCCGAGCCGCCCGCCCCGCCGCGTCCACCACGGCCTGCACGTCCGCCTTGACCGCCGTTCGCCATCACCGTCAGCGATCCACCATTCGGATCCACCAGGAAGTACTTCATCTTCCCCGGCGCGGATACGGCAAATTGTATTAGCGGATGCGCGCCAGTCTGCAAAGTCGCCCGAACCGTCACCGGAGGTGCATCACCGCCTGGTCCGCCATTGCCCCCATCGGTGCCGTTGGTCCCATCTCCGCCGTTCCCGCCCGGCGATGGGTTGTTCGGATCGGTCGATCCCGGGCTGCCCGTCGATCCGTCGATTCCGTTCATGCCGTCCGTACCAGGAAATCCGTCCGCTCCCGAAAAGTTAGCCTTGAACGCCACGTTGTATCGGAATGGGATTTCCAGGTCGGCCGCCTTCACGGCGGGATGGCTCGGCACCGTAATCTCAACGCTGCCGGTCTTCCCGTCGCTCGCGCGCGGATCGGCGGCCAAATGCACGTTCCCTTTATTGTCGAAGGTCACCACCTGCGCCGTCGTTTGCAGGTCCTTCCACATCACCTTGCCGCTGCCCGCGCCCTCCGTCTGCAGTTGCTTGCCGTCAGTTTGCGTCACCGTAACGATCAGCGGCGCCTTCTGTCCTGGCGCGACACCGGGTGAGTTCGCCATCCGCGCATCGATCGACGCGACGTCAACCTTCGTCAGATCCACCCGCATCCCGAGCTTCACCTTCATCGCGCTACAAGAACTCAGTGCAATCACGGCGACCAGCAGCAAAATCAAACTAACGTTTGAACGAAGCGTCTCACGAAAGGGCGAACGAGCAGAAAAACAGCGCGGCCGGGTGCGCATCATCGGCGTTCTCCTCACGAATTGTCTGGAGTCCCTACTGCTGCCACGTAGGACGAGACGTTACTCCGCCTCGTTTCGTGCTGCACAAAAATAATTCGCACAATTTCCTGTAACCGCACGCGGCCCGCCAACGTTGTCGCCGCCGGCTACAGCGCCGCGTCTCACTGGCCTCCGGCGCAGGGAAGTTGCGCGTCCACCTTCGATATGTAGAGCTTGCCGTTCGCGTCCTTCACCGGGTCGTCCGCCAGCGCGTTCGAGTCTACCTGCAGCGCCTTCAGCGTTTCGGCAATCGAGGGCTTCGCGCCCTTCCGAGCCACGCGCATGAAATTGATTGTCGAGTCGTATGTCTTGCGCTGCACCGCATTCAGCATGTCGGTCCCTTCTGACGGCGCCGATTTCTCCTTTGCCGCCAGCGCTTCTGCCGCCTCTGCGCTCGTCAGTTTCTTTCGCTGCGAATCGCACAACGATGCCACGATTGCTTTCAACGTCTTCAACCGCACCACGCGCCGCTGCATCATGCTCTCGATTTCTTTTGGCCCACCCCACGTCGAGCCATCCGCGAAAATCACCGCCTCCGGTTTCACGTCCACCACGATTCCAGGCTGTCCCTCGCGGATCGTCGCGTGTGGCTTCAGCGGTCCCGAAACCAGCGTCGCCGAATCATAAATGTGCGACCGCACCTGCCCGTCGCCGTACATCTCCACGAAAATCGTGAACGCCGTGATCACCTTGTCCGTCCGGTTCGTCACCGCCGATTCATAGTTGTTTCCGTGCCGCTCGTTCGCCGCCGCAATCGGCGCCTCTGCGAGGCGCTTGTCCTGCTCGATCTGCTTCGCCGTCTTCGGCGCTGCGCACTCCTCGCGAATGAACTTTCCGGTGATCGTGGAGGTCGTCGTGGCAGGCTGCTCACCCACATTCACGGTCTGGCTCGTCAACTTGAAATTCTCGGAGTCGATTCGCTCGAGCGTCGTGCTCGCTTCGGAAGTGTAGGTGCCCGTTTGCTTCGGACACGCGTATTGAATCGAGACTTTCTGCGCCGTCGACGTCACCGTCCGCTTGCAGGCTGAAGATTGCGCGTTCATCTTCAGTAGTTCGTTGTCTTGAAAAATCTTCGGCGTCAGGCAGCGCTGGCTCTTTCCGTCGCTTCCTTTCGCGGAAAGCTCGCGCGATTGGTCTGCCGCCACTTGGGCGTTAGCGATCGCTTTCTTGCGCTCTTCCGGAGAGAGTTTCTCGAGCTGCTTCTCCAGCGCCGGCGTATCGATGATCGTTCGCGGCAGAATCTGGCTGTTGTGTACTGCAAAGCTCCACAGTCCCGGCTTCAAATCGAGATGCGGCATTGATTCGAAGCCTTGCTCCTGTGGTTCGGCCGCGACGGCATGGCGCGAGATCACCAAGAGCGCGAACGCGAAAGCAGCGAACAGAACTCCCGCAAGGGCTCTGAGCTTGATCGGCTGGGGCATCGATCGGTGTCTCCGAAAGAGTAATCGGCGCAAATGCACCAGCTCTCGGTGCAGCTGCGCTCAGAACTTGTGGGGGCCCGAATGCTCAGCGCTTCTGTGGGATGGCCCACAAATCATACAACGCGCCGCAGTCGAAAATTCCACACACCTCGCGCCGTTCACTAGTGCCAACGCCATCTTAGGCGCGCCCAGCGCGCTGTAACATAGACTCTAAAGTCTGTGCGAGACCCACTCTCAGTGGGTCTCGGGTTGAGCCATCCCACTCGCCGCAATTCCCAAGTGCTTGCCGTGATCAAACTAGGTGCGCACGCCAGTGAAATGGGCACGTGTTGCCTGTGAGTCTTGTATTGCAGCACCCGGCGTAACAAAGGCCGGGCAAAATCGAACTGATTCCGCCCGCATCCCCATGCGAGAATGCCAAGCGACGAATCGCAATCGCCACAAGTTCGCGATATCCAAGAGGAGCGCTTCGTGACCGACAACTCCGCCGACCTCGATCGCCTCCAAGGCACATGGGCGATCACAACTCTCGAAGTGGACGGCAAGCCACTTTCGCCGCATGACTTCGCAGCCGCGCGCCTCATCGTGGAAGGCGATCATTTCACCGCCCTTGGCATGGGTGCCGCATATTCCGGCACGCTGAAGCTCGACACCTCCGTCACCCCACGCGCTCTCGACATGCGCTTCGACGACGGCCCAGAAAAAGGCAACACAAACTTGTGTATCTACGAGCTCAGCGATGACGTCTGGAAGCTCTGCGTCGCAACGCGCGGCTCAGTGCGTCCAACAACGTTCACGTCGCAGCCCGGAAGCGGCATCGCCGTCGAAACGCTGGAGCGAGACCACAATTCCACCGAGTAACCGCACTTCACGTTCGCGAAAGCGCGCATCCAACCTCTACATGCAAAGACGCAGCGCAGGGATCCTGATGTACCGCCGCAAAGGCCGCGACCTGGAAGTGTTTCTCGTGCACCCCGGTGGTCCGATCTGGGCTCACAAGGACGCCGCTTCGTGGACAATTCCGAAGGGCGAATTCGAAAAAGACGAAGAGCCTCTCGCCGCGGCCATTCGTGAATTTCAAGAGGAGACGAGTTTTCCTGCGAAGGGTGACTTCATCGACCTCGGTGTGATCAAGCAAAAGAGCGGCAAGCTGGTTTACGCTTGGGCGCTCGAAGGCGATTGCGATCCATCGAAACTATCGAGCAACACCTGCGAGATCGAGTGGCCGCCACGCTCTGGCCGCAAACTCGAAATCCCAGAAGTCGATCGCGGCGCATGGTTCTCGCTTACCGAAGCGCGCGAAAAAATCATGACCAGCCAGCTGCCATTTATCGACGCACTGGAATCGAAGGTCCAAAAATGAACCGCGCGACGCGACCCGCCATGGACACGCGCGCCGTAGCATTCGTTGACACAAATTTACCCGCAACCCTAAGATGTCCGCGATGACGGACACCCCTTCCTCCAGTTCCACCGGCGGCTCGGCTCGCTATCGCATCATCGAGAAGCTGGGTGACGGCGGCATGGGCGTCGTCTACAAAGCCGAAGACACCCGACTCGGCCGCCTCCTCGCGCTTAAATTTCTACTCCCCGAGGTCGAGCAAGACGCACACGCACTCGATCGCTTTCAGCGCGAAGCGCAAGCCGCGTCCGCCCTGAATAATCGCCACATCTGCACGGTCTACGATATCGGCGATCAGGACGGCCGTACGTTCATCGCGATGGAGTTGATCGACGGCAAGACGCTAAAGGCGCGGATGGCCGGTCAGTCGCTGCCGGTCGATGCGGCGGTCAGCTACGCGATGCAAATGGCTGACGCGCTCTCGGCCGCCCACAAACACGGAGTGATCCACCGCGACATCAAGCCATCGAATATTTTCGTCACGCGCGACGATGAGATCAAACTCGCCGACTTCGGCCTCGCAAAGCGCCTCTCCGCACACGGTGCCGCTGGAGACCATTCGCAGTCGATGACGGTTTCTGCCGCGCCCGCGCCCCTCGCCGGTTCAATCGTCGGCACCGTCGCGTACATGTCTCCCGAGCAAGCGCAGGGCCTCGACGTGGACGCGCGCAGCGACATCTTTTCCCTCGGCGTGGTGCTTCATGAGATGGTCACCGGACGCCGACCGTTTCAGGGCGAGTCCAGCGCGGCGCTGGTGGGCGACATATTGCGGGGCGAACCGAAGCCGCTGCGCGAATTCAATCCTGAGTCGCCGGAAGAGTTGCAGCGCATCGTTTCGAAGGCGCTCGAGAAAGATCGCGCCGACCGCTACCAAACCGCCGCCGATTTGATGGTCGATCTGCGCCGCCTCAAACGGCACAGCTCCAGCGCAACGCATCCACCGCTCGTTTCCGGTTCAACGTCACAGCTCACCAGTTCGGCCGCTGTCTCAGCTTCCGGCAGCGCAATAGCGCTGCCTGGCAAAATTCCAAAGTGGGCGTGGGTCGCAGCAGCCGTCATCGCGCTCGGGCTCGCGCTTACTGTTGCGATTGTCATCACGACGCCAACCGTGCCGTCCGAACTCGAAGTCGAGCAACTCACTTTTACGAGCGACCTGAAATCGGCGCCGATCTTCACCGACGGCACGCGTCTCTACTTCAACGAAGCAGGAAAGCCGGTCGAGATGTCCGTTACCGGAGGAGCGGCTGTCCCGTCGCGTGCCGCGCTTGGCAACATGCAAATCCTGGATATCTCGCCCGACGCCTCCGATTGGCTTGCGCTGAAGCCCGACCTGAATGATGAATCAAATCGCGGTACGCTCTGGACGATGCCGGTTCTCGGAGGCGCTGCCCGTAAGCTGAGCGACACGCTCGTGCAAAGCGGCAGTTTTTCCCCAGACGGTTCGTCGGTCGCCTACGCTGAGCTTACAAGCATCGGCATCATGGGGCGCGATGGCAGCAGTCCTCACACGATCTATTCAAGGGACACGACGGAGATCGCCGGCTCGCCGCGATTTTCGCCGGACGCCAAGACCATTCGTTTTCCCGTCGATGTCCAGCATCAGTTCGCTAACGCTATTTGGGAGATCGGTTCGAATGGCCAAAACCCACATCGCCTTGATTTCGGGCTCCCTCCGTGGAACGACGCCGTCAATAACAGTGCGATTTGGACGCCCGACGGAAAGCATTTCGTTTTTATCGGCGGACGCGACGGGACTGCCGTGATCTATGAAACGATCGAGCCAACATCGTGGCAATTCTGGAAGAAGCGTTCAGCCAAAATGATTTCTCCGCAGAAGATTGACGTGGTCGGAATGGTCGCGAGCCGGGATAGTTCGAGGCTATACACGGTAGGTCAGCTTCCGCAGGCGACCATGATGGCGTACGACGCCCACGAGAAACGATGGACACCTTTTCTCGGCGGCCTCAGCGCCTCCGAGATCGCAATCTCTCCCGATAAGAAATGGTTCGCGTACATTCGATTCCCGCAGGGCGACCTTTGGCGCGCCCGTGCCGATGGCAGCGACCGTTTGCAACTGACCACGCAGTTCGCGGCGATGCCGGCGTGGTCTCCGGATAGCACGCAACTTGTGTTCGCCGATTTCGATGAAGTTTATAAAGTCAGCGTCGACGGCGGTCCCGTGGAGAAACTTACCTCGGAAGGTCACACCGAAGTGGGGCCGGCATGGTCTCCCGACGGCAAGTCGATCTTATTTTCCGACTATCCCGCTCCCGATCCGGACCACAATCGCGGGCTGAAAGTGCTCGACCTGGCCACTCGTAAGGTTTCGATCATGCCAGGCACGGAAACGTTTCACGTCTGCTCGTGGTCGCCGGATGGAAAGTGGATGGTCGCCGTCGCCACGCCGCCCAAACGTTTTGTTCTCTACTCCGCTGAAACTGGAAAGTGGACCGACCTTTTCAAGATGAAAAGCGAGTGGGGATTCTGGGTGTGGTCGCCCGATTCGAAGGCGGTTTACGTCGGCAGAAGCACGCCGGAGCCCGGAGAAGTGGCCGGCGTGTACAGACTGGGCATACCTGATGGCAAGTGGAGTCTCGCAGCCAGTTTCGACGGCCTCAACGACTGGCGAGGCATGCCGCCACCAATGCTTGGCCTCTCAACCGATGGCCAGTTTCTCTACATGACCGACTCGAGTGCCGTGCAGATTTATTCGATGAAGTGGCCCGACAAGGCGAAGTAACTTCGCACGAGCGCGGCGGGCAAGCACGCGATGAGCGAGACGATCGACAATCTCATCTTAGACTTGCTGGAGTGGGCCAGCACGAAAGACCGCTCCTACGATGAGACGCTGGAGGTCTGGCGAACGTCGTGCCCGCGAATGAC
>JBEKJW010000231.1:0-7162 GCA_050011035.1 Candidatus Acidiferrales bacterium
TTAGGAAGTAGCCAAATTCTGCTGATTGGTCCGATTCGCATCAACCGCTTGCCGGCGCTTCCAACCGCAAAACCCGACCAAGGCGATTCCCAATCCGAGCATGGCCAGTTCGCCGGGCTCCGGAGCGATTTCCGCCGATCCCTCCTCGCCCGGCAACAACCCGGTGCACGGACCGATTTGGGTATTGCACTGCACATCCATCAACTCAGTGCCGTCAGGCTCTACTCCTACTGCAGCCGGGCAGACGTTGAATGCGGGTGTCTGGCCGCCTGGAGGCGTGCCGAGGTCGCAGGTGTAAGTCGCCAGCGGAACCGGAATCGTCGGCGTGATCGCGATCCAGAGATCAAACAGAGTATCTGAAGCGGGACAACCCGACGAGGTGCACAGAGGATCGTTGGGCTCATAAATGAAGTTCGTAAGGAAGTCGTAACCGGGGCCCTGGAGCTCAGCCAACGTTGGTCCCGCTACCACCAGCGGATCCGTTACCGAATTCGACGTAAAGCAAGTTATACCTTCTGCGACCTCGCTGCAGGGCTCAATCACCGGGTCCGTGGGCGCGACAATCTTCACCTTGGGATCAGGGGCACCGTCCGCCTTTGCCGCTTTCGCTCCAACCATCGCCAGGGCGACGACTGCCATAATCGCCAACGTTCTACAAAATCTCATTCGCGCACCTCCGCGCAGTTATAGCTGTCTGTGCTACTGCAATTGCATGCCCAAACTACCTTAGTACCATCCCTCTAAGTCCTTCATTTGCAGCGCCTAAACAGGGCATAAAACCGAAAATTTCTCAATATGCAACACTTTGCACTTCCGTCCCCCTATCTTTCCCTTTGGCCCACAGCCACTTACAGCAGCCCCACCCCTTACCCGAAGTGGTTCTTCCCCGCGCGTTGTAGCCGACCTCGGCCTTCCCGGAAGGCTAGCCGAGCCACCGCGTCCAGTGCAAACGTGCCTCAATCTTTTCGGCTCGCAGCAAATTTACTGTAGAGTGTGCCCTCGTTCGGGTGACTCAGCCGCGCAGCGCGACACCCGAGCGGTCAAGCCATGATGCACTTTAGCCGTCCCGACTATCGACATGCCATCCGGACCGCCGTCGCCGGCACGGCCGCCATGTTCTTCGCGAAATATCTTCGCCTCCCCGAAGCCTACTGGGCGGCCATCAGCGCGATCATCGTCCTCCAGGCCAACCTCGGCGCCGCCCTCCGCGAATCCACCGTGCGCATCGCCGCCACCGCCATCGGCGCGACGGTGGCCATCCCGTTCGTCGCCTACTTCGGCACGAATCTGCTCGGCTTCGCCGTCGCCGTCTTCGTCACCGTCGTGCTGTGCTCGCTCCTCAACCTTCAGTCCGGCATGCGCCTCGGCGCCGTCACCGTCGCCGTAATTCTTCTCATTGAACATCACGGCAAGCCGTGGACGCCCGCGCTCCACCGTTTCCTCGAAGTCTCCTTCGGCATCGTTGTCGCGCTCGTCGTGGCGAATCTTGTTTTTCCCACCACCGCCACCGCCAAGCTTCGTGAATCGGTCGGCCGCGGCTACGCCGTCATGGCCTCACTCCTCAGCGCCATCCTCAATAAATATCGCGGCACGCCCGACGCCGAAATCGGCGAGCTTCGCGCCAAAATGCAATCGCTGCTTCGCGCCGCCGAAGAACTGCGCGCGCAAAGCAAATTCGAAACCACGCTCGTCTCCGCAGACTACGAACTTATCGAAAGCTTGATGGAGTGCCAGACCATCATGTTTTACGAGGTGAGCACGCTCGATCTCGCCGCACGCCGCGGCGGCGAAAACAATTTCTATCGCGAGCTGCTTCCCGAAATCGACTCGCTCGTCACCGGCATCGAAACCACGCTCAATCGCTTCTCAAACGTGCTAACGGTCAAGGACTCTCCGTATCAGCGCTTCGATTTCACGTTTGCTCTTGCAGCCCTCAGCGACAAAAATCTCGCCGTGCGCGAACTCCGCCTCTCCCAAAAATTCGAGCTCGAGGAAATCCTTCATTTCCACACGCTGCTCGTCGGCCTTGAAAATCTCGCTGCCGAAGCCGATCGCGCCCAAGCCGCGGCTGCCGCGATCGCCTCCGGCACCCGCCGTCGCTTCAAGCACCACTCTCGACCGCCCGCACAATCCACCAGTTGAAATCGCGATGCGTCTCAATCGTTTCCGCTTGCGCGCGTTCGCAGTCCTCGCCCAAGATGTTCGCGCTGTGAGCGCAAATACCACTCCGCGCCAATTACGCTTTACCGCGCTGCTCCTCTTCGTCGTTGTACTTTCGTTCTCTGCCCAACCGCTCCCCGCGCAATCAGCTCCGCACTGGGTCGGCTCATGGGCCGCTTCTCAGCAACTCGTCGAGTGGGCCAACTCGCTCCCGCCTGCCAGCATGCGCGGCGGAACGCTTCGCCAGGTCGTTCATCTCTCCATCGGCGGCCCGCAAATCCGCCTTCGCCTTTCCAACCGCTACAACGACGCGCCGCTCTACATCGACGCCGTCCACATCGCCCGCAGCGCCGATCCCGCAAGTGCGCGCATCGTTGCGGAATCCGACAAAGCCGTCACCTTCTTCGGCGCGCCCGAGGTCACCATTCCGCCGAACGCCGACTACCTCTCCGATCCGATAGCAATGTCCGTCGCGCCCTCGGCTGATCTCGCCATCACGCTTCATCTCGAAGACCAGCCACCGCTCGAAACCGGCCATCCCGGCTCCCGCGCAACCTCCTACGTCATCCCCGGCAGTCACGTAGCCGACGCCGACTTCACCGAACCGATCAAGCTCGAACACTGGTATTTCATCGCGGGCATCGACGTTGCCGCTGCGCCTGACGCCCGCGCCGTAGTCGCACTCGGCGATTCCATCACCGATGGCCACGGCTCCACCACGAACGGCAACGACCGTTGGCCCGACGTCCTGGCGAAGCGGCTCCTCGACACACCCGCGACGCAAAACGTCAGCGTGCTGAATCAGGGAATCGGCGGCAATCGAATCCTGCTAAACGGTATCGGTCCGAACGCCGTCGCGCGCTTCAATGACGACGTGCTCGCTCAGCCCGGCGTCCGCTACGTGATTATTTTGGAAGGAGTGAACGACATCGGCGTCTTCGCCCGCCTGCAAGATCCGCCACAGGCCGAACACGATGCCCTCGTCACGCGCATCGAATCCGCTCTCGAGCAAATGGTCGAGCGCGCCCATCAACAAGGCATCAAGGCCTACGGCGGCACGATCACTCCGTTCGCCGGCTCCGGGTATTACCACCCCGGCCCGGCTACCGAGGCCGACCGCCAAAAAATCAACGACTGGATCCGCACGAAAGGGAACTTCGACACCGTCATCGACTTTGACGCCGTTACGCGCGACCCGCAAAACCCAACGCACCTGCTCCGGGCCTACGATTGCGGCGACCACTTGCACCCATCGCCCGCTGGTTACGCCGCGATGGCCAACGCGATTTCGTTTACGCTCTTCGTCGTCGCTACCCACAACAAATAAAAACGGCCCAGCGGCTGGCATCTCTCGGCCAGCCACTGAGCCGTCGCTATCCTTGCAAGCTTCTTAGTTGCTTGCCGCCTTCGGAAATTCTTCCACGTGGACCTCGCCCTTACGTCCCAGGTAAACCACGCGCTTGCCGGTCAGGAAGGCCCAGTAAGCCTCCACCCCGGCAGCCTTTGCACGCTTCACGAATTCCGGATATCGAATTTCGTCCCGCTGCGCTCCGCGAAGCGCCGCGATAAGCTCGTCGTTTGAAAATGTGTCGGCGATCGGCGATGCCTGCAGCGACATCTTCTGTATGTGCGTCTCGCCGTTCAGGCCATAGCTCGATTTTTCCATCCTCGCGAAATTCACCAGGTACGACTCGACGCCCACTGCGAGCAGCGCCTTCACACACTCCGGGAACGTCTTTCGCCCCGCCTCCGTCTCTTGCAACGTCTGTTCAATCACCTTCCTATCCATTTCTGTTCTCCTTTTTCAGTTAGTCGGAACTTTCTGCAGTTCTTCGGTCTTCACAAGCTTTTTGAGCGTCGCCACCAATGCCTCTCGCTCTTTCGCGCTCAGGGAAGAGAAGAACTCCTCGTCGTTTTCATCCGCAAGCGCCGCCAGCTTCGGCACGAGCCGTCTTCCTGTCGTCGTCAATGCAATCGATTGGTATCGACGGTCGTCCGTCCGATCCTCGCGCGTCACCAGCTCCTTCGCGAACAGACGGTCGACCAGCTTTGACACGGCTCCCCGCGTCAGCCCGGTCCGGACCGCGATCGTGCTCGGGGAACTGGACTCCGTCCCGTACATCTCGCGCAGAATCACCCACTCCGCCACCGTCACGCCCGTCCGCTCCAGCTTCGCCGCGAACGCGTACGACACGTGGTTCGAGACGAACCGCAGCCAGAAGCCCACGTGTTTCTTTAACTCACTGACGCTGCGTTCGCTCTTCATATCTCAAATATAGTTGTCTAGGAAACAGTTGTCAATGAAACTCGTGCGTGGCTGGGGCCGCCTCTAAATCCGGCTTGACGCTCTATCTCTATATATGTAGAGTTGGCGCGATGAAGATCCGCCTTTCATCCCAGACCCTCACCGTCCTCGAAGCTCTCCTGGCCGCTCCGTCGCGCTGGAGCTACGGCTACGACATCAGCCGCACCACCGGCCTCAAATCCGGCACGCTCTACCCGATTCTCATGCGCCTCGCCGAGCACAAGCTCCTCGAAACATCCTGGGAAACCGTGGAACCTGGCCGTCCGCCGCGGCATCTTTATCGCCTCACGCCCGAAGGCATCCGCTTCGCCCGTGAAAACGCCCGTGAGCCAAAGCGCGCACGCGCCGGAAGTCGCGTCGCCTTCGGAGGTGCAAAAGCATGAAGCCCCCTCTACGCCGTGCCGCCGAATTCATTCTCCGCGTCACGCTCCGCTTCCATGAGCAGACAAATCGCGAGTGGGCTGGCGCTATGCGCAGCGAACTCGACTTCATCCAGAACGACTGGTCCGCACTACTGTGGGCTCTTGGCGGCGCCTCCGCTCTCGCACAAAAGTCGCTGATGCGCTTTGCCTTCAGCCGACAAGCGCGCGGCTTTGCGCTCGGTCTCGGTCTTGCGGCGTCGTTGCTTCTACTCGCGATGGGCGTGTTGTGGCTGATGATGTCCTACCCGACGGTGAGTTTTGCGAACGCCGAATCCTTTCACATCGTCGTCGTGATTCTGATTCCGGAATTGATCTTCGTCGCCGCAATCGTCGCGCTACGCAAAAAGCGCAAGCCGGTCGCCGCCGGCATCGCCATGTTGGGTTTGGTTCTCGCCGCGCACGTCGCGATTCACATAGCGACGCGGGGCTGGTAGGGGAGGGCTCAAACGATGAGCACGCAACCGTCGATTTCAAGTTCCATCGCTCCGTGGCTTAACGTCCGCGGCGGCAAGCGCGCCATCGAGTTCTACAAATCCGCATTCGGCGCGGTCGAGGTCTACCGCATCGAAGATCCCGCCGGGAATCCCGTCTCGCGCCTCTCCGTCGGCGGCGCCGAGTTCTGGCTCAGCGACGAATCACCCGAATACAAACATTTCAGCCCTGAATCGATCGGCGGCTGCTCCGTCCGCCTGATCCTCACGGTCGCCGATCCCGACGCCGTCGTCGCGCGCGCCATCGCTGCCGGTGCGAAGGAAATGTTTCCCGTCGGCGAGGGTCACGGATGGCGTATCGGCGGGATCGTCGATCCTTTCGGACATCACTGGGAAATCGGCCGCCGGATCGCTCCCGAGCGGGGCATGCACACGAAAGGAGACGCTGGTCGTGATCTATAACCGTTCCGTACCCGCCAACGTGATGATGTCGCACGTCCACTATCGCGACGTGCTCGAAGCCGTCGCATGGCTGAGCGAGGCCTTCGGTTTCGAGGAGCATTTCCGCTACGGCGATCCTTCAGCCGTCAGCGGCTCGCAAATTCATCACGGAGACGCGTGGCTGATGATCCGTCGCGCCGCTTCGAATGAACAGACTCCCGCGCAGCTTGGCTTCGGCACGCAAAGCCTCACGATTTTTGTGGAAGATGTAGAGGGCTACTTTGAGCGCGCGAAAGCCGCCAGCGCAAAGATCCTCGAAGAGCCGCACGAAACCGAGTACGGCGAATTTCAATTCGCCATACTCGATTACGAAGGCCACCACTGGGTCGTCGCACGCCACGCCCGCGACGCCGACCCCGCTTCCTGGGGCGCCACCATTATCAATCCTCTTCACCGAGCATCGCGTTAACCGCCGAGAACCGGTCTTCGGCCTCTGCGCCGTCTCGCGCTGCCAGCCGTGAAGGAGAGCGTCGGTCTGGTCAGCGGCTAATCTTCGACGAAGGCCTTGAGCCGCCCAAGCGCGCTGTCCCACTGTTTCGAAATAATATCGAGGTAATGTCGCGCCTCCGCGAGGCGCTGCCGCTCGATTCGCCACTGGCGCTCGCGCCCGTTCCGCTGGCTGCGCAGTATTCGCGCGCGCTCCATCACACGAAGATGCTTCGTAATCGCCTGCCGGGTCACATCGCTGCCCGCCGTCAGCTTCGAGATCGAAAGCGGCCCTTCGTCGCAAAGCCGCCGAACGATCGCGAGCCGCGTCGGATCGCCCAGCGCCGCAAACACCAACGCCGAACCTCCCACCAAACCCCGCGCAGCTCCAGCGTTACTTCGTCTGCGCGGCATATTTGTCCAACACCTTGACCATGATCTCCCAGCCTCCGGAGTTCGCTTCGAACGCCTTCGCGCGCCGCGCGATCGGAATCTGGTCGAATCCCGATTCGGTCACGGTCACCATCACGCCGCCTTCCACATCCTCCAGCGTGAACTCGATCAGCGTTGTCGGCTCCGCAGAGTAGTCGACGCCCTTTTCAATCGCGTGTGGATGCCACCGCAGCGCGAGCAGCCGTTCCGGTTCGACCTTGACCACCTCCAACTCCATCCGCTTGCCCGCATGGATTTGCTGCAGCTTCGCCACTTCGGGGTCGACTTTAGAGCCGACGATCACGCCGCTTACTTTCTGCCCTGCGACGAACGGTCCTTCGAGATCCGCGCCGAACCACGCGCCGTACTCTTTCGAATTCGCCAGCGCTCGCCACACTCGGTCGTGCGGTGCGCGAATCAATATTTGCTTTTTAATCCAGTCCGTCGGCATGCGCAACCTCCAGGTTGCACGATACTAGCTCGCA
>JBEKJW010000232.1:0-7142 GCA_050011035.1 Candidatus Acidiferrales bacterium
GGTACAAGGAGCACGGCAAGCACGACGTCTTCGCCAAGGGCAAGAAGGTCAATCTGGAGAGCTACGAGCATTCGCTCCGTATTGACGCTGAAGATGCCGCGCGCGTTCGCCATCTGGAACATGACATTCCACTGACCGCGGCCGAAGAAGACCGCATTCGCAGGAAGAAGGCATTCGAAGAGGCCGCCAAGGTCCGCCGCATCTACGAAGAACTCGTGCTCAAGAAGGCCAATGAACCCGTCGTCCAGATCGGCACCATCAAGCAGATTCAGATGGCCGTCCCAGGCGCGCCCGTCAAGCCGGTGCAGATCGCTCCCGCTCCGCAGACGGAAGCCGAACCCGTCGCTGGCGACTAGTCGAGGTTCAACTCAAACGGAATCGGCAACAGCCCCGAAGCAATTCGGGGCTGTTTCTTTTGTTAAGGAGGCAACGCGATGCCGATCTACGAATACGTCTGTGACGATTGCAACGAACACTACGAACGCCTCGTCCTCAATCAAAGCGCGCCAGTCACGTGCCCGAAGTGCGCGAGCGCTAAGCACACGATTCAATTGTCCGTATTCGCCGCGCATGGCAATGGAGTGAAATCTTCAGGCAGTCCGTCCGGCTCGATGGGCGGAGGCGGTAGTTGCGGAGGTGGCGGCTGCAGCTGTCACTAGGTTTCTGCGCGCTCGGATACGCGGTTCGCGCGACGCGAGATTATTTCTTGAGCGCCATTCCACGTTTCCTGACGCTCGGCGATACGTCCACGTTCACCGTTAATTTCGGATCGGCAATCGCATCGCCTACAGTCACAGTCAGCGGCAACACTCCCGCCCAGATCGGCAACTCGTAGTCTTCGGCGTCGTCCTTCGGACCGCCCGTGCGCACTTTCGCGCTCACTTCCTTCAAATCGAGAGACAGCACCGAAGTCGCCTTGAGTTCCAGATCCGTCGGTGTCCGCACTTCATCCCAGCGTCCGGGCACCACGTGATTCGTAAAAAGCTCGAGCGCGTGCATTTTTTCGTCGCGATCTTCAACGAGCACCGCGCGCCCCAGCGCTACCACCGACCGGTAATTCACCGAATGGTGGAACGCCGCCCGCGCCAGCACCAGCCCGTCCACGTGCGTTACCGTCACGCAAACCTGCACGCCGCCGGCGAGCGTTCGCAACATCCGGCTCGCCGACGATCCGTGCAAATAAAGTTTCTCGCCATCGCGCGCGTAATTCGTCGGAATCACGAACGGTTGACCGTCCACGACGAACCCCACGTGGCACACGAATCCCGCATCGAGAATCGCAAAAACCGTTTCCGCGTCGTATTTGCCGCGGTCCGGAAGGCGCTGCACCTGCGTCTGCTTGGTTGGAGGGAATTGGCTCATACCGTGACTCTATTCACCGCGCCCCCGCGCGGCAAGGTCCAATGTGTTTCGACTCTGCCAGTCCACTTCGCGCCGGAATTGCGCTCCACACATTCCCGCTGATTGAACTTCGCCGCGCCACTTCAATTCGATCCTGCGTCTGCCTTCGGCGCCTCAGGCTTTGACGGTGGCGCGATATGCACAACGCGAAATCCCGTGTACGCCGCTTCGGCCGGTTCAGCCGACGCCGCAGGATCGGCCGGACGGTCCGCGCTCCCGCCCACCGTCTTTCCCGTGCCGTTCGCTGTCGTCACCCACTCCGCCACGTTTCCACCCAGGTCAAAAGCCAGATCCTGTCCCTCATCACCCTGCCCGCTGAATCGACCGACCTCCAGCAGCAGCGGCGCATCGCCCGCGAGTTCATTCACTTTATCTTGCAGCCGCTTCGCGTCTTCGGGATTCGGTGTGTAGCCCGCCCAATAATCGAGCGTGTTTTCTCCGGCGCGATTCTTGTACCAGTCGGCCGACTCGGCTTCTGTCGGCAGCCGGTACGTCTCGCCGGTCAAATCGCTCAGCCATTTGCAATACGCCTGCGCCTGCTCGAAAGTAATTCCGTTAGCCGGATAGTTTTCCGTGCCCGGCGTCACCTTGTAATCTTTGTCGAACGCCGCGTACTGCTCGCGCGTCACCTCAAACCGTCCCAGCAAAATGGATCCGCGTTTCACAGTCTCGGGGATCAGCGTCGCCGCCGGCACCGTCTCGCCGCTTTGCTCCGGCGCCCAGCCGACGCCGTAAAACGCGCCGTCCTTTCGCACCGAACGCCGTGCCAGCGCCGTCGCCAGCGGCGAATCCTTCTTCAGCGCCTCGTTCTCCGGCGGGTTGATCTTGAACAAATACTTGTCGAACCACGCCAGCTCCTCGTCCATCTTCCGCATCTGGTGCGTCAGCTTGCGCGGCCCGTGCGCTTCACCGGGAAACAAAATAAATTTCACCGGCGCTTTTCCGTACGTGTAGAGCGCGCGATAGTGCGTCCAGCCCTGCTCGGTGGGAACTTGCCGGTCGATCGTCCCAAAAAAAATCAACGTCGGCGTTTTCACCTGATCCATTTTAAAGAGCGGCGACTTCTTGATATAAAGCTCCGGATCTTCGAGTGGCGATTTTCCAAAGTAATAGTGATCGAATGATTCGCCGAAATCGACGTTTGCCCAGTCACTCAGCCACTCCACGTCGCCCGCGCCGACCGATGCCGCCTTATAGCGGTCGGGATTCGTCGCCGTCAGCGCAATCGACAGAATCGATCCGTTCGACCAGCCCATCGCGCCGATATGGTCGGGATCGACGAGCCCTTTCCCGATCAAGTTATCCACGCCGCGCTCGATGTCCGGAATTTCCAGATCGTAATAATTTCCACAGCAGATCGATTCGACCCACTTCAGCCCGTAGCCCGCGCTGCCGTGATAGTTCGTTTTCAGCACGAACGCGTTTCGTTGCGTCATCAAGTTCGGCGCGTACGCCCACCGCTCGCTCCACTCGTCTCGATCCGTTCCCGCCGGGCCGCCGTGCGTCGCCACGACCAGCGGATACGCACTGCCCGCCTTATACGAGTCGGGATAGTAGAGAATGCCTTCCACCTCTTCGTCGTTGGCGCCGGTCCAGTGAATCACTTCCGTCTTTGCGATCGGCTTTTCTTTGAACGCCGGATTCAAATCTGTGATCTGTTTCTCGCCGGTGATTTTCGTTCCGTCGAGGCGCGCTCGATAAAATTGCGTCGGCAGGCTCGCCGTCGAATAGCGGAACACGAGCGTTTTCCCGTCGTCGCCCAGCACGCTTGCGAAATAGTGCCGCTCGTGATCGCCGGTAACCGACTTGCGCGTCCACGTCGAACCGTGCCGCGTGTAACGCGCCGTTTTCGTGTAAACGCCGTCTGCCAGTAGGGCGATGAACCCGTCGTCCGTCGACTGCAACGATCCGCCCAGCCCGCGGTCCCAGTCGAGATTCACTTCCGTCCGTTTGCCCGACGCGATGTCGTAAAAATGCAGGCGCTCC
This sequence comes from Candidatus Acidiferrales bacterium, assembly GCA_050011035.1. GTDB lineage: Bacteria > Acidobacteriota > Terriglobia > Acidiferrales > UBA7541 > Palsa-295. The sequence continues at coordinate 3,388 of JBEKJW010000232.1, forward strand.
ACCGTAGCCGTCAGAAATTTCGGATCGCTCGAATACGGCGCGATCACGTAGAACCCCGAATTGTCGCGCGCCCATACAAAAGTACTCGGCACGATTCTCTCGCCTTCGAATAGCTGCTTCCGTTCTCCGGTGGTCAGGTTCACGAGGTATGTAGCCGGCGGCGTCTTCTGATCCCACTCGTAGCTCAACTCCCGCTCCGCGCTCATCACCACCTTCGTCTTGTCGCGCGAAACTTCGAACTCTTCGATCCAATCGTCGTTGTCCGTGATTCGCTTGATCTTCTTGTCCTTGATCGAAAGCTCGAAGAGCCGCACTGGCGCGGCATGCGCGGCGTCGTCCACCACGCTCGAATCGTCCTTGCTCTCCTTGATCTTCGCGTCGTAGAGCGACGGGTTTTCCTCCGCACTGAACAAAATCGTGTCGTCGTCGATCCACTCGAATTGCCGGATCCCGCGCTCGGACTCCGTCACTGGCCACGGCTCGCCACCCGCCGCGTTGATTAGCCACAGCTGCGTCGAATCCGCCTTCGGATTCGGCTTCGGTAGCGCACGCGTACTCAGAAATGCGATGTACGTCCCCGATGGCGACCAGCGCGGCTGCGACATCTGATCGGCCCCGCGCGTCAGTTGCACTTCCTTCTGCTCGGTCAAACTCGAAAGATACAAATTCCCGACGCGCTCATTCTTCTCCTTGTCCGCCGTCGACTTCACCCACACCGCCGAGCGCCCATCCTTCGAAATGTCGAACGAGCCCGCGTCCTCCTGGTAGACCACGTCCTCCGGGGTCCACTTGCCCTTCGCCGTTGGCGCAGGAGACGCGTCAGGCGCCATTGCTGCGCCTCTCTTGCCCTTTGCGCTTTGCCCGCGCGCTGCAGCGCTCGTCATTGCGCACACCGCGACGCAAACAATCGCCGCACCAACTCCCAAATTTCCAAAAGGATTCATGAGTTCCTCGAATGCACGATGACGCCGAACGCGCACCGTCAGCCGTCTCGCACGCCGGGCGATGAAAATTATCACACTCGTCGCACCCGCGCCTACGAACCACCATGCCTCACCGGCACGTCTTCACGCTCTCGAATTTCAGGTTAAGATGGACTTACGATGGCCATCAGCCGCGAACAAGCTCGCACCGAACACAAAGCCGCCACCTCACACGAACAGTTCACCGAGACGATCTACGGCGTGATCTGTGCCGGCTGCCACAACTACATCCTCGTCGATAAGACGAATTGCCCTCGCACTTGCCGCGAACACGAAACCTGCCGCCAAGCCTACGCCTAGTTCCCGCACGATAACCCCCGCTCCATCAATGTGTTACTGCACGTGAAAAATGCAGTTACCGTCGGCGCTATTCTTTGAGCACATCCCCAAAACCTTTACATCGCCACGACAAATCACCCGTCATCCTTATGCCAGACTCACCTTGTAGCTAGCCGCTCCGGCCGACGCCGGTACCTTGAATCGAAACGACGAACGGAGAACACTATGAAGGCAACGACGACCGCGCTGCTCCTGCTCGCATTTTCCGCCGCTCCCGCGTTCGCACAAAACGCCGTCAAGCCCGTAAGCGCCGCAAAGCCCGTCACGGTGACGATCATCAACGCGGCGAACGAGCCCGTCGGCACTGCCGTGCTCAGCGAAGCGCCCAAAGGCGTGAAGATCACGCTCGATATCAAAAATCTTCCGCCGGGCCAGCACCTCATGCACATTCACGAATTTCCGAAGTGTGAAGCGCCGGACTTCAAATCCGCTGGACCGCATTTCAACCCACTGCACGGCACAAGTGCAGACGGCTCGATGGGCCCCATGGCGGGTGACATCCCGCACTTTGAGCTCACCGTCGCCGGAAACGGCACCGCCCACGTCACCGTGATCGCCCCTGGTGTCACCATGGGTGACGAGCCGAACTCCGTCTTCACCAACGGGGGCACCTCGATCGTGATTCACGATGTCGCCAAAACCGTCTCTGACAGCGCGCCGCCTCGCATCGCCTGCGGCGTAATCTCGAAAAAGTAGCCCAGCCCCGCTCGCGGGCCCTCCCTGGCGGCCGGCCCGCGAGCACAATTACCGCCACCACCTCCGAAAATCCCCCTAAACGCAGCCAAAAGTCACCCCAAGCCCAATTGGTAGTGTCCTAATTTGAAAAGACGCTCATCAGACTGCGGCATTCAACGTGCTCCGAATCCAATCTGAAACGCTCTGATTTTTGGCTTTCGCGGCAGCTTCATATGCTTTCCACTCCGAAGCTGTGAGGCGCGTGTGCAGTGTCTTGGCCTTCGCTTCGCCCTTCGGCAAAGGTGGGCGACCAGCTTTCTTAATTTTCTGCTTCGGCATTTCTAAACTCCTGAACGATGGCTGCTCGCACGGCAAGAATCGGCGATATGACTGGATGGACATGAAGCACGGTTACGTGGCGTTTTGGCTTCGCCGGATCGTCGGTATTGTGCGACCATGCATAGACCTTTTGGGCTTTGGGGTGGCCGCGTAGCTCGAACACTTCCACAATTCCTTCCCAAACAGTCTTTCCTTGATACGTTTCCTTCACTGGCACGCTTTCAACGTGACGCGCTTCGCCACCATGCAAACGGTGAATCACGTCTCGCAGTTCTGCGATGTGTTTAGTGGCCATGACTGTTGGCAGTCGGCATTTCGTATTCGAGCAAAAGCCGAAATCCAGTTTTTTCGATCATCGGGTTGCGTAGGAATTTGAGCGCACCCAAGAACGCCTTCACCGGAACTGGATTGGAATGCCCTGAATCTGAAAAATTCCAATCCCAAGCATGTCCCTGCGGGCATTGGCTTGGCGGATTGCTTAGAACTTCAACCGGAATGGCGATGCGCGCGTTGCACGTTACGCATTCAAATACGACGGCCTTGATCTCCGTGAGATTGGCGGAGAGTTTGTGCTCGAAAGTCATGCAGCCTCCACCAAATCTTTCACGGTCCAGAAGTCGCGTTCAATTCCCGCTGCCATCGCCGGCGTTGCGCGTACTGCGCTGTGCCGTTTAACAAAATTGTAGTACGCGAAATGAAGGCCCACAGCCGCTTCAAAGTTTTCCAGCTTCTTGCTGAATGCATAGGTGAGACGGGACAAGCGGCGCATGTGAAGGCGCGTCGTACCGTTCAGCCGTTCAACGTGGCTCGTGGAAGCGCGGTGCATGTCGGGAAGGCCAGCGTATGCCGTCTTATCCATCCGAATCACTTCCGCGTCTGCGGCGCTGCTTTCGTACACCTTGATGATCTGCGCGTAGTCCACATTCGCGCCGAATGCCTGTTCTACCGCATTCACGTAGGAGGGCATTGCATCGCTCGAAAGCTGCACGCGGCAGTTGAGGCGCGAAGCCAAGTCCTCGACGAAGGCGTTCGTGGTTTCATGCGTGCGCTTTCCGACTTTGAAGGACGGGACCAGTTTGGTATCGGAGTCGATGGCGCAGTAGGTCCAAACATCGCCCTTCGTCGGGTCATCGGTCGAGCGGACATGCTTTTCTTTCTTGCCAATGAATCCCCACAGTTCATCCATCTGCAAGTGTCCGCACGTCAGATTGCGCATCTTGGCGTCTAGGAGCGATTGGCAGCCTTTTCCGACGCGAACGCCCAAGCGCATGATCGTGTCGCGGTGAACTCCCGTCATGCGTTCAATCTGGCGTATTCCAGAGCCTTCCGCCAGCGCCGCGATGATTTGAACTTGCTTGCCCTTGTCTAGGACGTTCGCCATGTTCTTGCCCTCTCTGACAATTAATGTATCGCAATAAT
>JBEKJW010000233.1:0-7140 GCA_050011035.1 Candidatus Acidiferrales bacterium
GGCGCAGCGCTCGCATTTGAGACGCTGCCGAAGGAAGGGCGCGGATTTTTTTCGGGGCTCTTGCAGGAGGGGTACGTCGTTGGCTACCTGCTGGCGGCGATTCTGTACGGCACGCTTTTCACGCACGTTGGATGGCGTGGGATGTTTATGATCGGCGCACTGCCTGCGTTGTTGGTGATCCATATTCGAAGCAAGGTGGATGAGTCACCGGCGTGGGTGAGCGGACAGGACGTAAAGCAGCGGACTAAGACGGAGTTGAAGGGAACGTACGCTCACCTTGGGACGTTTTTGTTTCTGATGCTGCTGATGTTCGGGTTCAATTCGTTCAGTCACGGGACGCAGGATTTGTATCCGACTTTCCTCGAGAAGAATCGTGGTTTTTCGCCGGGCACGATTGGCCTTGTGGCGATCGTTTACAACATTGGCGCGCTCCTGGGCGGGATCGCGTTTGGCGCGTGGTCGGAGCGCATTGGGAGAAAGCGCGCGATTGTGTTCGCGGCGCTGTGCACGATTCCGATGATTCCGCTGTGGGCGTTTTCGCACTCGGCGCACATGCTGGCGCTCGGCGGGTTTTTCATGCAGTTCATGGTGCAGGGAGCGTGGGGCGTGATTCCGGCACATTTGAACGAGCTTTCACCACCGTCGGTACGGGCGACGTTTCCTGGATTGGCGTACCAACTCGGCAATCTTTTCGCATCAAAGAATGCGGTGTTACAGGCGTCGCTGGCGGAGAAGCATTACGCAGGGCAATATGCGCCGGTGTTGGCGTGGACCGTCGTGATCGTGGCGATTCTGGTCGCGATTACGACGCTGGCTGGAAGAGAAGCCGCGGGTTTGGATCTCTCGGCGACGCGATGATTATCATCGGGCTCCGTCACATTTGAAACTGCTCACGCACTCGCGCAAACCGGCCGATTAGAACGATCCACCGCCCCTATCAACCTAAATCCTGCACGCGAAGCTGTATAGCGCCGGCGCGATCGTATACGGGAATTGGTATTTGCACCGGACTTGAGCAAATTGTCCGGGATTGTCATTCGTCGAAGCAACATTAAGCTCCGACGCGCACGCGTTGAAAACGAAAGCTAAAAACGCGGAGTGGACCAGACCCTCGAACCGTGTCCAGATTTGTTTTAACCGCGTCCGCCAAACAGATCGGTTCCCTGGGAAAAGTGTCGGCGGATCAGCCGATTAGAAAGTGTTGCCTCGACCAGTTGAGCTGGCAGCGGCATCCGGACAAGTCGCCGTGCGCTTTACACAAGAATCGATACCGCCGTCGGAAGGACCCGCTGAGAGGGCTATTTAAGCAAACTGAGGCCGCGATCAGCTTTCTCATCAAGCGCGGGCACTGCTCGAGCTCCCCTCGACCGCTTCCCTCACCGCGGCCACCAACGTCGCAAATTGAGTTGTTAAGTCGAGAATCCGAAATGCACCGAGTCGCTCAGCCGCCCGCCTTACTCCCGCGTCCGGCACCGCGAATGTAACCGCGATCACTGCGCACTTGCACGCACGCGCCAGCTCCGCCACATGAATCGGTTGAGACTTTGGACCTGAAGGCATTAGGAGATCGCAAATTAAAACATCCGGCTCCTTGCCGGCCAAGAGTCTGAACGTCCGGTCATAGTCCGCAGCCTCGCCAACGACGCGGATGTCCGGCTGCTTTTCGAGCAATATTTGAATAGCAGCTCGCATCGCACTCGAATCGTCGGCGACGAAATCCTTAACCATCGTCTCTCTTATTTGAGAAAAGCGGTACCGGTGAGCGCTTCGGAGTACGAACTTGAGTAGCGACATTCTCTCACAGTCCCACCGGCGGTGGGGCTTTGAGCGAGGCCGACAGCTTTTTCCGGTTCCGCTCGGCGGTCCAAGTGGATCGTCCGGGGAAACGCTAGGGGCGGTCTCGAGCGCAAGCAATCCGGTAAATGCCGTATGAACCGGCCCGATTGCACATCGCGGTCTCACTTGGTCGAGAGCCAAGGCGAAGAAGAGGCGAAGCTTGGTCGGGGCTCCTGCGTGTAGCACAAAAGAAGCTAATGCGAACAGGTGGGCGCCAATTCCTGGAGAACATCCGGGGATCAAGCTGTAGAGCGAGCCGAGCTTGCGTGGAAGGCGTTGCGCATTTACGGGAAATCTTTTCCCACAAGTCGCTTAATCCCTATACATTAGTCCGTAGGCAATAAAAACAGAGCAGTTTAGACGCAATTGTCTCTGACAATGTTGGCATTAACAGTGCTGTAACATTTCGATGCCCGTTGACTCAGGTCCGGAAATCGTTAGACGTATTCAGAACGCCCTCCAAGCCGCTGCCGAGTCCATCTCCTCATTCATCCCGGGCAATGTAGTACCGGAGTTCAAAGCCGGCGATGATCCGATTACAGAGGCTGACCGGACTGCGAATCGGATCTTGCGCCAGGCCCTAAAGAGACATGGCGAAGGGTGGCTCTCGGAGGAAAGTCTCGACGACTTGTCACGCCTCCAGAACGACCGAGTCTGGGTCGTAGATCCTTTAGACGGCACGCGGGAGTTCGTCGCTGGAATTCCTGAATGGTGCATTTCTGTCGCTCTCGTGGAAAACGGAAAAGCGGTAGCGGGAGGCGTCTACAATCCCACGACTCGAGAGTTGTTCCTGGGTGCTGTGGGTCAAGGAATCACCCTCAATGGGCGCCCTGTTCGGCCGACGAATCGCCGCAATCTGCTTAACGCAGTGGTTCTGGCCAGCCGCAGCGAAGTAAAACGGGGAGAGTGGAACCGTTTCAGTCACGCCCCATTCGTGACGAAAACCTTGGGATCAGTCGCCTATAAACTCGCCCTCGTCGCGGCAGGTCTGGCCGATGCGACGTGGACATTCGCGGCCAAGAGTGAATGGGACATCGCTGCTGGAGTAGCCTTGATTGAATGTGCTGGCGGAATCATCCGCAGCATCGACAATTCTCCGATCCGCTTTAATCAGAGAACCACTCGCATGCCTGGCCTTCTGGCCTGCGGTCCCCACCTTTCGCGGGAGTTAATTGGCCTTCTAGCGCAATTCCGCACGCAGGAGCGACTTAACGGAGCAGTGAGATGATACTGCGTTGGACCACAGCGCGAGACGCAGGAAGTGAGTATACTCATTATGAAGTTAAGACAGTGTAAATTAGATTTGAGACGGCGGAGGCTCCCGAAGTACCGGACCTCACGCTCGACAATCATGGAGCGCTCGACGTCGCCACGGCAGTCAATCTTAGAGCTGTACCCCAGCCGGGATTCGCAAGCGACGGCTCCTGCGCGCTCGACGAGCCCATCGAAACTCGATACACGTGCACTCGCGAAACGCGCGAAGCACCGAGCAACGCCGCTCGGTCCTACGTCGGGTTTAATTTCGCTCATGCACCGTACGTTTGAGGTGGAACTTGTCCATTCCGGCAGCAGCAATTGCTTCGATCTGGAGTATCTCGAAGCCCTATAAACGGGGATTTTTCGGTCGGGTGAAATAAGACAGCACTCACCTGAGGGGACAACTGTCATGCCAGTGACGAAATATTCGCCGGAGCAGATCGTGACGCTGCTGCGGCAGATCGAATTAGAAATCAGGGACGGAAAGAAAACTGCCCCGCAAGCGTGTAAGGAAGCTGGCATCACCCAACTGACCTATTGGCGCTGGAGCCAGTTGCAGGTGCTAGAGACACTGATCAAATTCGCACGAAAATCCCCCCGCAGACAACTGCGGGGCTTGGACTACCGTTTGGCAGAAAAGGATTGGTATTGGAAAATTCACAGTCCGGGGAAGGACCGAACGGCTTATCTGATTGGACTCTTCGGGAGTGGACGCATGTATCTCAATGAAGTGATGCAACAGAACATCGGACAAAGGGCGAAATATTTTAGGCACGGGCTTCGACCCCATTCAGGTCCGACATCTCTGATCCACAGCGGACATGCCACAATAAAGCATCCCTCTCGCTTTCAAGTGGTGCCAGCTGTAACGAGTCTTATATTGGAGGCGGTCACGGCCAGAACCGCCGACTTGATTTTTGTCTATCGTCATCCTCTCGACTCGCTGCTGACAAATTGGGTTTGGTGGCGAACCTATCTTCGCGACAACATCTTTATTCCGAGTATCTCGCAGGTTTTTAAGAATACAGACGAACTATGCGCCGGTTTGGAGCAGGATTTTTTTGAGTTCAAGGCTTTTGCCGAAGGGGACCCCAATTTTTTCAGGGCCGTGCCAGGATCGCGATTTTTGTCTTTCAAGGAATTTATTGAGGAAACGGAGCTTTATCTCCAGGCGGCGACGCTGTCCTTACGGTTTGAGAACTTCGCAATCGATCCGTTAAAGGAGTTTTCCAAGATCGTTGAAGTTATGTCGGTTGATCTTGATGTGAGCCGTTTACGTATCGACCCTCCGAAAAGCAAGCCTTATGGCTACTTGGCTGTTATGGAAAAAGTTCCTCGATTCAGGGACTTCATCAAAGGCCTGGATGCCGACACAACAAGACGGATTGAGAAAATCGGTTACAACCCAGGAGCCTAGGTTGAGCATATTTTGGGTCTGTTGACGACCCGAGTCAGGATTCAGCCGGCGCCGTTCGCGATCCGGTCAGCTTCCGTACTTGGATCGCCGCTGCGCTTGAACTCTACCGTCAGCTTTTGATGGAAGAGGTGGGAAATCGCGGAGCTGGCGGCGTCAGAGTCTCCTCAACCCGTCGTAAAACGGGTGTGCGCAAACTTTGACTCACATTGCTTGAAGTGTCCTGTTCGACTTATCGAAAACGGTTCCGCATCACAAGGCTCCTAGGCACGACGGACCGCCCAGGCCCGGGTCAAGTAGGTCGTTTCGATCGATTTCACAGTTGAGATGCGTTTCTGCGTCCAATCCAGAAATTCCTCGAATAATTTGGGTCCCAGCTGCACCTGTAAATCGTTCACGGAACGCCACGCACCAAGATATTGCTCCGGTGTCTGTTGCTGGATATGCCTGCCCTCGAGGTAAAGGACCTCTTTGAACAGTGGATTGCCGCTCAACATTTCTGTTAGCCGCTCGGTGATGCCGGACCGGCCGGACGATACGCGCCGAATATCAGGCTTGATCCGCGTGATTTGGGCCTCGATTTCGACAAGAAGCGGGTTGGATTCGATCAAGCGCGGATTCCACAAAGCAACGAATACACCGCCGGGTCGAAGAATGCGGTGGAATTCCGCGCATGCCTTATCAAAATCGGCCCAGTGGAACGACGATGCCATGCTGACAAGATCCGCTGAACCGTCCGGCAAGCCGGTGGCCTCCGCCGAACCCTTTTGCCAGCGAATGATCGTGCCTCGAGACGTCTTGATTCCTTGTCCGCGCATGTCGTCGTTGGGCTCAACGGCAACCACGGAATGCAACCCGCGATCCGCGAGAATGCGCGTCCAAATTCCGGTTCCGGCACCGACGTCGGCGGCATCAGTCTTCGATAGCTCAGTTCCGGCATAAGAAAGGATCGCAGTTGTGACCTGTGGCGCGTAACCCGCCCGATACTTGGCGTAGCTTCCCGCCAACCCCGTAAAATCTCCGTGTTTCATCATGACTGGCAATCCCTTCCTCCTGCTCGCGATTCAAATCCAACTCAAATCTTTTTTGGTACAGGTGCGCGAATCAAACGTCGGCTGCGTGCACGGAACTTGGCTCCTAAAGTCCCTCTTCGAGTGGGAGTTCTCCGCTTTTGACCATCTCTTCATAAAGTTCGACATCTCCCGGAGCGTCGACTTCACCCCATTTGGCATCCGTGCCGAACGTACGGATCGGAAACTCCTTCTGGGTAAGCAGTCGACGTAGCAGTCCGGTCATGTCGAGGCGGTCCCGCGTGTGCGGGTCAAGATTGGCGAGTAGTAACTCAACTTTCGTCCATGCTTCGGGAGTGAATTTCAAGACGCCCATATACTGACCCTCGATCTCCTCAATCCGTTTCGTCTTGCCGCCAATCTCGAGTAATTGGCCCGACTCATCGATCCGGAACGTTTCCGCGTCAGCAAGCGGATCGGAGAAGCGACGAGTCCACAACTGGCGCCAGGCTCGGTCATAAGTGATCACCAACTGGCCGGGAGTGGCGGCGAGCCCTCGTATAAGTTCGCTGCGATAGAAGATGTCAGCGTAACTGACGATTACGGGTCCGGAACGCAGCCATGAGGAGGCGGCGGCGAGCGACATCACCATGTTCGTTTCCGCCCAACGCTGATTGGCGAAATAAGTTAGCGCTTCAAATTCGATCATCTCGGCTCGATAGCCGCGAACGACACCGATCTCGTTCACTCCACCTCGTCGAAGCGCCGCCATCTGCAGGGCAATCAAGGGCTTCCCGTTCAATTCGACCAGGCATTTCGGGCGGTTATCGCCAACGCCCCCCATACGGCTGCCGCGGCCGGCCGCGAGAATGACTGCGCGCATCACTGCACCTCGAATACTTGCCGGAAAAGTGCGATATCGTCAGGAGAAAACGGGGCACATCGCTCCGGGTGCCACATGATTCCCGTGATCGGCTTTCTGGAATGTCGAACCGCCTTTACAACACCGTCGGGCGCGATGGCCCATACGTCCAAGGGCGGCCGCGAATCATAGGCGGCGAAATTGTGATAGCTGTTGACGTGCCTTGACCGCCCGTCGACTTGAATGACCTGGTGGGCTGTCACATGCCCCTCGACGCGGCGCAACTCGACCGAAAAACTTTGCTGGATCGTTTGCATTCCTCGGCATACACCCAGAACCGGTATACGGTCCTTCTCCGCCATTTTCAGCAACGAATCCTCAACCTCGTCTCGTTCGGGCGCGTCGCCACCGAGTCCTGCGAGATCGTTACCACCGGTAAAAATCAAGCCAGCGATAGCGACACTTTCGCACAACGCGAGCGCCACTTCGGCTACGTTTGGCAGCAGGAGAGGAAGCAATCCGCAGGCCCGTAAAAACTTGGCCCAGGTCTGGTCTAAACAATCACGCCGCTCGCCATACGACGGGACAACAGCAACCCGCTGAGTCACGGCAACAAGCTTCATGCGATGACCAGGACCTTTTGGTTTGAGCAGTCCAGGCAAAGCTTGTGGGCGCTCTGCCACTGCTTGAATAGGCTTTCGCCGGCTCCGATGACTGCGGGAATGCCGAGTTCACCAGCGCGAATCGCCATGTGCGAATTT
>JBEKJW010000234.1:0-7644 GCA_050011035.1 Candidatus Acidiferrales bacterium
CTCAATCACGCCTCCATCATCGACGGCTGCCGCTTGTCCCGCGCCACCATCAAAGTCTTCAAGCACAAGGACGCCGCCGATTGCGAGCGCGTCTTGCAAGAAACCAAAGACTGGCCCGGCAAAAAGCTCCTTATCACCGACGGCGTTTTCTCCATGGACGGCGACATCGCCGACCTCCCCTCCCTCTGCGACCTCGCCGAAAAGTACAACTGCATCATGATGGTTGACGACGCGCACTCCTCCGGCGTCCTCGGCTCGCATGGCCGCGGCACGATCGACCATGCAGGCTGCCACGGTCGCGTCGATATTCAGGTCGGCACGCTCAGCAAAGCCATCGGCTCCATCGGCGGCTACGTCTGCGGCTCGCAAGACCTCATCGAATTTCTTTACATGCGCGCGCGGCCGTTCTTGTTCTCCACTTCTCATCCGCCTTCAGTCACCGCTACCTGCCAGGCCGCCTTCGAGCTGCTCGATTCCGAGGCAGGCGAGAAGCTCATCAAGAAACTCTGGGCCAGCACGAAGTTTTTCAAACGCAAGCTGAAGAAACTCGGATTCGACACAGGCAAGAGCGAAACGCCCATCACGCCGATCATGGTCGGCGACGGCGCCAAAGCCTTTCAATTTTCGAGGGAATTATTTGCGGAAGGCGGTGCGCTCGGCTATCCAACCGTTCCCGAAGGCAAAGCCCGCCTGCGCACCATCGTCACTGCAACTCACAAGCGCGCCGACCTCGAACGCGCCGCCGACATTATCGCCACAGTCGGCAAAAAACTCGGCGTCATCTGATCTAGGCGAGTGCAGCGAGCTGTAACATAGACTGTCAGTCTGTGCTGCCTGCGCCGAACGCCGCATGCAACGTTGTGTCCTACGCCGCCACAGACAGCGCTGCCGGCGCGTGCTGGTGCAAACGCCGGCTCACCGCTAGCACCATCCCGCCGATGCCCCAGATCACCACCGCAAACATCGCCCACCCGCCCACGTAAGGCAGCATCGAAATCAGCCTCAGAATCAGAAGTCCGAGCGCCAGCCGCCCCAGCGCTGCGCCCATTCCCGGCTCGCCCGCGCCCAGTATCTTTTCGCCCACCCAGCGGCCTACGATCACATTTGCCGCGTACATCGAGATCAGCCAAACCATAATCGTCGAGACACCTACTCCCAATCCCACGATCGTGAAACAAACCAGAATCGCCGCGATCGGCACCGCGAATAAAAACAACACTCCGAATCCAATGGAGGGCGCGTATCGGTTCAGCGCATTCGAAGCGTCGAAGAAAAACACCGGCGCCAGCAGCAACAGCACAAGTCCGAACACAAAGCTCGCGCCCCAACGCAGCACCTGGTGCCAGTAGTAGCCTAGCGTCGTGTACCGATTACCGTAGTCTTCCGAAATAATCGTGGTCTGCAGCGGGTTCGCGAATTTTGCGCCCCCGGCCACCGTCGCCTGATTCCGTCCGTGATACGTCGCCGTGCCTGCGATATCGGCGCGCTGCCCAAATCGCAGATGTCCCGCTCGAATGTAGAGGTTGCGTCCAATCGGTCCGTTCACGTCGAACTCGCCGCCATAGGCCTGCAAATCCCCGCCCACCGATCCTTCCAGTATCGCGTCGCCCGTGCCCAGAATCATCGAGCCGTTGACTTTGCCGCTTTGGCTGAAATCAATGTTTCCGACCCACGCCGAAACGTTGCGCTCCACCGTCGAATTCAAATCGAACGTCGATGCGAATCCCCGGACGTTTCCGCCCACAGGCCCTTCCACGCGTAGTTCCTGCGCGAACGCGATTACGTCGCCTTTCACGTGTCCGGTCACCGTCACACTTCGCGACCACGCAATCACGTCGCCGTCCACGTTGCCCTCGATCCGTGTCGTATCCGCAAACACAATCAAATCGGTGTGCACCGTTTGATCGGCAGGCAGCGTGTAATTCGGCTGTCCGTGCTCCACCTGTCCGGCGCTCGCCGTCGGCGCTGCTAGCGCGGCGACCAGCGTCATTCCGGCCATCGCCACCACTGCCGGCGCCACTCGCGTGATGTGCTTTCGCACCAGCCAGAGCACCAAAATTCCCACCGTCGCCAACGCCGTGAATTCGATCATGCTTCGCATGGCATCCCATCCTTTCCAGAACGCACCGCTGAAGAAAAGCATCGTGAGCAAATTCCCTTGCGTGAAGCCCGCTTCCGCGGCCTGCGCGCGCCACGGCTCGATGAATCCGTTCCACACTGTGTACGCGCCGCCGATCCCGAGCGCCAGGGCCGCGATCCATCCCCACGGCGCCGATCCTTTTTCCGGTACCTGGATCAGGCTCGCGGGCACCATCTCGTCGTCCGTCTCGAGAGACTCGCGCAGCCAGATCGATTCGCGGTTCAGCGCTGCCAGCAAATCGCGGCACTCGCCGCACTCGCTCGCGTGCGCTCTCACCGTCTCCGCCGTTTCCGGCCGCAGCTGATTCTCCAAGTACAGCAGCGCCGTCATTTCGTCAAAGTGCGTCATGGTTTCCCGCCTGCTGTGGCGCCGAGCATGCTCGCTCCTCCGCTCTCGCCTAGAATTTCTCGCAATTGATGCCGCGCGCGCAGCAGCAGCACTCCCACAAACGCGCGCCGCACTCCCAGCGTGTCCGCGATTTCGTCATAACTCATGTCCGAGTAATACCGCAGCACCAGAACCATGCGCGCGCGGTCCGGCATTTTCGCAAGGCCCGCACGCACCTGTTTGCTATCGTGATCGAACTGCATTTTTTCCAGCGCGCTCGGGTCCGGATGTTCGAGCGGCAGCGTTTCCAGGTCGCCCGTCTCCAGATCCTGCCGGATTCTCCGCCGCCTCAACATGTCCCAACAGTGATTGCTCGCCACCTTGTACAGCCACGCCTGAAAAGGTCTCGCCGAATCGTAGGTCCCGAGTTTTTGCCGCACCTTCATGAAAATATCCGTCGTCGCGTCTTCCGCATCCTCGCGCGTCGGCAACGCTCTCCGGCAGAACCGGAACATCGCCGGCGCGTACAGGCGATAAAGCTCGCCCCACGCCTCGCCGTCTCCGGCCCGAACGCGCTCGACCACATCCGCTAATTCCGCGGCGCTCATCTCCCCTGTGGCCTTCCGTCTCTCCATAAGCTGATACGCGCGCCCCGCTAAAATATTTCAAACGCATGACATAGCTCGCCCGGCACGCCAACCGCTGCGCCAACTCTTCGCCCGCCCATCCCGCAGCATGCCACGCCCTCACCGCCGCCCCCGGCAGGCCAAGCCCCGGCCAGCGCCCCGATGAGCCTCACAGCCTAGCAAATCAAGGCTTTACTACGCACTCCATTCCTCCCGGCACCCGCACAGCGCCCAGGTCCGCCCGACCACAAATGAAAAGACCTGGCACCTCTCGTCTACCGAGGCCGCCGGGTCCTCCCAAAGCTCACTTATAAGGTTGCGCCGCTAGCCTAGCCCTAGAACGTGAACTTCGCCGCCAGTTGAATCCCGCGCGGCCCGCCGCCGCCCAGAAACGGGTTGCCAATACCGACGTCACCCGTCGCCGTGATCGGCAAGTATCCCGTCCCCGTCTCACGCCCATTCGAAATCTGCGAGCCGTTGTATCCCGGGTCCGCGATGAAATTCGGCAGGAACGGGTTCGAGAAGTTCGGGTGGTTCAACAGGTTGAAAAAGTCCGCCCGCAGCTGCATCCCAATCCGTTCCGTCAGCTTCGTGTTCTTGTAAATCGCGAAGTCCCACTGCTTGAACGGCGTCGCGTGCAGCGAGTCGCGTCCTTCGTTTCCGAAGTGACGCGTGCCCGGGATGCAATCCTGCGCCGAATCGGTCGGCCCCGTCCCCACCGGATCGGGCGTCTGCGCGATCGACGTGATGCTGCACGGTAGCGCGAACGAAGTCAGATCCAAAAATTGCGCTGGGTTCTGCTTGTTGTACGTCACCGGCCCAACCACGTCCGGCCGGTCGTCACCCTCCGCGCTCCCGCTGAAATCGTCTTCAAAGTTGTAGTTCAGCTGGAACGGTTGCCCGCTCTGCAGCGTCGCCGTGCTGTCAAAGCCCCACCCGTTTTTCAACTTCTGCCAGCTGCCCCCCATCGTCGGTAGTTCGTAGCTGAAGATCCACGTGAAGCGGTTCGGCACGTTGAAGTTCGACGGCCCATATTCCAATTGCGGCATCGTGCTGTTGTTCGGCTGCGCCGCGTTCGGCTCAAAGTCCTCGCCGTCGCTCGCGTTGTCCATCGATCGCGACCACACGTAATTCACAATCGACGTGATACCGTGCCAGTTCGAGACGCGCAAGCTCGCCTGCAACGAGTTGTAGTTCGACTTCGCCGACGATTGCTCCTGCATCACGTAGAACGAGCCGTACGCGTTATTTCCATACACGCGCGGAACGCCATACGATGAAATACATCCCGGGCCTCCAGTGTACGTAGCTCCCGTCACGCACGGTCCCGTGAACGTTTGATTCAGAGAATTGGTGAATGAGTACGAACTCGCCTGCGCGTTCGATTCGTCAAACGCCGTGATCGCGTCCTGTCCGGGCTGGTTCAAATCGACGAACCGGAACAGCCGATGCCCCTGCGATCCCACGTATCCCACCTGCAGCGTGATCTTGTTCGTGATCACCTGCTCGATGTTCAGGTTGTAGTTCTCCATGTACGGTGTCTTGATGTTGCGCTGGAACGCGAACGTGTCGCACTCCAGCGCGCTGCAACTCGGCGTTCCATAGATCGGCACGCCAGGCGAAATCGTTCCCGTTACCGCCGCCGGCAAAATCGGATACGGCCCGATGTTGTTGTACGCCGGTCCGGGATCGAAATACGGCGGATACGGCAAATGTCCAAGGAAGAAGTCCTGCGAGAAGGCGTCGTAGAACATTCCCCAGCCCGTGCGCACCACCGTTTTGCCGGAACCGAACACGTCCCATGCCAGGCTCAGGCGCGGCGCAAAGTTTTTGTAGTCTGGTTTATAGAGGCCGCCCAGTCCCGGCGTACCGGTTTGCTGCAGCGTAAAGGTTCCGTCGGTGGGATCGAGCGCCGTAATGTTGCTAAACAGGTTGTCCTTCTCCTGCACCACGCCGTAATAATCCCAGCGCAATCCGTAGTTGAACGTGAAGCGCGGAGAAATGCGGAAGCTGTCCTGCGCGTACAAGCCAAAGTTATTTTCGTACGTGTGCCGCACCGAGTTTCCGCCGTATTGGAACCCGCCGTCGGGGACCCCCTCCAATAACGCCGTCAGCGATCCGTTGCCTGTCGCCCCGGTATTCGTGTCAGTCAATGGGTCAAATTCGATTTTCCCGCGGAAATACTTGTCGAAGTATTGCTGAATTGAAGTGCGTCGAAATTCAAATCCAAACTTCAAATCGTGCTTCGGGAGCTTCCACGAAAAATCGTCGATGAACTGGTTGTTGCTGTCTACTCGATGACGCGGCGTCGAGGACGATGCGCCGACCTGCGAAAATCCATTGACGCTGACGATTGGAAGGCCCGACGCCTCGCACGAGATATCCGAGGAGTTGCACAGCCCTATGCTCGCTGGATCGAATCCGAAGTCCTGCGGCAAGAATCCCTCCGCGAATCGGTTCCAGCCGTACCGCACCTCATTCACCTGCGTCGGCGAAAACACATGCACGTACGAAATCGAAACCAGTTGCACGCGTGTCGGCGTGTAGGTGTTAAATCCCGGCAACTGGCCGCCGCTCGCAGTCAACGCCAGCGGAAAGCTCTGTTTGCTGTCTCCAAAGAAATACCGGCCGGACAAGATATTGTTCTGATCGAAGTTGTGATCCACCTTTGCGATCACGCTCGAAAGGTTGTTATACGAAGGCGTTGTAATGGAAGCATTGGGCCCATTTGGGCATCCGCTGTCTTCCTGTCCTACCAGCCCGGGCCCGTACGTGCCCGGAATATTCGGCGCAGGATAGACATTTCGCGCAAGCAGTGCCTGCGTGACCTGATTCGCATTTCCGGCCCCAATCGCCGCCAGGTCTGCTGAAATCTGCGCAGGATCCGGAACGCACGCGAGCGTCACCACGCCCACGCCTTCCTTCTGGCCTTCGTAATCCGCGAAAAAGAAAGTCTTGTTTTTGATAATCGGCCCGCCGATCGATCCGCCAAACTGGTTGTTGCGGAAGGCGGCCTGCGGCTGCCCCACAAAGTTGAAGTAGTTCCGCGCGTCCAGCACGTTGTTGCGGAAATACTCGAACCCATCGCCATGAAATTCGTTCGATCCGCTGCGCGTCACGATGTTCACCACCGCTCCGCCGTTGCGCCCGAATTCCGGCTGGTAGTTCGACAGCACGTTCAACTCGCTGATCGCGTCGATCGGCAGAATCGCCGAAGGCGTTCCGAACACGCCCGCCTGGTTGATTGCCGGGTCGTTGCGGTACCCGTCGTTCATGTCCGTGCCGTCTAGCAAGTAGTTGTTCGAACGGCCGCGCGCGCCGTTCATCGAAAATTCACCGTACGAGCCGGGTGAATCCGAAATCTGGTCGGGCGATCCTGTTACTCCGGGATTCAGGAAGATCAGCTTGGTGTAATCGCGACCGTTCACTGGCAGGTCCTTCACGTCGTTCTGCGTCAGCACGCCGCCCAACGTGTTCGAGCTGGTGTCGATCGCCGTCACCTCCTCGCCGGAAACCGTCACCGAGTTCGACACCGCGCCGAGCTTCAGTACCGCGTCCACGCGCTTCTCGGTGGCCACATCGACGCTTACGCCCTTGGTCACCGACTTCTGGAAGCCGCCCAACTCGATCGTCACGTCGTAAAGGCCGACCTGCAGTTCCGGCACCAAGTAGCCCCCGTCGATGCCGGTCTGCGTGATGCGGTCCACTCCTGTCGCCTCGTTGTGCACGGTCACCGTCGCACTCGTTACCGTCGCGCCCGAAGTATCCGTCACCGTGCCCGCAATCGAGCCGCGAAACGCCTGCCCCGCGGCACTCCTCGCGCCGACCAGCATGATTATCGCGACAATCGTCGCAATAGCGATTGCGCTACAACGCGCACGCATCTTCATGAATTCCCCCGAACCTATTTTGAATTTTGCAAAAGTTGTTGCTGAAGATTGAAGCGGCGCGCGACCGGACTTGTCCAATCAATATGTTTAATGCGGACGATAATCTCAACGCGAACGTCGCCACCGCCCACCACACCCATGCCCCATTTCACGTGCCTCACATATATTCCCCATCACTAACCGAGTCAAGCATCATCCTCGCCTTATCTTTGCCTTTGCCGCTGCGCGGCCAGCCCTTCACGCCGCATCATCCTGAGCGCAGCGAAGAACCCTTCTTCGCTTTTGCGTCAGGCGTAGAGCACCAGTCTCACGACCCCAACCTGCTATACTAAAATTTCCGCGCGCACGTCCGGCGCCCACTGACATGCCTTCCCGCAAACCCAAAGAGCTAAAGTCCAAGTCGCGCCCGGCCGCGCCAGTTGAAACCACAAAACCGCCTGCACCAGTCGCCGCGCCGCCGGCCACATCGAAAGCCGCGCCAAACGAAAAACCAAAACTCGCCCCCGCCACGCCCAAAACTCACGCGCCCGTACCGCGCTACCCCAACGGCCCCAAGCGCCTCTTCCTCATCGATGCCATGGGCTTCATCTTCCGCGCCTTCTTCGCGCCCATGCCAATGCGGATGCGCAGCCCCGGCGGTCTGCCAACCAACGTGCCGTTC
>JBEKJW010000235.1:0-7438 GCA_050011035.1 Candidatus Acidiferrales bacterium
ATGCCGCGATACTCGCTCACTTCGTCATCGCCGCTCACGACCCGTTCAACACCACCACGAATTTCGACGGAAAGATTTCGCTGCAGCCCGGCGTCAACGAACGGTTTGGCACAGGTCTTGTCGATCGCTACCAACTTTTTTTCTTCGTCAAGTCGAGCGACGCGGTTTACATTCACGATCCCACCGACTACGCTTTCGAAATGGTCCTGACCTCTCACTCCTGGCTCGAGCCCGTTCTTCTTGCGGATCGCCGCGCGCACGCGGGTCTCACGGACTACAAGGAAGACTATTACGACCGGTTTTACGCCCAGGCCGGAGCCATCCTCGTCACTCAAATCTCAAGCGCCGCCACGGATGTAGGCTCCTATTGGATGACGTCCTGGATTAATGCCGGCAGGCCCCAGCTGCCCTCGCAATAAACGCAATACGCAGGCCCAAAATTTTGCCGCATGAAAGAGAGTATGAGCGCATCGCCTCGCAACCCGACCGTCGTTGACGCACTTCCAAAGGCGGAGACGCACGTCCATCTGGAAGGCTCGATCCGCCCGGAGACGGCCGTGGAACTTGCCGCGCGCCACGAAGTCGCGCTGGGTTTTTGCAGACCTTCAAGTGGGTCACGTCGTACTTGCAGACGCCGGAAGACTACGCGCTGATCACTCGCAAATTCGCCGAAGAACTTGTGGCGCAGAACGTGGTCTACGCCGAAGTCACAATTTCCGCCGGCGTGATGCTGCGTCGTTCACAAAACATCGAAGCGAACATGCAAGCCATTCGCTCGGTCGCGGATAGCGTTCCGTTCCAGCGGCTCAAAATGGTTTTCATTCTCGACGCCGCGCGACAGTTCGGCCACGAGGAAGCGCTCAAGGTCGCGATCGAAGCCGGACACCTCCAGAAATACGGCGTCGTCGCATTCGGCATGGGCGGCGATGAACTCGCGTTTCCCACCGAGAACTTCCGGCCGGCGTTCGATCACGCTCGCCGGGATGGTCTTCGTATCGTGTGTCACGCCGGAGAAGTCGGCGGCGCTACATTGATCCGCGAAGCCGTCACGCTGCTGGGCGCCGAACGCATCGGCCACGGCATCGCAGCGATGAACGACGAGAGCCTCGCCGACTGGCTCATCACGCGCCACATCACGCTCGAAAATTGCCCTACGAGCAATCTGTGTACCGGCGCTCTCGCTAAGCAGCTCGCTAAAAGCGAAGTCGCGTTCGAAGACCACCCGCTGCCCGCGTTTTTGAAGCGCGGCATACTCGTCACGCTCTCTACCGATGATCCTGCGCTCTTTCACACCGACTTGCTTTCGGAATACTCAAAAGCCGCCGCCATCGGCCTTACAAATCCTCAACTTGTCCAGCTGGCCGAGACGGCGTATCAAACTTCGTTTCTTCCACCGGAGCAGAAGCAAAAATACCTTTCGGATTTTCGCGCCGCCGCAAAATCCGCCGGACTGGTATAATTTCTTCGATGAAAGCACACGTTTGGGTCATGCTGAAGTCCACCGTCCTCGATCCGCAGGGGCAGACGATTCAACGCGCTCTCTCCGGCCTCTCCTACGACAGAGTGAAAGACGTCCGCCAGGGCAAGTTCTTCGTCCTGGATCTCGACGGGCTCTCCCGCGACGAAGCCAAGAAGCAGGTCGAAAAAATCGCCAAAGACGTCTTAACCAACCCCATCATGGAAGAATTCCGCTTCGAGATCGTCGATTAGGGGCGAACTCGCGTTTCGCGTTTTAATAAACTCCGCGCCTGAGTTAACAACTCGCCTTTTGAGTTTCGACAGGGCCCCCTTCCCTATGTGCTACCCTACTTCAAGGCGCCGTTGCTCTTACTCCCTGCAGAAGCGCCTCCCAGGAGCCATCCAGCGTGTGCGGAATAGTCGGCTACGTCGGCCCTAAGGAAGTTGTGCCCCTGATACTCGAAGGACTGAAGCGTCTCGAGTATCGGGGATACGATTCCGCGGGCATCGCCGTAGTCCAACTGGACGGCAAACTCGACATCCGCCGAGCGCCCGGGAAGCTCCACAAGCTGGAAGAGTTGCTTCGCGCAAAGCCGCTCGACGGCGTCTACGGCATCGGCCATACGCGCTGGGCGACGCATGGCCGCCCTACCGAGGAAAACGCGCACCCGCATCGCGATTGCAGCGGTGAAATCGTGGTCGTGCACAACGGAATCATCGAGAACTACCTGAAGCTGAAGCACCAGCTCACGGCTGAAGGCCACAAGTTCGTCACCGAGACTGACACCGAAATCATTGCGCACCTGATTGAGAAATTTTCGAAAGCCGGGTCGAATCTCGAGGCGTCCGTGATGAAGGCGGTGAAGGTGATGACCGGTGCTTACGCGCTCGTCGCCATCTCGACGCGTGATCCGCAAAAAATCGTCGCCGCTCGCCTTGGTCCGCCGATCGTCGTGGGTCTCGGCGAAAACGAGTACTTCGTCGCAAGCGATATTCCCGCGATCCTGCAGCACACCCGCAGCGTTGTGTTCCTCGCCGACGGCGACATCGCGATTCTTACGCCCGCCGGCGTGAAGTTCACCGATTTTGACGGCAAGCCCCTCTCGCGCCCGCCCCAGCACATTACCTGGGACCCGATCATGGCGGAAAAGGGCGGCTACAAGCATTTCATGCAAAAGGAAATTTTCGAGCAGCCGCGCGCCGTCCGCGACACGCTGATCGGGCGGATTTCGCAGGATACCGGGACGGTCTTCCTCGATGACATGGACATCACGCCCGAGGAATTTCGCAAGTTTGAATCCATAAAACTCATCGCCTGCGGCACGAGCTGGCACGCAGCGCTCGCCGGGAAATTCATGATCGAGCGGATCGCGCAGATTCCGGTGGAAGTCGACTACGGCAGCGAGTTTCGCTATCGCGATCCGATCGTGGACAAGCGCGACCTGGTGATAGCGATAAGCCAGTCCGGCGAAACTGCCGACACGTTGGCGGCCATGCGCGAGGCCGCTCAGAAAGGCGGCAAGATTCTCGGCATCTGCAACGTGGTTGGCTCGATGCTCACCCGCGACGCGAAGGGCACCGTTTACACCCACGCCGGCCCCGAAATCGGCGTCGCTTCAACGAAAGCTTTCACGTGCCAGCTCACGGCGCTGCTGCTCACCGCGCTTTATCTCGGTCAGGCGCGCGGCAAGCTGGCGCCTGCGGACAACATCAAGCTCATGCAGGAGCTGACGCGACTGCCGCAGAAAATCGAAGAAGTGCTGCAGCGCGATCCGGCGATCGAAGCACTGGCTCGCCTCCTTTTCCGGCACACCGATTTTCTTTATCTCGGCCGCGGCATCCACTACCCTATCGCCCTGGAAGGCGCGCTCAAGCTCAAGGAAATCTCCTACATTCACGCTGAGGGTTATCCGGCCGGCGAAATGAAGCACGGCCCCAACGCCCTGATCGACGAGAATCTTCCCGTCGTCGTGATCGCCACGCGCGACGAAAACGATCCCGCGTCGATGACGCGCTACGAAAAAACCATCTCCAACATGCAGGAAGTCGCGGCGCGCGACGGTATCGTGATCGCCATCGTCACCGAAGGCGACAAGCTCGCAAAACCCATAGCCACGCACGTGATTGAGATCTCGCACGCTCCGGAACTTCTGACGCCGATACTCGAAATCGTGCCACTGCAGCTTCTGGCGTACCACATCGCGGTCCGGCGCGGATGCGACGTCGATCAACCACGAAACCTGGCGAAGTCCGTCACCGTCGAATAGAGTATAGGGCGCCGATAATGAATTCGAACCGAATCGAACGAGGAATGCCCGCCCGCACAATCGCGCAGGCGCTTGCTTTGCTTCTGATCGCGTTAGTCGCTTTGAATTTTGCTGCGACTACAAACGCCCAGTCCGCGAATCCTAGACTGACGTTGACCGCCGTCAACGTTACGGGGCTCTCGCAGTTCTCGCAGGAGCAGGTGGTTCGCGCCTCCGGCCTTCAAATCGGCGCGCCCACCACGCTGGCCGATCTGCAATCCGCGGTCGATCGCCTCGCGAAATCCGGTGCGTTTGATTCAGTGAACTATCGCTACGAAACGCGTGCCACGAATCTCACGGCCGACATTGTGGTCGTCGAGACCAAGAACGTCCTGCCGTGCCTTTACGACAATTTTGTCTGGTTTACCACGGCCGAACTCGATGAAGCCGTAAAGAAGCGCGTGCCGTTCTACGCCGCGGGTAAACTTCCGGTCACCGGCGAGTCCGCGAATCAGGCGCGTGCAGCGTTGCAAGATTTGCTTCACTCGAAAGGTTTGCCGGGCGAAGTGAGCTACATGCCCTACGCTCCGATGGGCGGCGCCGTGAGCGCGCTTCTGTTCCGCATCGATGGCGCGGCGATCCCCATCAAGTCTGTCGCATTCTCCGGCGAACAGAAAGTGACCGCGCAACAGCTTGCGGACGCCGCGAAAGGCCTGATCGGTCAAAACTATTCCGCGCTCGATGTGGAAAGCTACGCTCGCGCGGGTCTGCTGCCGCTCTATCATCAGCGCGGCTACCTGCGCGCTACGTTTGCGCCCGTCAAAGTCGCGCTGGTCGATCCGAGCTCCAGAGGTCCGGCGTTCGACGTCGCGCTAACCCTCTCTGTGACCGAGGGCGATCAATATTCGCTGAGCAGCATCAACTGGTCCGGCAACCAAGCCATTGCGACCACCGAACTCGCCAAGGCCTTTGGCATGTCAGCGCGCGAAGTTGCCAACACAGAGAAGATCGACGTCGGCTTCCGCAACGCGGTTCGCGTCTACAATTCGCACGGCTATATCAACGCGCAGGTCTTGCCCAACGCCGATCTGGATGACGCGCAAAAGCTGGCCGCCTATTCTGTCACCGTGAAGGAGGGCAGCCAGTACCACATGGGCAGCATTACGTTCGAAGGCGTGAGCGAGCGCGTCGCCAATATTCTGGCGAAGAATTGGAAGCTCAAACCGGGCGACATCTACGACTCGGAATACACCAACGAATTCCTTTCGAAGGTTCTCGGTCCTGAATTGGCGCGTAATGGATTGAAGAACGTCAAAATTATGTCTCTGCCTCAGGCGGACCCCACGGCCCTCCGCGTGGATCTGCGCATCAAACTGGCCGATCAGCCTCCCGCGAAGTAGATCGTCAGGACGTTTCCTCTCCTGCGTCCAATGTTCTAGAATCGGCTCATGCTCCGCCCCAAGTTCGTCTCCCGCGCGCTGCTAGCAGCCGCGGCGCTCCTCTGCATCACCGGCAGTGTTTCCGCTCAAACCGCGGCAGGCTCGGCAAAGCTCGACGCGGTGACTATCGAAGGTTCCACTCGGTATAAATCCGACCAGATCGCCGCCGCCATCGGCATGAAGCCGGGAATGACCGTCGATCGCGACGCACTGCAAGGGGGCGCCGACAAGCTGGTCGCTCTCGGACTTTTCAGTTCCGTCAGCTATAAATTCTCGAGCGTTCCCACCGGCGTTCGCGTCACCTACACGGTGATCGACGCGCCCGCTGCACCCGTCATCTTCGATAATTTTCCGTGGGCCACTGACGCCGAAATTACCGATGCGCTGCGCCACTCCGGCGTGCCGTTCGACGGCACCGCTCCGTTAGGCGGGACGGTACCCGACAGCATCGCCACCGCCATCGAACATTTTCTCGATTCACGGTCGATTCACGTCCGCGTCTCGCATGCGGTGGTTGCCGATCCTTCGAGCGGACAGCAGGTGCAGCAATTTCGCGCGGACGACGCGACGCTGATCATCAACTCGGTGAACTTCTCGGACGATGTCGCAACGAAGGACGTCGGGCTCTCCGATCGCGTCCCTGATCTTGTCGGGAAGCCGTACTCGCGGTCGCTCGTCGAACTTTTCACGTTCGAGCAGGTCCGCCCGCTCTATCTTGGCCGGGCTTACCTTCGCGCACAGTTTCCGCAGCCCATCGCGAAGCTCGCGGCGGGAACCGCGAATCCTCTCGACGCGAAGCTCGACGTCACGATCCCCATCGTGCCGGGACCGCGCTACACGTGGACTGGAATCCAGTGGGTCGCCAATACAGCGGTCCACGACGATGACCTCGACCGCCTGGTGGACATCAAGCCCGGCGACCCTCTCGACGCAAACCGACTCACGCTGATTACCCAGCACATTGAAGATTTTTATCACCAGCGCGGCTTTCTGGATTTCAAGCTGGACCTGCAGCCGCACTTTGACGACAAGGCGGCGCGTGTCTCGTACTCCGCGAACGTTAACGAGGGCCCGCAATACCATATGGGCAAACTCGTTCTGACCGGACTATCCGTGGAAGGCGAACGGCGTATACGCAAAGCGTGGAGCATTCCGCCCGACGCCGTCTTTGACGAGTCCGTCTACCAGGATTTTCTCGACCACGGCATCAAGGCTGCGTTTTCCGGGCTACCTGTGCACTACGACAAACAGGGGCATTTTCTGCAGCAGGACGCCGCGAACGCCAAGGTCGACGTTCTGCTCGATTTCCAATAGCCCGATCCAATAGCCCGTTAAGCGATATACTTTTGTTCGGGCCGATATGACCGCTGCTGCCGCCACAGTTCTCGATAAGCTCGATCCGAACGCTGCTCTTGTTAAGGAGCAGCGCCTGCTGGATTCGTTGCGCGCGCTCGATTCTGTGTTTATCGCTTTCTCGGGAGGAGCGGACTCCGCGTATCTGGGTTGGGCCGCGCATAAGGCCATCGGCGCGCGGTCGATTGCTATCACCGCGATCTCGCCCAGCTTTTCGAGGCACGATCGCGCCGAGGCAGAGAAATTCGTCGCTGCGACTGGCATTCGCCACGAATTCATCGAGACCACTGAATTCGAAAATCCGGAGTACGTGGCCAACAACGGCGATCGTTGCTACCACTGCAAGAACGAGCTCTTTGAGCGCATGGACGCGCTGGCCCGCTCGCGCGGCACGCAAGCCATCGCCTATGGTATCAACGCGGACGACACGCGCGACTTCCGTCCGGGCCACCGCGCTGCGCACGAGCATCATGTGCTCGCGCCGCTTCTCGATGCCGCGCTCACCAAGGCAGAAATTCGGTGGCTCTCGCAGCGCGCCGGGTTGGCGACGTGGGATAGGCCCGCGTCTGCGTGCCTTTCGTCGCGCGTGCCCTACGGCACTGCGGTGACGCCAGAAATCATGGACAAAATCGATCGGGCCGAGGCTGCGCTACGATCGCTTGGCTTTCGGCAGTTCCGCGTCCGCGCGCACGGCGAGCTTGCGCGTATTGAAATCGCGCACGACGAACTCGCGCGGGGCTTCGAGCCTGCGGTGGGCGCGCAGATTTCGGCGGGCGTCAAAGCTGCCGGTTTCAATTTCGTCACGATGGATTTGGAAGGCTATCGACAGGGTTCGCTAAATTCGCTTTTGAAACTGAAGTAGCGCCGCCGCACCGAGCAGGACGCGCCGCCCCTCGCGTTCCGCGGTTTCAACGATTGAACTTCCGGTTGCGGTTTTGCGTA
>JBEKJW010000236.1:0-11432 GCA_050011035.1 Candidatus Acidiferrales bacterium
TCCTGCACGATCTGCCACTTCTCTTCCGCGGATCGATCTACGCGTGGTTTCCTGCCCATGTTGCCTCCTGTGTGGAGGCCCTGATCTTACCTAACTAACGTGTCCAGTTTTAGCGGGGAGCCCTACATCGAGAGTGGTTGCTTTCTTACAATACTGAACATGGTCAGAGCTGGGATAGGAATTTCCGTGATGCCTGAGATGGCATTCGAACCCACGCCAGGTTGTAAGTTTATTCCGATTAAAGCGGAGCGTCCGATCAGAACGATTGGATTGGTTCAGCCGAAACAGCAGTATCAAACGCATATACAAAGGCTTCTAGCCAGTTTCTTCAAAACCCACCTGCAAGCATCGGCCGCATCAGGTGCCAGGATGCCCAAATTAAGCAAAGCGAAAAATAATCATCCGTCGAACTGATCACGCAGTTTTTTCGCGAAGTTAGTAACTCTGTCCGAGCACCCCCGTCACACTTTACTTTTCTCCATAGCTTCAAACTATGTGGGCATAAGCACATCGTCTGCGTCTAACGTCAACTTCCGGCTTCTTTTCCCGGCGCGCATGGTAGCGTCTTTTTGGGCGCTATTTTATGTTCGCGGGCTTGTTCGCGCCGCTAGGTTGCCAATCGTCTTAGCGATTTTGATCGCTCGCGTTCAGTGCAATCGAGAGTGCCAGCATACGCCGAGGCAGATTTTTCGCTTGCCGTGCTGTCTGGCGACCTTGAACGCGCGCTCAGTGGGTGCGCCGAGGCCTGCGAGAAAGCGGTTTTGTATCAATCGTTACGGTCGTACGAGCGGCGGATATGCCTTATAGCCTTTGCGATGTCGCCGAATGAGGCCCGGCGCCGGACGCCGTTCAAGACGCCTTATTTAAAGGCCTTACTCATTTGTGGCAGTTCCGGTCTCGGATCACATTAACGCGTTTTACCGGGAGAACGTGGCAGCCAAAGCGAAGCCCTAAGGCGAGCTGACCGCCGCAGCCTCATTGTATTTCCCGGGCGGTGGCTAAAGGCGACGAGAATGATCAAGCCAAACGAAAGCGACGTTAATATCGAGGCAACTCTGGTTCGTTCGGTTTGTGAAGGGGATCGAGGGGCGTTCATCCTCCTCGTGCGGCCGTGGGAGCGGGCAGCGTTTCTGGCCGCGAACGCAGTCGTGACCAACGCCAACAGAGCCGAAGAAATCGTTCAGGACGCAATTCTCGAGGCGCTGTCGTCGCTCCGCGTGCTTCAACCCAGCGGGAAATTTGGAGTGTGGTTGATTCAGATCACGATCGACAGAGCCCGAAGAAGGGCCGCGGAAGGCGACGGGAAGGTCCAAGACCCCGCGCAGAAACCATCCATCGACGATGAGGTGGATTATGTCCCACAGGACTTGTCTAGTTGGCGGCTGATTTCTTCTGAGACGCTTGAGAAAACAGAGGACCGTCTCGCACTGGAACACGCTTTTGTCTGCTTACCGCAGGAGTGCCGAGAAGTGCTTGCGCTGCACGATGTCGCACATTTAAGCCATAGCCAGACCGCAGAAGCGCTAGGCCTGAGTCTAAGGCAAGTTAAGGATCGCCTGCGGAGGGCGAGATTGCAACTGCGGGACGCGCTTGCTCCTGGAAATGGAGGAAAGTGGTCGAACGGGAGTGCTCTTGCTGACGACCAGAAAGCGATGCAGGCGAGCGGCGGAGCGACAGGTCTCGGTCCCGGTTGATTATCAGGCGGGAAGGGCGCTGCGGGCGACAAGTTCGAAGTCGAGGCCAGCGCGACAAGCCTTCAACAGTTGCCGTTCGTCGCTCGCCACCCCCATCAAGCCGTTGAATCTCGCTATTTTCGAACCGTTCAGCCAACCTCCGGTCGGAACCAAGAATTTCTGTAACTTTACGGCGATGGTTTAATCAGACCGTGAGCCCGTAGTAAACGAGTGTTCGCTAAGATTTCGATATCCCACATCAATGAGGCCAACACTCGTTCTGAACAGCCGCAAGCAGTTTCCGAAGGAGGCGTCAACTTGTCACTACGAATGACGGACCGAAGCATGAACGATATCGATGTGCTGGATATCGAAGGACGCATCGTTCTGGGCGAAGAGAGCAATGCGTTTCGGGAGAAGGTCAAAAGCATGTTGGCAGCCGGCAAAAAAAAGATCGTTCTCAACCTCGCGAATCTCGGCTATGTCGACAGCGCAGGCGTAGGCACCCTGGTGGCAACTTTCCACAGCGCCCGCTCCCAGGGCGCGACTCTCAGAATGGCCCATCTAGGGTCGAAGTTCAAAGAGGTACTGCAAGTCACGAGATTATTGACCGTGTTTGAAACCTACGACACTGAAGCTGCCGCCATCGAGAGTTTTGGCAAATAAAGCCAAAAGAAACGCGAGCCCATAGATGGAGGCATTGATGGCGTACCGTTTGAGCTGGACCCTCCCAATTGGAGTGCTGATTGCCCCGTGAACGGCAAATCCCCCGACAAGTTTGGCAACTGTCCGCAGGAACCCGACCTCCACCATCATCACACTGAACACGAGCCCGCCGGCAACGCTGGCCACCGCTCCCCATCCCATGAGTTCTTCTACCCCTCCGGTGTAATCGAGAAACAACAAACAGCCTAGAAAGGATCACTCGCGGCCGGTGACGAGGAAGCCCTCGGAAGTTTCCTGCGCTTGGGAGCGCCCTTGTTTGCGCGCGAGAGCGATGGGTGGTGCGGCTCGCTGGCACCATATTAAGGATAGGTACGGAACCTCGTCCACGATCCTCCCTGCGGCGGTGAATGCTTGGAGCGATTCGCCTCCTTGCATGCGCTTGCGGGGTGATGGCTTAGTTGGCAAAAGGCTCCAAACTGCTGCGAGGACATGTTCCCGGCTCGCTCCGCCTAAGACACAACGTGTATGATATAGCGCACATTTCAAATTTATGTGATAAAATGGTTCATATAAGGGACCACAAAGGCAAGGCTTGCGGCCTTCTGTGTGGTATATCGGTCATGGCTGTAAATCTCTTTGGAACCGTCTATTTTCGAGAGCTGGTCGCGGGCACCTTGCAGCAGGTTCCGGACGGACGATATGCGTTCACTTACGACCGAACCTACATCGAGTCTGGACGTCCTCAGATCGCCCACACATTACCGCGCGAAATCGGCGCGCAATATAGCGCGGGTCTGCCTGCGTTCTTCGACAATCTCGTCGCGGAAGGGTGGCTCGCGCGCGCGCAAGCCCGCGCATTGGGTATTCCCGCCGAAGATCGCTTCGCGCGTCTTCTTGCATTCGGCAGGGACTGCCCAGGCGCGGTATCGGTGATCGACCCACGCCCCACGGGTGAACCGAACCTGACAGAAGGAACAACGGAAGAGATTGCGGCGCTTACCAACCGGGCATCGATTTCGGGCGTCCAGCCGAAGCTCTTTGCGATTCGCGACGCTGACGGGTACCGCGCGGCGCGCACGGGAGAGTGGAGCACGCACATTGCAAAGCTTCCGTCTGGCGAGCTTCCGGATATTGTGGAAATTGAATATCTAACGACGCTGGCCGCTGCGGCCTTACTGCCCGACGACCAGATCGTAGATGTAGAAGTTGCACCGGTGCGCGGGATTGACGGTACCAGCCTTCTAGTGCGTCGGTTCGACAGGGCAGCTGCGGGCGAGAAAATTCACTT
Source organism: Candidatus Acidiferrales bacterium (assembly GCA_050011035.1). GTDB lineage: Bacteria > Acidobacteriota > Terriglobia > Acidiferrales > UBA7541 > Palsa-295. The sequence goes on from JBEKJW010000236.1 coordinate 3,628, forward strand.
TGAGGAGTTCAACCAATTATTGGGTCGTCCTGCGGAGGCGAAGTACGACGGATCGTACGGCGAGATGGCGAGATTCATTCTTGCGAACCAGGCGACGCAGAGAGAGCAGGACGTTGACCGGCTTTTTCGGCGAGTGCTCGCTTGCATTCTTCTTGGTAACAATGACGCGCATTCGAAGAACTTCGGTCTCCTGTATACCGATAACGGGTTTCGGCTGGCACCGTTTTACGACGTAGTCGCAGCGGCACTCTATGATCGATTCAAGGGATCACCGCTCGCGCTCAAGATCGGTGCGGGCACAAATCCGGGGACCTTGGCTGGCATCGGCGACAAACATCTGGCAATCCTTGCCGAATCGTTCGGCCTGACAAAACAGGCGCTGCTCCTAGCCGTCTCGGATTTGAAGCGGCGATTTCCCGCGGCTCTGGAGAAAGTCGACCGGGCCTCGGCGGTTAGTGCGGCGCTCAAGGAAAAGTTAAAAACATTTATGGGGAAACGATGGAACGGGACATTCGACTCAATTGGGAAGCGATAACGGAAGAAGCGCGGCGCCGACGCGAGTCGCGAGGGATGACGCAGGGCCATCTCGCAGCGCTTGCCAAAGTCAGCCGTTCAACGCTGTCGCGTTTTGAAAACAAGAGCGGCGACGTTCAGCTCTCTTCGGTCCTGAGGATCTTGAGTGTGCTCGACATGGTGGACCGAAAAGTGGAAGGTGCGGTGCTGCTGCGAAAGACTGGCGACGGAAGCTTTTCCGCCTCGTTCGCCCCGAATTTTGGAGGCGGTGCGCTCGAAGCGAAACCGATTGCGGATCGCGAGGCTCTCTTACTGTTCTTGAAGGACATCGGAATTACAGATGAGTCCAGGAGAGTGGCGCTTCTACAACTAGAACAAGAAGGGGTGGCGAGCCTGCCCCAAGTGCTTCTGAGCCCTAATCGGCTCAGCGAGTTCTGGCCAGTGCAATTCGGAGTCAACGGTGTTCCAACTTAATTGGATTGATGTCCAATATAAAGTGCACTAGAGCCATCGCTCCTGGATGACGGATATACCGCACATTCCTCGCCTTCAGGGGTCGCATTGTCGCTTATACGAGTCATCCATCGAACGAAATTCACGTTCCCAGCTACCCAATCCGCATCCTTATATGTGTGGTACGAAGTTCGCGCCAAGGCCTGAGGCGGGTAGCCGACCCATGAGTTCTGCCGGTGTCGCTCGTTCCTGATCAAAAAGGAGGGAGGCGCAGTTAGGTCACGCGCTGCTTGTAAACAACCTTCTGATTCGAGTCAAAATCGAAAGCCACAAATCCGCTGCCCCAGAAAGACGGAACATCGTAGGTCAATCTGATCCAACAATTCTGGTCACAATACACATGATCGCTGTCTGGAATTTTGGGTTCGACTTTCTCGCGTAGCTCTACGAGAGGGTTGTCGTAAAAACGATTCTTCACTGCCCCGAAATCGTCCCCAATATTGACGCTATCGTAGGACTTGAGAATCTGGTCGCGACTAAGCAGAACGCCCCACGGTTCTAAGGCTCCAACGATCACTAACGAAATTACAATGAGCGTATTCCTCACCCACGGCCTGGGGTCCCCATATTTCTCCAGTGTCCGCCCCGCGAACACGAGGATCGCCACGCACGCAGCAAGTCCCAATAACAAGACGTATGCATCTGTCCCTGACCCGATGCCGTTGCCGGCGTCTATAAGCCGTGTCCTGCCAGCATGGGAAAGAAACTTCAAAGCTTCGGAGGCGCCGTCGACCGCGACACCGATCGATACGGGAACAACGACTGAGCCGAATGCCCAGGCCATTAAGGATCGCTTGGGAGTTGTTTCCGTTCGCACTGTCGTCGCCTCCTTCAACGTTTCGGTGGTCCGTTGACACTGTGGCTCGTTTAGGTAGGACGGATCTGTAAGTCACGCGAGTCGCATCTGCCTAAGCGTGTTTAGCCGGGACAAGACTTACGAGATTTACGAGTTGGGTACGCAAACCCACGTGCCGTTGCTGCTGAGTAAACAAGTTTCGTCCGACCCGCAAGGCGGATTGCATTGGTCGAGGACTGATTTTTCATCCACCTTGAGGCCTACACCCTGGACGCGCACGCCGCCAAATCCGGCGTTCTTCAACACTTTCTCTAATGCAGTTTTCATATGCGGAAAATGCTTCTTGGCAGCTTTTGGAGCACAGGCGGTCTCGCACCTGCCCACCGACGTGCAGGTGTTCGACTGCGACTTTTACGTTTTCTCCGGGCACAAGATGTTCGCGCCGACGGGAATCGGCGTCGTTTACGGGAAATCGGAAGTGCTTGAAGATTCGCCTCCGTGGCAGGGCGGCGGCAACATGATTCAGGACGTAACGTTTGAAAAGACGACCTACCAACCGCCGCCGGGACGATTCGAAGCAGGTACGGGAAATATTGCGGACGCCGTCGGTTTGGGCGCAGCGGTGGACTACCTGGAACGCATTGGCATGGCAAACATTTCGCGTTACGAACACGATTTGCTGCTCTACGCGACCGAGCAACTTCAGCGGATTCCCGGCTTGCGGCTAATCGGAACTGCAAAGGAAAAAGCCGGAGTTTTATCTTTCGTGCTGGACGAGTATCGCACCGAAGATGTGGGCGCCGCCCTCAATCGCCAAGGCATCGCAGTGCGCGCCGGACACCACTGCGCGCAACCGATCCTGCGGCGATTCGGAGTGGAGAGCACAGTACGCCCGTCGCTGGCGTTCTATAATACCTGCGAAGAAATTGACGCGCTCGCCGCGGCGCTCTGGAACCTCAAACTTGGACACCATTCCATCTAATCGCAAATGCACCTCGCGGCGAATTGCCTTCGCGAGATCTTCAGTCCGCACTCGATATAAAAAAGTTGGATAGCTCGACGCGGTTAATTGGATTGCACTTTCTAAGTAATTCGCTGTACAGTTTCGGCATGTTTCGTCCCAAACAACTGGAATCGCGGAAGTGTAGCTGTCGCGGCCGTACTTCTGCGGCATTTTCCGGTGGGCGAAGCTAGTTCGTAGAAATCAATTCTAGCTAAGCGGTTTAACGACCCATCGCCGGAAAGCGCGGCCGATGGGTTTTTTGTTTTTAGGCGTGGTCCGGGGCATCACCAATAAAGGGGAAGACATGTCGTTGGGTTCGTTCGAAGGAACAGCATTTTCTGCGCCGCTCTCGTTGATATTCATCAATGATTCCTCTGCTTTATCCGCTTCGCTTTCCCCGTGTCGCCGCTGTTGTTCTCTCTCTGAATAGATCCTCCGAAATTGCCATTCTGACGAAAAACGCTCGGCTGAAATCCTGCAGCTCGGAGCTCGTCCGTTAGCGGACAAGGAGATCGAAGTGTATTCACGGGGAAAGCTAGTTGCGGGAATTCTGTTCATGATTGAACGCGCGTTTACGACGAGTTCAGGCGGGATCTACATATTCGCCGCTCTACCACTGGGCTCGTACGACCTAACAGTCGAGGCGAAGGGTTTCGCGAAAACGACATCGTCCATCACTGTGACTGCCGCCGCCACGCTGACAGAGAACTTGAGTCTGCAGCTCGCGACCCAAGCGAACACCGTCACAGTGCAGGCTCTCGCCGCGTCCGAATTCAACACCACCGATTCGCAACTTGCAGTCACGCGCAGCGAGCAGGAATTGTACAACCTGCCGGTAAACGGACTCGACCTGACGACGCTCTTCGACTTGGAGCCCGGCGTGCAGCCGATGTACAGCCCAGGCCGGGAGACGCTGGTGAAAGTGTCAGGCGCGCAAACAGGATTGATCACGGCAAACGGCGGGCGGCCGGAATCGAGCAACGTGGAGATCGACTTCACGGACGCGAACGACTGGGAGTTCGGCGGAATTGCGGTGGGCGCGGCGCCGGTGCCCGATTTCGTGCAAGAGCTGAATATCATCACGTCGAATCCGCCGGCGGAATACGGAATTCACTCCAACGGCGAAATCGGATTCGTCACGCGAAGCGGAACGAATGCGTGGCACGGCGACTTGTACGATTACATCAAGAACGACTACTTCAATGCGCGCGACTATTACGATACGACCGGTAAGGCGACGCGAATCGACGGCAACAATTACGGATTTTCCACCGGCGGCGCGCTCATCGAGAACAAGACATTTCTCTTCGGCGGATGGGAACGGGACAAAACCCTCGGCGGAGGTTATACGGATGTGGCGCTGGTCCCAAGCCAGTCTGCTCGCGAGACGGTGACCGACCCGATCATCTCGAACCTGATTTCGACGTATTTGCCGGAACCGACGGGCCCCGACCCGAGCGATCCGACGAACACGCAGATCGGTTCCGTGAATGCGCAATTCGCTTCGCCCTCGACGAGCTATCAATTCCTCGTGCGCGGCGACCAGGTGTTCTCGTCCAAGCACACGCTTTCGATCCGGTATTTTCAGGCGACAGGCACTTCCATTCTTACCTTCGCGGCGTTCAATACGCTATCGGGGTTCGATTCCAATCTTCATAACGAAGAACGGAGCCCGAATATCACCGACACGTATTCCTTCTCGCCGAACACCATCAACCAATTGCGAGTGGGATATTCGCGTTCGATTGCCACTCTTCCGCCGGAAAATGGTCTCGAAACTCCGCGTTTCACAGTGGCCGGCCTGGTTGGATTCGGCGCACTGCCGTACTTTCCGCAGGGTCGCACGTTCAATATTTATCAGGTGAACGACGTGTTGAGCCACGCGGCGGGAAAGCATCTGCTTAAGTTCGGTTTTGACTACCGCAAGCTGCAGGACAACTCGCAGAATGCGACGAACTCCCGCGGCTCGTTCACGTTTCCTGATTTGACTTCGTTCCTTGCAGGCGATCTTTCGAACTGGTCGCAGCAGTTCGGGCCTACGGCACTGGGTTTCCGCTCCAACCTTTTCAGCCTATTCGCGCAAGACGATTTCAAGATTCGTCCGACATTGACCATCAACCTTGGGGTGCGCTGGGAATACCAGGGAGCGCTCCGAGAGGCGCACGGCCTGATCTCGGTACTTGACCCAACGCTGACCGGGTCAATCGGAGACGCCGGAACCGGTGCGCTGGGAGCATTCCGCATCGGGAATCCCGTGATCAACAGCAACCCGGGAAACGTGGCGCCGAGAATCGGCTTTGCGTGGAACCCGAGCGGAAAGAATCTCGTGGTGCGCGGCGGCTACGGAATCTACTGGGATTCGTTCACGTTCTCGCCGCTCGCTTCGGCGCGATCGAATCCGCCGCTCAACTACAGCTTCGCACTAAACGGCACGACGTCGTTTCAGGGAGCCAACAATTTCGACGCTCTCTACAACGGAACCGCTCCGATTATCGTCGACGCGCAGCAGCAACTCGGTTCGTACGGCGACCTTACGAACTTTGGATCGCTTACGACGGTGAACCGCAACGCCTCCAACGCGTATTCGCAGCAGTACAACCTAACCCTCGAATACCGGATCGCGCAATCGACCGTGGTGAGCGCCGGATACGTAGGTTCGAAAGGTACGAATCTCGCGGATGTGATTCCGATCAACTCCGTGGTCAACGGTCCAGCCCCAGCCACAAGCGTCGCCGACCAGACAGCGCGACTGGCGGAATTTCAGGCGGCGTTCGCTGACGAAAATGGCCCGGGCAACATTCGCCTCGACCCACGCTTTGATCAAGTCAACCTGGTGACCGACCTTGCCAATTCTAACTACAACGCGCTGCAGTTGAACCTACGGCACACGTTGAAGTACGGATTGCTGCTCCAGGCTTCGTATACGTGGTCGAAATCGATTGACGATTCGTCTTCACTCAACCCGACCCAGGACGCGAACGACAACGGCTTTCCACAGAACGCGAACGATTTGAGGGCCGAGCGCGCAGTTTCGAACTTCGATGTTCCGAACCGAATCGTCGTTACCGGAGTTTGGAACGTGCCGTTCTTCCAGAGCCGCTCTGATTTGGCCTCCACGCTGCTTCTGAAGGGCTGGTCGATTCAGGCCATCGGGAGTTGGCAATCGGGAGTTCCTGGGACGATTCTGTCCGGCCCGGTGCTGGGAATTTCCGACGTCAACCTCGACGGCAATTTCATTCCCAACGGCGACGACAACACGCGGGCGAACTTCAATCCGTCCGGCAGTCCGTTCGCGCTGAACAATGCGGCGGCCATCGCGGCGCAGACGCAGTACACGCAACCGCTGCTGGGCAACGACGGAACCGCCGGCCGCGACACGGTTCGCCTAAAAAACCTGGTCGATTTCGACTGGGCCTTCCAAAAGGGATTCCAGTTGCGCGAGTCCGGGCCGCTTGGTTCGGGTCCGTGGAATCTGCAGTTCCGCGCGGAGCTTTTCAACGCTTTCAACAATCCTTACCTGAGCCCCGCCGGCGACAACTGGCGAACCGTCGGAAGCGCGGGCTTCGGTTTGTTGAACAGTGCAGGCCCGTCACGCAATCTTCAGTTGGCACTGCGACTGGTTTGGTAAAGCAGCTCCTCTCCCACCCCGGAGAGAGTGTGGGAGCGGCCGTTGGTAATCTGGTCGTTCCCATAAAACCTTGCTCAAGGAGAACGCATGGCGGGTGAGACGACGACGGTCGGCAGTTCCACGCCAACGTCTCAGCAAGGCTACGGATTGCGGAAGGGCGTGCTGCCTCAGTGGGCGACAGTAGCTCAGTCGCTTTCGAGCATCGCGCCCACCGCTTCTCCGGCAATGGTGATTCCGCTGGTCGTCGCCGTTTCGGGTCGCTCGTCTTGGCTCGCTTATCTGGTGGCGACGATCGCCGCGTCGCTGGTGGCGTTGCACATCAACGTGTTTGCGCGATCGTCGGCGTCTCCGGGATCGCTCTACGCATTTGTGCTTGATGAGCTTGGATTCTGGCCCGGGCTGTTCGCCGGCTGGGCCGTGCTCATCGCGTATGTGGGAACGGCCTCTGCCGTAACCGCCGGAATCGTCCACTACGCACAAGGATCTTTCGGAGGAGCTTGGCCGCGAGTGTCAGGCGGCGCTGCGCTGATCGTTGCGAGTGTCGCGATTGCAACGCTTCTCGCGTATAAAAATGTGGGGCTATCGGCGCGCTTCATGCTGGCCGTCGAAGCGACGTCCATTGCACTGATCCTGCTGCTATTTTTCTATCCCTCCGCAACGCATCGGCTTTTTCTTGATCGCTCGCAGCTCAGTCCCGAAGTGTTTCATCTTGAGCCCGTTCGAGCGGGACTCATCCTTGCCACTTTCAGCTTTGTCGGATTTGAAAGCGCCACGGCCTTGGGAGCGGAGGCGCACTCTCCACTCACCACGATTCCTCGTGCGGTGTTGAGCACGACGATCGTGTCGGGGGCATTATTCATATTTTCTGCTTATGCGGAAGTAGCTTCGTTCGGTGGGAAGCTCGATCTGCTGACAGAAAGTTCCGCGCCATTGCAATTGTTGGTGCAACTCAAGGGTATCGCATGGCTTGCTCCGCTGCTGACGGTGGGCGCAATCACCAGCTTCTTCGCTTGCACGCTGGCGTGCCTCACGGCTGCGTCGCGCGCGGCGTTGCTCATCAGCAAACAGGGGGTCCTTCCGGCGCATCTGAGCCGGACGCATCAACAAAATCAGACGCCACATATCGCGGTGGTCGCGTGTGGAGTTGGTGCGCTCGTCCCCGCTGTCTGGCTCACGTTGCGGCACGTAAGCGCATTTGATGTGTATGGATGGATCGGGACAGTCGCAACGTTTGGATTCGTCGTGGCCTACGTTCTCGTTGTGGCCGCTGCTCTGGAGCATTTACGTCGCGCCAAGGAGTTGAACTTGTCGCATGCCCTCGTCGGAGTGGTGACCTTGGGGTTTCTTTGTTG
>JBEKJW010000237.1:0-6968 GCA_050011035.1 Candidatus Acidiferrales bacterium
TGCCGAGTAGACTGTTTGGTGCTCACCCCAACAGTGCTCGGAACGAAGGAGGCCGAGATGCGGATTATAGGATGTGATTTGCATGCTCGCCAGCAAACGTTGGCGATGCTAGACACCGCGACGGGAGAAGTTGTGAACCAGACTCTGGCGCACGAAGGCGAAAGCGTGCGGGAGTTTTATTCGAAGCTTCCCGGTCCGGCACGGGTAGGCATCGAAGCGACTGGATCGATGAAGTGGTTTTTGAACCTGATGGAAGAACTGGGGATCGACTGTCAGGTTGGTCATCCGGCGTCGATTCGCGCCGCCGAACCCCGCAGACAGAAGCATGATCGGCGAGATGCCGAGCTGCTTTTAAAGTTGCTGGTGGAAGACCGTTTTCCGTCGATCTGGCAGCCTTCGAAGCAGCTGCTGGATCTTCGAGCGTTGCTCTTACACCGTCATCAGTGGGTAGGACTGCGGACGCGAATCCAAAATGCCTTGCAGTCCATTGCTCTGGCGAATGGATTACGACGAGGGAGTTCGCTGTGGAGTGAAAGCGGGCAAGAAGCGATCGCCTCGTTACCTCTGGCGACGCACACCGCTCATCGCCGCAGTGAGTTGCAAGCGATGTACGCCAGATTCGAGGCGGAGATCGAACAACTGAACCAGCGAGTGCGGCAGCGCGCAGGCGAGCGACCCACAGCAGGACTGCTGATGACGCATCCCGGCGTGGGACCGATCACGGCACTGGCGACCGATGTCTTTCTGGGCGATCCGAAACGGTTTCGCGACGGCAAGGCTCTGGCCAGCTACATCGGGATCATTCCGCGGGAGAACTCCAGCGGAGGGCGACAGCGTTTGGGCGGACTGACCAAGCAAGGCAATCCGCTATTGCGCTTTCTGTGGTGCGAGGCGGCGGCACATGCGGTACGCCGGGATCCGGAACTACGTCAGTTTTATCGGCGCAAATTGGTGCAGAAGGGCCTGGGAAAAGCCCGAGTCGCTGCAGCACGGAAACTCGGGATTCGGTTGTGGATCATGTTGCGGGACCAGATCGATTACCAGGAGTTCTGTCGCCGTGGACAGATGCAACAGAAAAGCGGTGCTGCCTGTGCGGGAATGCCTGGACGGCGTTATGGTGCGAAAAGTCACTGTCCGATTGATTAGGCGACCCGCCTCCTCACCAGGAGATCGCATAACTCATCATGGTCGATCGTGACCGAAGAGATGTTTGGTAGGCAGAACCGAATCGATGAAGCGGACATGGGCCGAGCTGGTTGGGATGACGTAAGTGAAAAACGAAACGGCCACTCAGACGCGATCTGCGTGTTGCCGGATGGGTGTTTCTGTGCGCACAAAAAACGAAGGATAAAATCTCTTGAAATCGCCGACGTCGTTAGAGATAACGCCGTTATCGGAAACTACGATCCAATGTCCGGTAACGCGACTTATCAGGAGTTGAAGCTATCTGTCCGGCAACGTAACCAACCAGGTGCAGGTCTCGATGTCCCAAGGATACTGACAACGCGTCCATGCGACCATGGGCCAATCAAATTGAATGCCGGAGGCTGATCGTGCGCGAAATATTCCTTCGCGGGACCGTGATCGCCATTTTGTTTTTGCTTTTCAATTGTAGTTGCGTGTCTTCCGCGCAAACGGTGTGGTTTGACCAGCGAGTAACGTGGGACTTTGGAACGGAAGGCACTCCATGGAGCACGACGATCAAAAACCCAAATGGCCCAAACGAGTATCAGTTGGAGTTGCGACCGCTGTGGGACGTAGAAGGTGGCGTGATTGCCATGGAGGTCGTCATCGCGCGGCCAGAGGAGCCTAGGGCGAACCTTCTTGGGAAGGCGGAAAACGGAGTCCAATACCCGTTCAGAATTACCGTTCACGAATTGGAGAAGGGATTGCGTATTCTAAATTTGGTTCCGAGCGAACCGTTCAGGCCGACGACATTACGCTGCACATCAAAATTGAAAAGTTTCGGTTGGGAAAAGGCGTCGGAAGCGGCAGCATCTACTGCGCGAAATGTAAAAATCTTCAGCAGTTCTCCGCGCAGCTTACGGTGAAAAGTAAGGACAAATAGCCTCACAATACGCTAGTCCCCGGTTAACGCGGTAACCGGAGAAGTGAACTCCGATCAAAGCCCTTTCTCCGATAACGCGGCGTGTCAGGAGCTAAGTCGCGCTGGGTGCTCCCGCATCGTATCGTTGTGTTGGACAACGGTCACACCGACCTGGATCGGGAAACGGTGGAGAAGCAAGAGGTGTTGGCGGAGCTAACGGCGAGCGAAGCGTTTGAGCCAGATCGCAAGTCGAGAGCGCAACTCTGAATGGACACCGCGCAGGACAGGGCGTATGTTTCAGGGCAGCGATACCTCTGGACGTCCCAGGCGTCGTCGAATTCATGCGAAATGCAAACATCCTCGTGGCTTTGTTGGCATTGCTCGGCGGCTACTTGATATGGATGGCCGTTGAACAAGCCCAGTTGGTTTCTCCCACGCCCGAAACCGAGAGCGCCTTCCTGAAAACCTACACTCCGCGCAACGTGATCGAAAGATTCAAGCGCGCGCAGTACTCTCAGATGTCCAGCGGCACAAGCGGAGCCGCGGACCGTGGATTTGCAACCCACCAGTCAGAGTTCGAACCCACTTTTGTGATCGACCCAAAAGACTGGGTCGCATTGGAACAGGCTTTGCGAGACGACATCATCTCGAGCCTGACTGACGCTGGCGCCGAAATCGTGGAAGACTCCGGCGACGCTGTGAATGGATTTCAAATCAGATATGCGCTTGGAAAATCGCAGGGGGCGGTGGCAGTCGAGCCCGTCAAGATGGTGCCTCCTGCTAATCTAGCAATTCAGGAAACCGGGCCGGACAAAATTACGGTTAGCCTGCATCTCCGCATTTACGAGAAGTGGTACAGGGCGAAGAACCAAGAGGTGAGAGGGCTTTCGTCGCGCAATCTCGGAACTACCTCCAGAACGGCGGCAATGGAGAATGCAAGCCTCACGCCACTTCGGTAGGCTGTGCTTTTCTACACCGACGAATACTGGAGCGTACAGGACAGCTGCGAATAAGTATTTTCGGCGCCTGAACATGACATGACGCAAAAAAAAGACGGCTCGGGGGCGAGCCGTCTTTTCTCAGGAGGGAGCAGCGGTTAGAAGATGAACTTGCCCGTGACCTGGGCAATCCTCTGATCGGTGGCTGCGGCCGCGAACGCTCCGTAGGGCGAGGTAGGCGTGAATTGCATGAAGGCTACCTGGCCGAAGAACGGCGCGTTCGTGTTCGGATAAGGTGAACCATAATTCGCATGGTTGAACCAGTTGTAAGCACTAAAACCAAGCTGGAACGTCATGCGCTCGGTCACCGCAAAATTCTTCTTCACGCTCAAATCGCCGCCCAGGAATCCTGGACCGCGAAATGCGTTGCGGCCGACGTCGCCCATAAAATCCGTGCTGGTAGCGAAGTCCGCCGATGTGAAGCACGCGGCCACCACACAGGCTCGCCCATTGCTGAAGTTTCTCTGGGTGAACGTCGGAAGCGGTTGCGCCAGGATCGTTGCACCAAATGAACTGGTGCCGCCCAGGTTGTTCCCTACCAACCCGGCCGTCGCTCCCCCGTCGATGATGCTGAACGGGAATCCGGTCCGGTAGAACATGGTGCCGGAAACCACCCAGCCACCGATGGCTGCATTCACCAAGCGGTGTTCGCTCTTGAACGGCAGTTGGTAGACGTAGCTGCCCGAGATCAAGTGCCGTGCATCGTTATCTCCCGAGGCATACTGCGCGCGCAGATTGTAAGGATTTACCTGCGTCAGGATGCTGGTGATCACGCTGAAGGGCTCTTCCGGCACATTCGAGAGTTCGTCCAGCGCGTGAGAGTACGTGTAGTTGACGCGGCCGCTCAGTCCATGCCACTGATTTTCCTGGAGCGAGAACGTGACGCCGTTGTAGTTGGATACTGCGTCGCTATTCAGCTGATCCACGCGGCCGACACGCGGATCCGGCGCGGCTGCCGGTAGAGTGCCAAAACCAAAGCCGTTCAAGGTGGGATTCAAAACGAGTTCGTCATACCCATGGTTGCCAACGTAATTGGCCGAGACCACGGTATGCGTTCCGAAGGTGTGCTGTATTTCAAAATTCCACTCCACATACTTCGGATTCTGGAAGTTGCGGGTAACGTCATTCAAGTTCGGAACGGAAAGAGCGCCTTGCGCGTTGAGGCAACCTCCATATGGAGCAGCTGCGCCGGCGTAACCATCGCCGCTGGAGCCGCCCGTCGTCAAGCTGCCGCCGCTGTTGTAATTCGATAAAAACGCGCCGTTGCACTGCGTAACCAGGTTCACGCCGCTGGTGGGAAATGCGGTGGACGCCGGGGGCGCGAGGTCAAAGGCCACGGTTCCCGTCGGCACGTTGAACAAGTTTACCTGCGGAAAATTCGTATCAAACAGGCTCAAAAGACCGCCGGGGTACAGGTCGGTGAACTGTCCGACGCCCGCGCGAATCACCGTATTTTGACCGAAGGGACTCCAGGCCAGGCCGAACCGTGGTTCGAATACGACTTTTTCGATACCAGGAATAATGGTCTTGTTGCCGGTTGGGTACGATTGATCGTACGGAATCGTAGGTCCGAGCGCCGAGTTGCTAAACGCCGTAACCGGCAGGCTCGCGCAACTGGTTTGGCACACGCCACCGGAGTTGCGGTCGGCCCGCATCGTCATGGTCAACGTCAGCTTGGAATTGACCCGATACTGGTCCTGGAAATAGAAGCCGACGCTGTAGTAGGCGACGGGTTGCTTGATCTGAGCAGCAAAATTGTAAAGCACGCTGCCGCAACCAATCTGAGAGTTCGTCGGCGGCGTGGCGTTACAGCCTGCCGGAGCAACTTGATCGTTAGCAAAACCAAACAAGCTGACGTCGACCTCGGGATACAGTGTGTTTTCGCCCGCGGTGTAGTCCGAGACGTCGTCTCTGCGGAAGTTCATACCCATCTTGAAAGTGTGATCTCCACGCGTCACCGACAAGTCGTCCACCAGCTGCCACTGCTCCACATGCCGGCCTTGCGGAAATTGGAAACCTGCCGCGAATCCGTTGGGATTGCCTGATCCGGTGCCCAGAGGAGTCAGGGCGCCATCCACTTGAAATTCAAGGTTGCCCGGAAAAAGATCCAGCGCCGCAGACGGACTCAAATTGCCGAACACCGCCTGGTAGTAGATGTCGGAGAAGATGAAATTGTTCACCACGCTCGGGCTGAAGATGTGCGTGTAATTCAACTGGCCTTCGTCCTGAGGCTGAATGCTGGAATTGTTAAACACCGGGTTAATTGGGTCGGTGTAGGTTGGCTGTGTTCCGCGATCGAATCGGACGCGCCCGAAAATCTTGTCGTTGTCCCCTATGCTGTAGTCCACTCGCCCGCTCAGCAACCATTCCTTGTTTCCGCTCGATGCCGACTCGGTAAAGCTCTCGGTGCAGACGTCACCTGTGGTGCCCGGCGCCGTTGCGAATCCCGGGCAGCTGTCGGCATTCGGTTTCGCGTTGCCGATCCCAGGGGCGCCGTTGTACAGCTTGAAGACATTCGAGTAAAACGCTTGCGTGGCCGCATCGCTGGGAACGTTACCCTGCACGAAGGTTTCAAACGCCGGCGTGGGCACGCTGACGTTGAGGACGGAACCAAAAATGTAGCGGATACCCTCTGTATTCACAAAAAAGTACGCTCTGTTTTTCTTGATGGGGCCGCCGATCGACGCCGCCCACTGATTGTTATTCTCAAATGGCCGCGGATTTCCGGCCGCTTTGTTGAGCGGATCGTTCGCCGTCAGCGCCCGGCCAGTCCAGTTGTAAACAGCGTCGCCGTGAAAAGCGTTGCCGCCGGATTTCGTGCTGTAGTCGATTTGCGCGCCCGCCTGACGACCGTATTGCCCGGTGTAACCGTTGCTCACCACCTCGACTTCCTGAATTTCATTGCCGCCCAGCAGCAAATTGCTCGAACCTGAATTGTTCAAGTTCAAGAACGCATCGTTGTAATCGTTGCCATTCAAGGTGAAAAGATTCGAGGTGCCGGGCAGGCCAAATGCGCTGAAGTTGCCGTAACCGCCGCCCGTCGAGCTGTTCATGATGATGCCCGGCGCGGTCTGGGCCACGTAGGTAATGTCGCCGCCAGGATTGGGGACGTTCTGCATCTGGAACGCATCGAAATTCGAGGAGATGTTGGCGTCTTCGGTTTGCAACAACGCGCCTTGCTCCGTCACCGTAATGGTTTCCGAAGAAGTGCCAACTTCCAGCTTGAAGCTGGCCACCGCTGTCTGCCCGAGAAGTACTTCGACTGTTTCAGCCGCCTGCTTAAAGCCGGTTTCCGTCACCGATACGGCGTACATCCCAGGTTTGAGCAGCGTGAATTGATACGCGCCCGTCGTACCGGTCGTCGCCGACAAAATCTCGCCGGTGGACTGGTTTTTCAGATTCACCGTGGCACTCACAATTACCGAACCTGAAGGATCCGTGATAATTCCAGTGAGTCCCCCTGTTACCACGCTTTGCGCCGAAGCCAGCGTGGGCCAACAAAGCAGCAAAGCCACCAACGAGACGGCAAATCGGAAGTACCGGTCAAATCGCAGTCGCATTTTTCAACTCCAGTCCCCTATCAACTTTTTTGTAGACGCTGATCGAGGAGCGAATCTCACACGCCGACACGTAATGCACCTTCGTCGCCGTTCATCGCGCCAAATAAGTGGCTTGCAAAGAGCCAGTTACCAAAATTGGGAGAGCAACGATATGGTTTACATTCACGAAAACCGAGGCGCGCGTCCGATTATTCGGAGCCTCAACGTTCGACTGTGTGTTGAAGACTTACTTTGCTGGCGGGCTACTATTCGTTACCACGTTGGGACAAGAACGGTGAGTGTTTTGCGATTAGCCGGGCAAGCGGCATGCGATCATGCCACTCGTCAGCCGACACGACTTACCGGGGTTTCATCACGGTTCTT
>JBEKJW010000238.1:0-6928 GCA_050011035.1 Candidatus Acidiferrales bacterium
CTCGACGACGCCACAGTGGCATTGCCGCTTATCGTCGGCGCGGTTCTCGAGCGCCTCGGCTACAAGCACGCCGCCGGCAGCAACGCCCATCACCACGCCGCGCCTGCGAAGAAGGCCGGAAAAAAATAAGACCACGCGTAGAGCAGGGAAGTCGCAATGGCAAAGCTCGGCAAAAGTCAGCAGGTCACACAGCGCATCGAGACCGCCAAGGCGTGGAACGCCGAACTCGCAGCGCTGCGCGTATTGCTTCTCGACGAAGGCCTCGATGAAGAATTGAAGTGGGGCAAGCCCACCTTCACGATCGACGGCGCGAACGTCGCCATTACGATGGGCCTGAAAGAAACGTGCGTGCTGTCATTTTTCAAAGGTGTTCTTCTCAAAGACTCCGCGCATATTCTCGCCGCACCCGGTCCTAACTCGCGCTCCGGCCGCTGGATCAAATTCAAGTCGCTCGACGAAATTGATAAGCACGCGGAAACGCTAAAGGACTACATTCGCGAGGCTATCGACCTGGAAAGGTCCGGGGCGAGGGTGGACGTAAGAGCCTACGACACGCTGAAGCCCCCACCCGAACTCAAAAAGAAAATCGCGTCCGATCCGAAATTCAAAAAAGCCTTCGAGGCCCTCACACCCGGACGCCAGCGCGCATACACGCTGCATTTCGCCAGCGCCAAACAATCCGCCACACGCGAATCGCGCATAGCGAAACACGAGAAGCGCATCCTTTCCGGCAAAGGTCTACTCGATTAAGCAGAATTTTCCGTTGGTCCAGTTGCTTTCGAGTCTGAAAAACAAAAAAGGGCACGGAACGAATTCCGTGCCCTCGTCAAAACCACTCACCGATTCGAATCTAGTCGTCTTCGCCGATCAGAATCGCGGCGGCGAGCACCGTGGTCCAAAGGCCGCGCTTATCTCCCACCGCCGACTGCGTGATGTTCATCGTCCGCACGATCTTGTTGGAAATCCGGTAGACCTCTTTCTTCTCGTCCCACGACAGATCCGGATCGAATTCCACGTTCAGCGTGGTCGCCAGCATTTCCGCCGCAAGCTCTTCCGTGTACTCGCCAGCGATTTCTTCGCTCTCGCCGAACGAGTGATGCTCCGACAAGTATCCGAACATCGACTTGTCCGCCGGAAGCGCGAGTCCAACGCCCGCCGCGATCAACCGGTGCGGCTCGCGAGTCTGGTTTTCGCTGATGACAGTGAACGCCACCTGGCCCGGCTTGATGTGCTTCAGACCTTCGCTGCGGGAAATCAGCTTGCAGTAGGGAGGGAAGATCGACGAAACGCGGACGATGTTGCACGCCGCGATTCCTGCATTGCGCAGCGCCAATTCAAAACTCGAAAGGCGCTCGCGGTGCTTGCCAACTCCCTTGGTGAGAAAAATTTTCTTCGCGACGAACGCCATATTGAGCCTAAGCTCTGTGCCTCCGGGAAAATTTTCGCAATTTTTTCGCGCCTCGAAAAACTAACAAGCACCCTCGGCGATGTCAATGTATTTCAACGATGTAACCGTCTTTTTGCATTCAACTTTTGCGTAGCCGAACAGTGAGGTTGCCGTTCCAATCCGCATTGGCGCACAAAAAAGAGGGAGCCGCAACAAACCGGCTCCCTCAATGAATTCGTTCCGCTTTAATTCGGTTGCCGCTTACCAGCCCCAGCCCCAACCGTACCGGTAATATCCGCCGTAATAACCAATCGCGACGGGTGGCGGCGGATAGTAGCCATAGCCGTACGGATAGTATCCGTAAGGCACAGGTGGTGGTGGCGGATATCCATACGCATACGGGTAAGGCCGCGGACGCGGCTGCGGTGGTCGCACCGGTTGATAATCCTGCGGTGTCGCCGGGAGGAACGCGTGCGGTCCGTGCACTGTCGAGAAGCTGATCGGATTTTCCACCTTGAACGTCAGCACGTCTTCCGGCGGAATGATCGTCGGCTTGCCGCGCGTCAGCAGCACGCCCGCGACGCTGGCAACGAATCCCGCACCGGCGCCGATCCCAGCGCCCACGCCGCCACCCGCTGCGGCACCGATTGCTGCGCCGGTCCCGGTGGTTACGGCAATCGCCGTAGCGTCACGGCCCTTCGAAGTGCCGGCGCTCGCGTTCAGCAAAGTGGTTTGCACGGGAATCAGCTGTCCATCGACGAGCGTGAGCTGGCCGAGGTCAAGCTGCAATTTCGAAACACCCTTCACGCGTCCAGCTCTCACTGCGTCGGTTACTTGTCCGGTTACAGACTGACCGCGCCGTGCGACGACCCAGCCGTTCACGATGATCGGAGCCGCGAGCGTCCCGATAAATTGGTCGCCTTTGTGATTCTTGTCGCTCGAAAGCCAATCCGTCGTGCGAACCTGAATCACCGTGCCTGCGGGAATCGTGAGCGGATCGGGAAGTATCGCGCCCGAATTCGAATATTGCCGCGGCGCGTAGTTCGGCTGCCCGTTCGAATTCGCCGCCGGTCCATCCATCGGACCGTTCGTGACGCCGTTCGAGTTGTTGTCCTGCGGCGGCGGAGGCGGTGCAGCGTTCTGATCTTGTTGCTGATCCGCCGGCGGCGGATTCTGCGCTTGATCCTGCTGCATGGTTTGATCCGGCGCGTTTTGTGGCGCCGCCTGAGACTGATCGGGAGATGGAGCCTGTTGATCCTGTGGTTGCGTCTGGGATTGCTGTGCGAACGCAGCGCCGCTGCCGCACAAAAGCGCCAATGCGCAGACCGCTACAATCGCGCCGCGCAGAAAGCGTTGTGTGATTTTTTCCGTTCCTTGCATTTATGCTCCTCTGACGGATAAAACGTGTGGCCCGTCCGAATTCCACATCGAATTTGTAGGCCGACCCAGTTCGGCCCGCGCAAACCTGCTAAAACCCAGGGCGTTAGCCCTACTGTAATGATGGCGCAGGGTTTCCGCCGGTTGCATGAATGTTAACACCTGCTTGCTCAGAAAGTTGCGGCTGTAACGCATTGCAATTTCGGCGATTGGGACGAACTCGGGGAGGTGCGCGGGCGAACTAGAAACTATTTGGCTTCCACGGGGGTTTGAGCCAAAAGCGGCGCGAGGGCGTCGCCAATCGTCTTCAATTCCCGCAGGTGCGCGTGCGTGAAGTCCGGACCGGCTTCGGCCGCCGAGCGCCCCTTGCGCGACACCTGAATCACTCCCCAAACTTTGCGTTCGTGAACGATCGGCGCGCTCATGATCTTCTGGATGGCTTCGGAGCGCTGCTCGTCCGCGATGGGCACAGCTTCGAACACTGAAGAGTGGGGTACGACTGCGAAATGATTGATAACCTCCGGCCTCCGTTCCCGCACTGTGCGAGCCGCAAGGGCGTTCGTGCTCGTCAGCGGGATCTGCCCGACTTCCCGCAGCATTGGAGGCAGCACGAACCGTAAAAAGCGGTCGTCCGGCGTAATCACCATCACAGCCACTTCGTGGGGCTGCACGGCGAAGTTTTTGCTCACCAGATCGGCCACGCGGCTCAAGCGCAGAGCCTCGTCGCTTCCTCCCTGGCGAACCAGTTCGGCTATCCACTTTTTGAGTTCAGCAACGTGTTCAGCGGACACGGAAGGGTACCTGCCTAAGAAAACCCTAACATGCCGCCAAGCCCCTCCAATCTTTGTTTCCAAACGCTGTATCCAATCGGGAACTTGGCCTTCCGGCCTGCCCAAACGGCCTCTTTTTCCGCGCCGAACATCCCCTTCAAATCTTTCAAACTTAAAAACATACCCGCAGGTTCTTGCAAACCCATTTGCTCGTCCCTATACTGAACAACGGTCCGTTCACGTGAATTACTTTCGGAGCGTGCATGGCGGTCGCTGCAACCAACTCTAGAACCAGCTACATCCTCGACAAGCTACAGTCCCTAAGCGGAATCGTTCCAATCGGCGCATTTCTAGCGGAGCACATCTGGTCCAACAGCTACGCGCTGGTCAGCCCGGCCAAGTACAACGACGTTTCGCGCGAACTGCAGCAGGTGCCGTGGCGAATCTTTGTCGAAACTGCAGTGCTCTGGGTTCCGATCCTGTTCCACAGCCTCTATGGCATGTACATCTGGTGGAAGGGGAAGTCGAACGTCACGAGCCACCCGTGGATGTCCAACTGGCTCTATGTTCTGCAGCGCTGGACCGGGCTGATCGCCTTCGCCTTCATCGCCTGGCATCTTTACACGCAGCGTTATGAAGGCCACGGCGTCACCAGCTACGCGGACGTGCAGCAGTTCCTCACCAATCCCTGGAATTTGACCTTCTACATCGTTGGAATCACCGCTGCGTCTTTCCACCTTGGCAATGGTCTCTGGAATTTCGCCTGTAAGTGGGGCATCGCGGTCAGCACGCGGTCGCAGCGCGCCTTCGGCTTTCTGGGCGCCGCCGTCGGCATCGGCTTCACTCTCGCCGGAATCGCCATCGTCGTCGGCATGCACTACGGCATGTTCCCCCTCGGAGGCTACGCACAGTGAGCCATCCCAAGATCATCGTCGTAGGCGGGGGACTCGCTGGCCTGATGGCTACGATTCGCGTGGCCGAAGCGGGCGTGCCGGTCGAACTTTTCTCCATCGTGCCCGTCAAGCGTTCGCACTCGGTGTGCGCACAGGGCGGCATCAATGCCGCGAAAAATCTGAAGGGCGAAGGCGACTCCACCTGGAAGCACTTTGATGACACGATTTACGGCGGAGATTTTCTCGCCAATCAGCCGCTCGTCAAAAATATGTGCGAAGCCGCTCCGGCGATCATCGACTTGCTCGATCGCATGGGCGTCATGTTCAACCGGACGCCCGAAGGCTTGCTCGATTTCCGCCGCTTCGGTGGAACGCTATATCACCGCACCGCATTTGCGGGCGCGACCACCGGCCAGCAGCTGCTCTACGCCCTCGACGAACAGGTCCGGCGCCACGAATCCGAAGGCCGCGTGAAGAAGTATGAAGGCTGGACGTTCCTCTCGGCCGTGATCGACGACGACGGCGTCTCGCGCGGCATCTGCGCTATGGATCTGAAGACAATGGAGATCAAGACGTTCCCGTGCGACGCCGCGATCTTTTGCACCGGCGGCATCGGCGCGATCTTCGGCCGTTCGACCAACTCCGTCGTTTGCACCGGCTCCGCGCAGTCCGCGCTGTTCCAGCAGGGCGCCTATTATGCGAACGGCGAGTTTATTCAGGTTCACCCAACCGCGATTCCCGGCGAGGACAAGAATCGCCTGATGAGCGAATCTGCGCGTGGCGAAGGCGGCCGCGTGTGGGTACCCAAAACGCCGCAGGATCCGCGCCCGCCGCGTTCGATTCCAGAGAGCGAGCGCTTCTACTTCCTCGAAGAGTGGTATCCGAAGTACGGCAACCTCGTACCGCGCGACGTCGCCACGCGGGCGATTCACAAAGTCGTCTACGAGATGAAGATGGGATTGCCCGGCGACCCCGCGGTATATCTCGATGTGACGCACATCCCGCGCGAGACGCTCGAACGCAAACTCGAAGGCATCCTCGAGATCTATCAGAAATTCGTGGGTGTGGATCCGCACGTGGAGCCCATGAAAGTTTTCCCCGCGATGCACTACACGATGGGCGGGCTCTGGGTCGACAACGAAAATCAGGCCACCAACATTCCCGGCATCTTCGCCGCGGGCGAGTGCGAATATCAGTATCACGGCGCCAACCGACTCGGTGCGAACTCGCTGGTCTCCTGCATCTTTGGCGGCGGTATCGCGGGGCCGGCGGCGGTGCGTTACGCGCGCGGCCTCGAGCAGCGCTGCGATTCGACGCCTCACGCCGTCTATGAGCGCGAGCGAGTCCGCCAGCAGGATATGTCCGACGCGCTGCTCAACCAGCACGTCGGCGTCGAGAATCCGATGACCATCTGGCGCGAACTCGGCGACGTGATGACCGAGAACGTCACCGTCATCCGCTACAACGCGAATCTCGAAAAAACGCTGATCAAGCTCGATGAGTTGAGCGACCGCTTCACGCGGATCAACCTGCAGGACCGCACGCAGTGGGCGAACCAGACGCTCAACTTCGTACGCGAGCTCGGCAACATGCTCGTTCTCGCGAAAGTGATCACCATGGGCGCGCTCGCACGCAACGAGACGCGCGGCGCTCACTACAAGCCGGAATTTCCGAATCGCGATGACGCCAACTGGCTGAAGACCACAATCGCTAGCTACAACGGCGGCAACATCCAATTGCAGTACGAAACGGTGGACACGTCGCTGCTGCCGCTGCGCGAACGCAAGTACACCGCGGCGAAGTAGGAAGGGCGGAGAGTTAACTCCGCCGCATCGCGGAAGGACGGAATTTTAGTTCCGCCGAACGCACGAAGCATCGAGGGCCGTTAGACTCTGAATCGGCTCAGGCTTTCGCAGTCAGAATCACGAGGACCGAATGGCAGACAAAACTTTCATTGTTCGCATCAAGCGCCAGCAGCGACCCGACGAGGCCGTGCGTTGGGAGGAGTTCGAACTTCGCTGGCGTCCGCACATGAACGTGATCATCTGCCTGCGCGACATCGCCGAGCGCCCCTTTACGCGCGACGGCAAGGAATCCTCGCCTGTCAGCTACGAAGCCAACTGCCTCGAAGAAGTCTGCGGCGCCTGCGCCATGCTCGTGAACGGTAAGCCGCGCCAGGCCTGCACCGCGCTCGTAGATGAACTGGAAAAACCGATTCGCCTCGAGCCACTCACGAAATTTCCGCTGATTCGTGATCTGCAGGTCGACCGCAACAAGATGTTCGAGGACCTAAAGCGCACCAAGTGCTGGATCCCGATCGACGGCACCTACGACATCGGTCCTGGCCCGCGCATGGCGCCCGAAAAACAGGAAGAAGCCTATCCGCTATCACGCTGCATCACGTGCGGCAACTGCCTTGAAATTTGTCCGAAGGTGAATTCAAACGATCAGTTCGTCGGCGCCGCTATCGTTAGCCAGGTGCGCCTGTTCAACATGCACCC
>JBEKJW010000239.1:0-7212 GCA_050011035.1 Candidatus Acidiferrales bacterium
TCGACGCCGCCCATTGTCGCGTCTTCTTCGACAAGCAGATGCGTTTGCGCGTCGAAAAAGAGCTGGCGCTTTGCACCCGCGAGCGAGGCGACTTCGATTTCGTCGGCGTCTTTGCCATGGACCTGCGACTTGCCCGCGTAAGTGACGATCAGCTTGTTCTTCTTCAGGTTCACCAAGTGCGAGTTGTAGTAGCGGCCCGCGGCTTCGAGTTGCATCGCTTCGGGACCGACGAGCGTGCCCATTTCCCCCGTGGCATTCTGATGCCACGCGGATTTTCCGTTAAAGGAATCGATGAAGCTGCGCTCCCCGGCGACGACTTCCATGTAATACCGATTCGGAAGTCTCAGATCAAAAGTGAACGAGCCTTCGGTCGCGTCGTCTTTGCTCGCGATCGAACCTTCGAGAGTGATGGTCTTTACAAGCGAGAG
Source organism: Candidatus Acidiferrales bacterium (assembly GCA_050011035.1). Classification (GTDB taxonomy): domain Bacteria; phylum Acidobacteriota; class Terriglobia; order Acidiferrales; family UBA7541; genus Palsa-295. The sequence continues at coordinate 429 of JBEKJW010000239.1, forward strand.
CGCTTTCGATCCTCCCGCGGCTTTCTCCGCCGAGTGGAGCGGATGCCGGACCGGCGGCGCAGCAGAGAAGCAGAATGGAGAAAGCCGCGTGAGCGAAGGCGCGCGGAGACAGGGATGTAGGGCGCACAAAGAAAGTACGTATCGGAGGCAAAAAAGTTCCACGTTGGAGCAGGGGTACCGACAGGCGGCGGGCACCTTACGGTGAGCGTATCGTAGCGCTAACATCGAGCTATGCCCAGATCCAAAACCCGCAAAAGATCCGCTGCAAAGAAGCGAGCGTCACAAAAGCCCCGCGCCAATAGCTCCGGAAGCGTCCCGGTAGCGGCGTCCTCGTCGCCGGGACAGAAACCGCAAACACTCCTAGAGACGTTCAAAGCGTTGGAAAAGGTGCTCGCGCTCTACTCGCCGCCCGCAAAGATGTGGATCGAGGGCAGCCACTCGAAGCCGGTCACGCGGCTGACGGTGCCAAGCCCGGTGGTAGTGCCGGGGGCCTACGGCGGCAAGCCGATCGATCTGGAACTGGCGACGCTGATTCTTCAGAAGGACTTTGTCGGGTTCTACTTGATGCCGCTGTACGTTCGTCCTTCGCTGCGTGTGAAGATTCCGAAACCCCTGCGGAAATTGCTGAAAGGGAAGACCTGCTTCCGGCTGCGTTCGGCAGACGAAGCGATGGTGGAACACGCACGGCTTGCGGTGGACGCGGGCACGCAGCTGTATCGCGAGCGCGGTTGGCTGTAGCAGGGCACGCCCGCCTGCGTAAACGCTTGCTACGGTCCGACAAAGGCCTCCCCAGACCTTATATATAGGTTGCGCCCGGGGTCGTGTAATATTTCCGACACCGAATCGTAGTAGTCTCCGAGCGCAACAACCAAACCATGGATGCCATCACACTCGAACACGTATCGAAATCCTACGACTCCGTCGCGGCGGTGAACAACGTCAGCCTGCGCGTGCGGGAAGGCGCGATATTTGGCTTGCTCGGGCCGAACGGCGCGGGCAAGACCACGACGATCCGCATGATCATGCACATACTGGTGGCCGACGAGGGCACGATCAAAGTGCTCGACAAGCCCGTCAGCGACGATACGCGCGACCTGATCGGCTACCTGCCCGAAGAGCGGGGCCTGTATCCGCGGATGAAGGTCCGCGAAATCATCGTATTTCTCGCGGCACTGCACGGGCTCACCGAAGCGGAAGCGGGCCGGCGCGCCGACCAGTGGCTCGATAAGTTGGGCCTCGGCGAGTGGAAGACAAAAAAGCTCGTAGACCTTTCAAAAGGCATGCAGCAGAAGGTGCAGTTCATCACCTCGGTGATTCACGAGCCGCCGGTGGTGATTCTCGACGAGCCATTTTCGGGGCTCGATCCGGTGAACTCCGCGACCATCGAAGAAATCATGATGGAGATGAAAGGGAAGGGCTCGACGATCGTGCTCTCCAGCCACCGTATGGATCAGATCGAGCGGATGTGCGACGCGATCTGCCTGATCAACAAAGGCCAGAACATCCTCGACGGCGATATTCGTTCGATCAAGCAGGGATATGGCAAAAACACCGTGCACCTCGAATTCACCGGGCCGGATGGTTTCCTCCAGTCGCCGCTCGTCGAAAAGCTCACGCGTCACGGCAACGGGGCCGAAGCGAAGCTGAAGCCCGGCGCCGATTCGCAGGAAATGTTGCGGGCTGCGGTGCAAGCAGGCGCGAATATCACCAAATTTGAATTGCTCGAGCCGTCGCTCAACGAAATCTTCATCGAGAGGACCACCCGTGCGTAAGCTCGGACTGATCGTCAAGCGCGAATACCTGACGCGCGTGAAAACCAAGGGCTTCGTGATCGGGACGCTGGCCGTGCCGCTGCTGGGCCTCGCGTTCTGCCTGCTCATCGTATTTCTGGTGAACCACAAGTCCGAAAACAGCTTGCGCCTTGCAATCGTCGACAACTCCGATGGCCTTTCGCAGTCGATCGTTCAGGGGTTGAACGGGAAGCTCGAAAACGGCAAGCCTGAGTTTGTGATCGAACAGACGGTCACGCATCCTGCAGATTCGGAAGCGGTGCAATCCGACCTGCGGGGCAAGATCAACTCGGGGACGCTCGACGCGTACCTGGTGATTCCGGCAAACAACGCGGATTCGTTTGAACTGCACATGCGCAATCCGGACAATTTCGCGCAGATCGGGCCACTGTCCGGCGCGCTGGACCAGTCGGTGATTACGGAGCGGCTCGGCCAACGCGGCGTTCACGTGGACGATCTGAAATCCGTGCTCAAAGGCGCTGACCTGAAGCTCTTGAAAGTCAGCGAGCGCGGTGAAGCGGAAGAAAAAGGACAGAGCCTGGGTATCGCGATTGCGCTGGTGGTGCTGCTTTACACCTCGCTGCTCATGTACGGCATCATCACGATGCGCTCGGTGATCGAAGAAAAGACCACGCGAACGATGGAAGTGCTGATCTCTGCGGTGCGGCCATTCGAGTTGCTCGCGGGGAAAATTCTGGGCGTGGCGTGTGCGGCGTTCACGCAGTTCGCGATCTGGATGGGGTCGACGGCGCTGCTTTTTTCGTACGGCGCGCTGGCGGCCGTGGGAATGGGGGGAAAGTCGATGCTGAGCGGCGTGCATATTCCGCCCTCGCTGATTCTGTACGCCAGCCTGTTTTTCTTCGGCGGCTACTTTCTCTACACCACGATGTTTGCGGCGATCGGCTCGGCGTGCTCGAACGAGCAGGACGCGCAGCAGCTCCAATGGCTGGCGATGGCGCCTCTGGTGTTTTGCATGATCATTTACAGCGTGATCCTCAACGATCCGTCGTCGAAGATGGCGGTGATCCTTTCCGAGATTCCGTTTTTTGCGCCGGTGCTCATGTCGCTGCGAATCTCTCTGCAGACCCCGCCGTTCTGGCAGATCGCGCTGTCGTTCATACTGCTGGTGCTTACGACGATCGTGATGATCTGGCTCTCCGCGAAGATCTACCGCGTGGGCGTGCTGATGTACGGCAAGCGGCCCAGCCTGATTGAGATGGCGCGCTGGCTACGCTACTCATAACCCGGATCACAGTCCACACCGCCATTGGCCGAGCCCTTCGCCGCGAAGGGTAGGCGAAACGCCTCGCCGTGTTACTTCGGATACACGGTAGCTATCCAGAGATTACCCTTTACTCAAATGCACTTGACGAAAGCGGGCACACCCCGCATAGTGCTGGGCGGCGCGAACCGTTCCCAAGCTCTCACCTTGCGGCCAGGTGGACCGCAGGGGTGCTCCGTGCCCGGTGCCGAAAACAATTGATTTGCCCAACATAACGAGGCCCTATGACCAGGAAACCCCTAGCCTTTCCTGCTCTTTCCGCTGTTTTTCTGTTCCTCTGCGTTGCCGCGCCGTCCTTCGGGCAAACCGCGAACGTCCAGTCGCGAATCGCGCTGCCGATCGACGATTCCAGCCTCGTCACGTTGCACGGGAACACTCATCCTTACGCGACTGCTAAATTCGACCAAGGCGCGGTGGACTCCAGCCTGACCATGCACCGGATGCTCTTGTTGCTGCAGCGCAGCCCTGCGCAGGAATCCGCCCTCGAAGAGTTGCTGCAGGAGCAGCAGGACAAGACCTCGCCGAACTTCCACCAGTGGCTGACGCCGGAGCAGTTCGGCGCGCAGTTCGGCCCGTCCCAACAGGATATTCAGACGATTAGCCTGTGGCTCCAGTCGCACGGCTTTCAGGTCAACAGCGTTGCCAAGGGCGGAATCCTGATCGACTTCACCGGCACGGCAGCGCAGGTGGAGCAGACGTTCCACACGCCGATTCACAAATACCAAGTGCAGGGAACGCAGTATTACGCCAACTCGCAGGACCCGCAGATTCCCACAGCGCTTTCGGCAGTGGTGGCGGGTATCCGGTCGCTCCACAATTTTCCGGCGCGCGCTCTGAATCACTCCGCCGGAACATTTCGCCGTGATCCGGACACGGGTGAAATTCATCCGGTAGGGAAACTGCCGATTGCGCAGTTTACATTCCCCTCGGCCGACGGTTGCGGACTGAACGGAGGATTGTGCGAAGCGCTCGGGCCGTTCGACTTGGCCACGATCTACAACGTCTCGCCGTTATGGAATGCCTCAACTCCGATCGACGGCACCGGCGAAATTATTGCGATCTCCGGCGAGACAGACATCAATCCAGCCGACTGGACCAGTTTCTGGGCGATGTTCGGCGTCACGGCTCCGAAGGGCAAGCTGAACATTATCGTGGACGGTCCCGATCCCGGCGTGCAAGGCGATGAGCCGGAAGCGGATATTGATACACAGTGGTCCAGCGCAGTGGCCAGGGGCGCGACGATCGACTACGTGGAGACCGAGGCGACTGAGGCTACCCTGGGTGTGGACCTCTCGGACGAATATATCGTCGACAACAATCTTGCTGGCGTAATGAGCGAGAGCTACGGCATCTGCGAGCTCTTCATCGGAACCTCAGGAAACACTTTCTACAACACACTTTGGCAGCAGGCTTCGGCACAGGGCATTACCGTTTTTATTTCTTCGGGAGACCAGGGCTCGGCTGTTTGCGATTCCGGCCAGGAGTACGCGCAAAACGGTCTCGCGGTGAATGGATTCGGTTCCACGCCTTACAACGTGTCCGTCGGAGGCACGGACTTCAACGACGGGACGACCGCCTCGAAATACTGGAATACCACCAACAACACCACGAACTTCTCGAACGCCAAGGGCTACATTCCCGAAGAAACCTGGAACAATTCCTGCACGAACTCCGAGATTTTTCCGCTCGCCAGTGTCACCAGCGCCGAGCAGAGCTGTAATAACGCCGAGGTGCAAGACAACAAGTTGCTCGTTGTCGTGGGCGGAAGCGGAGGCGCGAGTAACTGCACCACGTCGACGGGGACGACCGCGGCGTCCTGCTCGGGAGGTTACCCGCGGCCCTCATGGCAGATCGGCGGCTCCGGGCTTTCGTCGGACGGCAAGCGCGACGTTCCGGATGTGTCGCTTTTCGCCTCGAACGGATTCAACGGCTCGTTCTACATCATTTGCCAGTCGGACGCTGCTCCTGACGCGTGCAGTCTGAGCGGAAATTTCCAGGGATACGGTGGCACATCGGTCGCGTCGCCTGCGTTCGCGGGCATCATGGCCCTGATCGAGCAGAAAACAGGCGAGCGGCAGGGGAACGCGAACTACGTCTTCTACAAGATGGCCAACGCCGGCTCCAACTCGTGCAGCTCCAACTCGCCGACGAGCAGTTGCGTGTTCTACGACATTCCTAGCGGCTCGACGATCGCGATGCCGTGCGCGACCGGCAGCCCAAATTGCACGACGAAGACAGCGGGGGATCCGTACGGAGTGCTTTCCGGCTTTGCGACGACGTCTGGTTACGATCAGGCGACGGGTCTCGGCAGCGTGAACGTTACAAACCTTGTGAACGGCTGGAGCACATACTCTGGCGCGTTCAAGGGTTCGAAGTTCTCGGCGTTTACGATGGGCCCGCCAACGACGATCACGCACGGCCAGCCGATGCCGGTGGCCGCGACTGTGGTGCCCCAGAGCGGCAGCGGGACGCCAACCGGATCGATCGTGCTGATCACGAATACCGGCTCAACCTCAAGCGGAGAGTTGACCACGCCGCAGACGCTCGCGCTTGCGAACGGCTCGCTAGCCTCAGGCACCACGACGGACTTTCTCCCGGGCGGCACTGCATACACCGTGACGGCGCACTACTCAGGAGACGGCACGTACGCCCCTGCCGACTCTTCGCCGGTGACCGTGACGGTGAATCCCGAATCGAGCAAGTTGACCACCGGATTGATCACATACAATCCGCAGAACGGTGCGGTGACCGGCACGGGGCTGACCACGGTCACGTTTGGCGTACCGTACCTGATGCGAACGGACGTGACCAACTCGGGCGGCACTCTCTGCGCGACGAACGATATTGTCAATTACGGATGCCCGAGCGGCACGTTGACGGTGAACGACACGTACAACGGTTCGACTGGGACTCTGGACGGCGGGTCTTTCCCACTCAACACGGAAGCCTACGCGGAAGATCAGAATATTTTGTTGCAGGGTGGCCAGCATAGCATCGCGATCTCCTATGGCGGCGATAAGAGCTACAACGCGAGCAGCACCACGGCGACCATTACCGTGAATAAAGCGGCGACAACCATCAGCTTGAGTTCCGCGCAGTCCTTCACCACAGTCGGATCGAACGCTTCCTTCGCCGCGTCGATTAATGCTTCGGTCCTGCTTCCATACAACGCTCCGAACTCAGACTTTCCCGCGGACAATGTCCAGTTCCTTGATGGCGGCACTCCGATCACTGGAGTCGTGACCTATCAAACAGCTGCGCAAACGGAGGGCGGCCCGCTGGTAACCGCGACGTTTTCGACCACTGCGCTTAAGCCTGGCAACCACACGATTACGGCGCAGTTCACGGGAGATTCGAATTATTCGGCGTCCACCGTTTCCAATTCGGTTACGACCGATATCCAGATCTCGACGGCCGGAAGCACGCTGACCGCATCGAGCGCCACGATTCAGCATGGCGCGAGCGAGACGCTTACTTACACCGTCGTGCCATCGCAGACGGGCGGTCCGGCTCCCACGGGCACAGTACAGTTCACCTGTTACTGCGGCGGCGCGGGCCTTAGCTTCGTCGCGCCGGTCACAAACGGTCAGGTCCAGTGGGTGACCTCGGTGCTTCCCGGCGGGTCAGACCAAATCTCCGCATCCTATGGTGGCGACTCGAACTACCAGAACTCCGCTGAGAACACCTCGGTCACGGTGACTCTGCTCGGTTC
>JBEKJW010000240.1:0-7223 GCA_050011035.1 Candidatus Acidiferrales bacterium
GGCGCCGGCATGACCGTCGTGCATATCAACACCGAGATTCGCCTCGCCTGGCGCCGCGGTTTTGACGCCGCTTTTGCAAAACAACCTACGGAAATCGTGCCCTACAAAATCCTCCCGCACGTGGTCGACACAATGAAGGAAACAGTCAAAGCGCGCATCGAGCTTTTCAGCGCCGGTGAAGGCCGCGCCCGCGCCGCTGCGGATCGCCCTTAAGAATCAACCGAGGTCGTTACTTATTGAACCTGCGACGTCTCTGCCGGCTTCAGCGCCGCTGCTCCGAAATTGACGCTGAAACGTTTGCACCAGATCGACACCGCCCGATACTTCGCGAGGTCCAAATCGCCCGGAAGCGTGTAGTTCTGGTCACCCACGTTTCCCTTGATCGATCCCAGATCGGCGAATCCTGCGCGTTCCACCGTCGCGGCATCCTTGTCGCGGCATCCTTCGCGTCGTCCGAGGCCACCATATACACGTGTACGTCGGGCCCGTTCGACGTGTCGAAGTTCGTGAAGCGAAGAACGTGACTTCCGTCGCCCATCCTGTAGATGGTCGCCGTACCTGAAGTCGGGTGCAGAATCGTGTAGAACGTTCCCGATTCGATGGGTTGCGTGGCCGCGCTACTCTGTACCGCAGGCATTCCTTCATCGACTCGCACATTCGTGAAAAGCCGATCCGGCCGGAACCAATACCAAACCGCGATTGCGGCGACCACGATAACTGCAATCGCAACCTTCATCCACGTCTTCATCTATTTCTCTCCTTCGTTTCCGCGAGTCGCACTAAATCCCTTTCACCTCGCCGCCATCAATACGAAGCGCCGTCCCGATCAGCCACTTTGCCGCCGGTGAGACGAGATATCCCATCAAGTCGGCCACTTCTTCAGGTTTACCAAATCGCGCGATTCCGACTTGCTGTGGAAACTGCTTCATCGCTTCGTCCACCGTCATGTTGTGCGCCGGCGCCCACTTCTCGAAGAACGTCTGCCGCCGGTGGGTCAACACCGCGCCGGGCGAAACGCTGTTCACCTGCACGCCATCCTTCAAGCCCTGCTCCGCGAAAGCCCTGGCCAGAGCGATGATTGCCGCGTTTACTGCTGCAACCGCTGCGAATCCTGGCTTCGGGTCGAATGCCGCACTTCCCGACATGAACACCACCGAGCCTCCCGACTTCTTCAGCGCGTCCCATGCGTGGATTGTCAATCGGCGTGCCCCATGAAGCTTCAGTGCGGCGCCGTCGTCCCATTGCGCATCGGTCATTTCGAATAGATCGATCTGCGGCACCGCGCCCGCGATGTTCACCAACGCATCGATTCGGCCGTAGCGTTCGAGCGTGGTCTTCACTACTGCTTCTGCCGCCTCCGGCTGTCGAAGGTCGCAGGCGATCACCAGCGCATCGGCGCCGATTTGCCGTACTTCTGCTGCCGTTGCATCCAGGTTCTCCTTCTCCCTCGCGACGAGAACCAACGCGGAAAAATCTCGCGCGAGCCTCAGCGACGTGGCTTTTCCGATGCCCTGGCTCGCTCCTGTGACCACTGCCACCGTCCTTGCTTCCATCGCGTTCACCTTGATCACGAAAGTGTTTTGCGTGCAGCTTCTAGAATCACGTCCACCACCACCACCGGCGACGCGTACATCGGCGTGTGATCTACCGGATACGCCCGAACCGTCGCGTGCATTCGATCCGCCATGTAGCGTTGCGTCGCCGGGCTGATCATTCGATCTTCTTCCGCCACCAAAAACCACGCCGGTTTCGATTTCCAGAGCGGCGTCGGCGCAGGTTCTTGAATGCACTGAACCGAAATGGGCCGCTGAACGGAGGCCGCGATTCTCGCTTGCTCGGCCGAAGCCTTCTGCGCGAGCGCTTGGCGAAACGCATCGTCTGGCAGCCACACAAGGCCATGAGCGTCGGGGACCATCTTCGGCGCTTCCGGGCTGTTGGGGTTCTTGTAGAAAACTTGTGCCACCGTCTCGCCCTCGTCCGGCGCTAGCGCCGTCACGTAAACCAGCGACTTGACGCGCTCTTGCTTCACCGCCGCGATCACCGCACCTGAGTACGCGTGGCCGACGAGCACCACTGGCCCACTCGTCCGCTCGAGCGCCCAACTCAGCGCCGTGGCGTCATTGCTCAACGAAGTGAGTGGAATCGGCGCGCACATGACTTTCAATCCGTGCCGCTCGAGAGGGCCGACGACATTGCTCCAGCAGGAGCCGTCCGCCCACGCCGCGTGCACTAAAACGATCGTCGAGTTCTCAGGAAACTCGCCGGCCTTGGCGCCCTTGTCAGTTGAATTCGGCCCCGATTGGGCGCTTTTTTCCGCACACATTCCGGGTCTGAATGCACTCTCGATCGCAACGCTGAGCGATGCCGCCGTCAGGGCTCCGAGAAACTTGCGCCGTTCCATCTATTCCTCCGTTCCATGGGTCATTTCCAAGAAAGCGAACACACGTTTAGTATGCGTTCTGTTAAGGGCGCGTCAGCACAATGGCCGTGTTATGAAAATGGCTGTTTAGCGCGACGTTCCGGCGCTAGCTTGGCGAGTGTTGTTGTCGAGAAATTCTTTCATCGCCGCGGCGATCTCGATTACGTGCGTCTCAAGCGCGAAGTGCCCGGTATCGAGAAACTGCACCTGCGCATTTGGAATGTCCTTGCGAAACGCCTCGGCCCCGGCCGGGATAAAGAACGGATCGTTCTTGCCCCAAATCGCGAGCAGCGGCGGCTTCGATTTGCGGAAATACTCCTGAAATTTCGGGTAGAGCTTCACGTTCGACGCATAGTTGAGAAATAGATCGAGCTGGATATCTTTGTTGCCCGGCCGTTCCAGTAGCGCCGAATCCAGAGTATAAGACTCCGGGGGGACGCTGTCCGGATTCGCGACTCCGTGCGTATATTGCCACTTCGTTCCTTCGAGATTCAGGATCGCCTTCCGGATCGTCTCGCGATTTTCTGCCGTCGGCTCGGCCCAATATTTGCGAATGGGTCCCCACGCATCGCCGAGCCCCTCTTCATACGCATTTCCGTTCTGAGACACAATTGCGGTGATGCGCTCCGGATGCGCCGTCGCCAGGCGGAATCCCGTCGGCGCGCCGTAATCGAACACGTAAATCGCGTAGCGATTGATCTTCAGAGCTTCAGTGAACGTGTCGATCGTTCTCGCGAGCGCGTCGAACGTGTACACGTATTTTCGTTCTTCTGGGACTTCAGTGAACCCGAAACCCGGTAGATCGGGCGCGATGACGCGGTAATGATCCGCCAATCGCGGAATCAGTTCGCGGTACATGAACGACGACGCGGGAAATCCGTGCAACAGCAGCACCACAGGCGCCGATGTATCGCCCGCCGCTCGATAAAAGACGTTCACGCCGTCGGCCTGAATTTTGTGGATCGTTGTGGGAATGCAACTGGTCTGAGCGGCGTAACCCGCCGATGATGATGTCGCCTTGTCCATAACGCGTGCTCCTTATTCCCCGAATTTCCAACGATGACAAAGGTAGTGGCCGCATCCGCAGGCTCACGGCTTCTACCGTTGGCATTCCTCGCCAATGGCAATTGCCCCAAGTGCAATCGCAAGACCAAAGCGAGAAGCTTAGAAGCAGGCGCGTAGTTTTCCTAAACCACCTTGACTGGAGCGAATGGCAAGCAGGCGCGAACGATATTGACTCGCACAATGGTGTCGAATCCGTGACGGAGATTCGTCATCGACGGATTTCCGCCACCGGTTTCGTCACGTCCGCTCTTAGGTATCCGAATTCGAGCTGCGGTAGTTATGGCCTACACTTACTTGGAGGAAGCCCGTTTGATCTTGAGCTTTTTCATTCTGTAAACCAGCGAAGTCCGTTTCATCCCCAGCCGTTCGGCCGCGCCCTTGCGCCCACCGATCACCCAGTTGCTCGCATCCAGAGCTCGAACAATCTGCTCCCGTTCCATCTGCGCCAGATCGGTCATCATCGGCTCGGACGTGCGCTGCGACACGTAGGACTCGAGCTCCGAAATCGGCGCGCGCAATACCGAATGCGGAGAGAGAATTACCGCGCGTTCGATGAAGTTCTGCAATTCGCGCACGTTCCCGGGCCACCGGTACCGCACCAGCGCCGCCAGCGTCTCCGGCGGAATTTCGTCGATGCTTTTGTTCATTCGCCGCGCGTACAGCGCGGCGAAATGATGCGCGAGCTTGGGAATGTCGTCGGATCTTTGCCGCAGCGCCGGCAGATTCACCGGAAACACTTTCAACCTGTAGTAGAGGTCCTCGCGGAACGTCCCCTGCTTCACCATCGACGCCAGGTTTCGATGCGTCGCGGCGATCAATCGCACATCCACCTTGTGCGTGCGATTGCTTCCGAGTCTCTCGAACTCTTGCTCCTGCAGCACGCGTAGCAATTTCGCCTGCAGCTCCAGCGGGATGTCGCCCACTTCGTCAAGGAAAAGCGTCCCCCTGTCCGCGAGTTCAAAGCGCCCCGCTTTATGTGCGATCGCTCCTGTGAACGCGCCCTTCTCGTGCCCGAACAGTTCGCTCTCGAGTAAGCCGAGCGGTATCGCAGCGCAGTTAAGCTTCACGAATGCTCGTTCTTTTCGGTTGCTCGAATCGTGAATCGCTCTTGCTATCAGCTCTTTTCCCGTTCCCGTTTCGCCCTGAATCAGCACCGTCGAATCCGTGGGCGCGACGATCGACGCGAGATTCAATGTTTCCTTCAGCGCGGCACTTTCGCCGATGATCGCTCCAAACTCCGACCGGACTTCCTGTTCGAGATACAGCCTCTGCTTGGCCTCGTTCTCGTGTTCGCGCCGCAGCCTTTCTTCGTTCAGGTGCCGTTCGATCGCGATGCCGGTGATGTGGCTGGCATTCTCGATGAGCTGAATATCGATCGGCTGCGGGCTTCTTACTTCATGATAGTGCATCGCAAACGTACCGAGTGCTTTGCCGTCGCGCGCGAAAAGGGGTCGCGACCACACCGCGCGAATCCCAAACGGAGTGACCCGCTCGCGGTACATCGCCCACAGAGGATCGATGAGCACGTCGTCAACGAACACTGGTTGCTTCCGATAAATTGCCGTGCCGCACGACGCACCCTGCGGCCCGATCGCCATAGGGCCCACTTGGTCCAAAAATCCGGGAATGCTCGGCGCTGCGGCGCATCGCACGTGCTTGCCATCCTCATCGGGCAGCCAAATCGTGCAGTGCATCCCATTGACTTGCGATTCCACGAGCCGAGCGATCGACGCCAGCACGTCGCCGAGCGGCGCTCCCGCGAATATCAGCTCCAAAATGTTCAGCAGTGGCCCGGTTGAGAACGATCCCGCGTCGTCTCGCGCTCTTTCGGCAATCGCCTCGGACTTCGCCGCGGATGTTGTAGTCATGTCCATTCCTCGGTCTTTCAAAACACCACTGCCTCCCGGCACCTTTCTGGCAGCCCATTTTACACTCGAAGCGCCCTCAATCCGGTCTCAAGACCAGTCGACGCCCGGGCGGCCGTTAAAGGTGGATCTGGAATCGATCGTTATAGAGGATGCCACGAACGCGACATGCGTTTGGGGGGATGAATCCGACCCGGAACGGCTAAGCGGCGTCTTCGCAGTCTGATGCACTGTGAGCTGCGCGACCAATTTCGAGGAGGCAATGGGATTTGCGAAGTGCAGCGATAGCGCGGAACTGGCGTGCCTTTGCGGCGCCGTGCGAAATACCCATTGCTCCCGCTATCTCGACGGGCGCCCGGTCCTCGAGGTGACCCGCTTCGATGACAATTCGCAGAATGTCCGGTAGCCCCTCGACTGCGTTCCGAACTGCGTGCCGGCGCTCGAGCAGAAGAAAAGAGTCTTCCGGATTGTGCTCCGGGGCGACGAGTTCGGCAACCTCGTCTCCACCCCATTCGGAGCCATTGGCGTCAGGCGATACGACTGAGATCAGACGCCGCTTGCGCAGAAGCATCAAACACGAATTGATGGTGATCCGTGTAAGCCACGTTCGGAATTTTGCGCGCTCATTGAACGAGCGAATCGCAAGGTACGCGCGCAACAGGGAGTCCTGCACGGCATCCTGCGCGTCCTCCAAATTGCCCGTAATGCGTCGTGCTATCCGCAGGATCGAAGGCCGATGAATCCGGCAGAGTTCACCGAACGCGTCTCGATCGCCGTTTTTGGCGGTCGAGAGCAACCGCCCGTCCTGCCGCCTTGCTACAGCCCGCGACTCCCTTGGCTTCATCATAAAACTTCTCGTACGCCGCTCACTGAGGCGTGCGGCCAATGGCCTCTTCGAGTTCATTGCTGGCCTGAAGATATTCGAGCTGAGATTGAAGCAGCGCAGCCTTCGCTTCCAGTTCGTGAGCCGCCGCCGAATCCGCCTGCGATTGAAGCGCCTCGCCTTGTTGGAGTTGTTGCTCGGCGACGCGGTGCGCTTCCGTGCGGAGCGCAACCACTTCCTGTGAAACGTTCAGCATCTCGCGAGTTCGTTCCAGCTTGTTGTAGGAAGTTTGCACGCGAACCTGGACTTCATCGTTCATGCGCGCCAGGTTTTCCTGGGCTTGGGCCAATTGGGCCTTGTGCTCGCCGATTTCCGCGTTTCGCTTCCCGCCGTCGAACAAGTCGTAGCCGAAGTGAACGCCAAACTGTCCAAAATTCCTTGCGAGGAAGGGAACGTTGTCTGAATAGCTGTAACGCGCAAACACATCGAGGTCTGGAATATATTCGCGTTTCGCGGCGCGCACCCCGGCTTCGGCCTTTTCCACGTCGGCGCGGGCTTCCAGAATTTCGGGGTGCGATTCAAGCGCAAGCTTCAGGCAGGCCGCGCGCTCGCAGCTCGCGCCGGGCTGGCCAACGGCAGCATCGAGGTCGAGCTTTGTCGTCAGCGGCAGCCCAATCGCGTCGTTGAGCTTGATGGTCAGATCGGATACCTGCAGGTCGGTAGTCAACAAATCCTGCCGCGCCTCCAGGGCCTCCGCGTTTGCTTCGATCGACTCTCTCTCGAGCTTGGCGCCCAACTTCACTTGCTGCACTCGTTCGCTGCTCAAGCTTTCGCTCGCGCGGATCTTCGCCTCCACCGCCTGCCGGTGTGACTGAAGAATCAGCAACTCGTAATAAATGCCGTGGACAGCGAGCGCCACTTCGTTCTGCGTCTGTTGGGATTTGTCCCGCGCAGCCTTTGTCTGGGCGGCCGCCACGTCGTTCTCCGCGCGGATTTTCCAGAGTTCGCCGATGGGTTGCGTCAGGCCCGTACCGCTGGTGATCAAGTCCAA
>JBEKJW010000241.1:0-6893 GCA_050011035.1 Candidatus Acidiferrales bacterium
GCGGCTTCATCGCGCACATCCAGAGTGAACGGCGTGACGCGCGAGCCGTACTGCGCGACGAGCGGCGCGAGTTCTTCGGTTCGGCGGGCAGCCGCGACTACGTTGTCGCCTGCGGCGAGAGCGACGTCGGCAATGTCGCGTCCCAAGCCATTCCCGCTACCAGTAATCAACCATGTCTTCGGCATCGTTTTGTCCTCCGCTGAATTGGATGCGTGAATGACTGACTGGTTGCTCATTTATTCTTGCCTAGGTGAGGTCTAATGAATGGCGCGCCAGAAAACCTGGAAGGCACGGTCTATCAGTTCTTTACGGCGCTTCGGCTGGCGAACGGCAAAGTCCAGAGTCGTTTCCTGCATCGACGAAAGGAAGGCCGAGGCGAATGCAGCGGGTAGGCCATGCGCCACGCCTCGGCGGCCCAACTCCTGCATCGTCGGCTCGATGATGCCGCGGATCGTGGCCACATTTCGGCGCGTATTAGTCGTAAGCACGTCCGATACGTTCAGGAGCACGGAGACTTTGCGCCGCTCGGGAGATTCGATAGCCCAGCCGAGAAATTGCGTCCAAACGTGTCGCGCGCGCGCTTCGAGACTGGCAGCCTGCGGAAAATCCGCGTTGACGCGCGAGTACACTTCCCTCTTCAACTCGAGGTAGAGCTCGTTGAGCAGCGTTTCTTTGTCCGGAAAGTAGGTGAAAAGACTTCCCGACGCTACGCCCGCGCGTTTCGCAATGCTGGCGGTAGATGCGGCGAGGCCATTGCGAGCAATTTCGTGAACCGCAGCGTCGAGAATCGCGCCGCGTTTCGCCGGACTTTTGAGACGAGCCATCGTCTATCGGAGACAGTATATCGTTTTCGGCGCGCCGAGACGGCTAAGCGTCAACGACCGCTCACGAACCTCTGCATGAATAAGAGCGTCCCGGACGGGACAAGACGGCTACTGGGGATGATAGGCGAGACGGATTAGCGTAGGGAGGACAGCACCAAAATCACTTTTCGTAGGCTGGCCAAAGGCAAAGTAAAGCTGACGATATAGAGGATAAAGTTCGGCGTAAGTCTTCTGGGCGTCAGGCTGCGGCGAAAAGACAGTGTGCGAGGGGCACATTTTGTCCTGCGCTTCGTCTACCGATTTGAAAGTGCCTGCGGCAAGGAACGCGAAGATCGCAGAACCGAGGCTCGTAACGCTCGAGCTCGGTACCATCACGGGACGACCGAGAACGTCGGCGTAAACCTGATTGAGCACGCTGTTCTTCTGTGGAATTCCACCGGCGTTGATGACGCGATCGATCTTCACGCCGTGTTCGGACATGCGATCCAGAATCACGCGCGTGTGAAATGCAGTGCCTTCGATCGCAGCGAAAAGCTCATCTTGAGCGGTGCTCTGCAGATTCCAACCGAGTGTGATGCCGCGCAGATTCGGATTCACAAGCACGGTGCGATCACCGTTGTCCCAGGTCATGCGGAGAAGACCGGTTTGGCCCGCGCGATATTTTCCGAGACCATGGCTCAATGTAGCGACGTCCGTGCCGGCGCGGCTCGCGATGGCGTTGAAAATGTCGCCGACGGCGGAAAGCCCCGCCTCGATGCCTGTGCGTTGCGGGTGAACGCTGCCCTGCACGACGCCGCAAACTCCGGGAACGAGGTTCAGCGACGGCGTGATGCCGATGATGCAGGTGGAGGTGCCGACGACGTTGACCATGTCGTTGGTGCGGCAGCCGGCGCCGATGGCGTCCCAGTGCGCGTCGAATGCACCCACGGGAATGGGAATGCCTGCTTTGAGGCCGAGCTTCTCCGCCCACTCGGGCGAGAGATGACCGGCGATGCGATCGGAGCCGAGATACTCGCCCTGCAGCTTTTCTCGAACGCCCGCGAAGAGAGGATCGACACCGACAAGAAATTCCTCTGGCGGAAGGCCACCGAGATCCGCGTTCCAGAGCCACTTGTGACCCATCGCGCAGACGCTGCGCTTGGCTTTGCGCGGGTCGGCGACGCCCGATAGCGTAGCCGCGGCCATGTCGCAATGTTCGAATGCCGAAGCAAACTGTAAGCGTTTGTCGGGATTATGACGAAGCCAGTGGAGCAGCTTTGAAAAACCCCACTCGGACGAATAAACGCCGCCGCACCATTCGATGGCCGGAAGTTTGGCGCGGTGCGCGGCTTCGGTTATTTCGGCGGCTTCGGATTTCGCGCGGTGGTCGCACCACAGATAATATTCGCCGAGGGGCTGAAGGTTTTTGTCGACGGGAATGACCGAAGATCCCGTGGTGTCCATCGCGAGCGCTTCGAGTTGCGTACCCGCGACGCCGGCCTTTTTCACGGCTTCGCGTGTGGCTGAGGCGAGAGCGCGCATTTGATCTTCGTGCGACTGCGTGGCGTATTCGGGATCTTCACGTTTGCGGTGGAGCGGATATTCGGCGAGCGCGGTGGCGAGCAGGCCGCGTTCGCTATCCACGATGGAAACGCGAACACTGAGGGTTCCGAAATCGACTCCGGCGACGATGGCCATAGGCAGGCGAGCTCCGATCGCGCGGCGGTGCTACGCGCTGTGCGCGTACATATCCCAGCCGAGATATCGCGTGGCCGCTTCGTGAACGACGGCATCGACCGACGAGAAATTGGCGGCGACGTGGTGTTCGAAACCATTTTCGCAAATGTAGTGGAGCAGTTTCTGCAAGCCGCCGATTTCAACGACGCCGGCGCCGCCGAAGGTGGTGAGCGGATCGTCAGTGAATCGGCCGTGACCAGTGTAACCGCGGATTTTTCCGTGAGTATCGTCGGTGGAGAAGCGCGCGAAACTCATCGCACCGGCTTTCACCTGCCCGACGCAGGTGCCGAAGGTGTTGTCCTTGCCGACCGCGCCCGCGATGATTTCCTGGAAGTCCATCTTCACGTCTTTGAAAAAATGCTTCGGTAGGTTGCTGCAGTGGAAGCAGACAGCCTTGTTGGGGTCGTTGCCATAATTATTGTTCCAATCGAGAAGCGCGCTCGGCGTTTCGGACGCGAGCTGGAGCGCGTGCATGGCGAGAACGCCGCAGACGTCGACTTCGCAGGCGCTGGAGAGTAACGACTCGCTCATCATGCTCATCACGGTACAGGGGACGACGCCGAGATTTTCCTCAAGCGAGGTCCAGCACTGAACGGCGCTGATGTCTATGTGCGCGGCTTTCATCCACTGATCTACGACGACGCCGAGCTTAGCCATTTTGATGAGTGCGGTTTGCGGGATGTTGGCGGTGGAGACGTATTTCTGGATCGTCGCGAGTTTCGCCGCGACGGCTTCGTCGTCGTCCTTGAGGCGTGCGATGCGGCCAAGGACCTCGCTGAGGTCGAGCGTCTCGACGGTGATGCCGCTCGACTCGAGAAGCTTCTCGCTATAGCGCACGGTGTTGAAAGCCGTCGGGCGCGCGCCGATGGCGCCGATGCGGAGATTCTGGAAACCCTTCACGACGCGGCAGACGCCTGCGAACCACTGGAGGTCTTTGGTGAACTCGGCGGAGTCTGGCGTTTCGGTGTGGAGCGTGGTGAGGGAATACGGAATGCCGTACTGCCGGAGATTATTGCAGGCCGACATTTTCCCGCAGAAGCTGTCACGGCGGTGCGTGATCGCCATTTTGCCCGGAGCATCGGGCGAGGCTTGTACGAGGACGGGAACTTTCAGGCGAGAGACGCGCATCGTGTCCGCGATGGCGCGTTCATCGCCGAAGTTTGGAAGCGTGACGATTACTCCATCAATGTCGTCAGCTTTCGATTTGAAAAGTTCGGCGCAGCGCATCGCTTCTTCGTAGGTTTCCACGGCGCCGTGCTTGCTTTGTTCGGGGCCGAGCACGACGGGCTCGATGCCGGCGCGGGTAAGCGCGGCCATGATTTCCTCGCGGCCGGATTTGGCGAGGTGATCGGGGAAGAAGCCGCGGTTGCCCACGATCACGCCCATCGTCATTTTTCGTTTGTTAGCCATGGTTGAATGTCGTCCTATCGAATACGCACCTGTTGCTATGCATTACAAATCATTCCAGGCCTTACTACTCGAGGCGGCTCACGCGCCCGGAACGCCTTATTCGCTTATTGCGATCAGGTCTTCGATTTCTTTTGTCCGTAAGACGCATTAGTGCCGTGCTTTCGCAAAAAGTGCCGGTCGTGCAGAACTTTTTCGATCTCCGCCGAGTGCGGGTGAATGTTCACCGTTAGGAATGCGATCCGTGCTGCGATCTCGAGCATCCAGGCGTTCTCCGCGGCTTTCTCCGGCGTTGCGCCCCACGCGAATGGGCCGTGATTAGCGACGAGCATCGCGGGGACGGACATCACGTCGTGGCCGGCTGCTTTCACTCTGCGAATGATGACGGCGCCGGTGTTGAGTTCGTAGTCGCCGTCGATTTCGTCTTTGCTCATCGGATCGGTGACGGGCACGGCGCCGTGAAAGTAGTCGGCGTGCGTAGTGCCGAAGCACGGGATCGGCTTGCGCGCTTGCGCCCAGGCGGTGGCGTACTCAGAGTGCGTGTGCGCGATACCGCCGATTGCAGGAAACGCGCGATAGAGCGCGGCGTGCGTGGGCAAATCGGACGATGGGCGAAGTTTGCTTTCGACCACCTTGCCATCGAGATCCGTGATGACGAGGTCGGCTGCTTTCATTTTCTCGTAAGGCACGCCGCTGGGCTTGATGGCAATCAGTCCCTTCTTGCGATCGACGCCGCTGGCGTTGCCGAAGGTCGAAAGCACGAGTCCGCGACGCACCAAATCGAGATTGGCTTCGAGGACTTGCTTTCGTAGATCGGCCAACAACATTCGCAAACTACTCCTACAGCTTCGGCGCTACTTTGTGGTCGCAAACTTGAAAACTGTTATGGGGCGAAGCGTCTTGCCGCGCCTCAGCGCCGTTAAAATCAATCGGGGTAAACGTTTACCATCGCAGTGCAGTGATTGCAAGTCATTCCCGGCACCTTCGCGCCAAGACCCACATTCAGAGGGACTTAACAGCGCGTTGGCACCGTGGGCTGGAACCGCACTCACATAGCGTGTACCCTAAGCGGCACGCGGAAAGGATGCAAGCGGCCTCGTGGACATACGCGACATCGCCAAGCGCGCCAGAGTTTCCACCGCCACCGTCTCGCGCACGGTGAACCAAGCGTCGACCGTGGACGCGCAACTGGCGAAGCGCGTCTGGAAAGCGATCGACGAGCTCGGATACTTTCCGAACCGGCAGGCGCGCGCGCTTGTGTCAGGGCGCAGCCGAGTGTTCGGGCTGATCGTTTCTGAAATTACCAACCCATTTTTCCCTGAGATCGTACAAACCTTTGAAACGCTGGCCGTCGAACACAACTACGAAATTTTGCTGACGTCGACTGTGCACGACCCGAAGCGCATGGAACTGGCCGTGCGGAGAATGATCGAGAGCCGCGTGGATGGCGTGGCAATTCTTACGTTCGGCATGGAAGAAGCGCTGCTCGAGCATTTGCGATTCCGCAATTTGCCATTGGTCTTCGTGGACGTGGGACCGAAGGCGCCGCGCGTGAGCAACATTCGCGTATGTTATGCGGACGGAATTCGTCAGGCCGTCCAGCATCTCGCTGCTTTGCGACACGAGCGAATTGGATTCGTCACCGGACCGATCAAACTGCGCTCAGCCATTGCGCGACGAGACGCGTTTGAACAGTCGATGGCGGAGCTGGGGTTGCCAGTGCGGCCCGAGTTCATCGTGGAAGGCGATCACAAACCGGAAGGCGGCGAGCGAGCGCTGCAAACGCTGGTCGCGTTAAAGGAATGTCCGACGGCACTGCTCTGCTCGAACGATATGACGGCGATCGGCGTGATGCGCGCGGCGTACGAGCTTCATATCGAAGTTCCGAAAGATCTGTCGGTAGTCGGATTCGACGACATTCGCATGGCGGATTTCATGGTGCCGCCTCTGACGACGATTCAGATGTCGCAGTCGGAGCTGGCCACGCTGGCGTTTCATGCGCTGCTGAAGGAAACCAAGCGCGATACGCCCGATCCGGTAGGCAGCGAATACGTGCTGAAGACGCGGCTCGTGCTGCGAAGCTCGACGACTTTCCCTCCGAATCATTCCGACCGGAAAGGGCACGCCAACGCACCGCGGCCAAAAGCCGCTAGAGCCCGGCGGAAGTAACTTTCCGCGGCGACACAAAGATACAAGCCATCTAATCGTGACAAAGAAGGTGGCTCCCCGGGCTAGATTCGAACTAGCAACCCTTCGGTTAACAGCCACTTGAGTAACTTCATCAAGATTTTCCGGAGCGGGAGTTTGCTGAGGAGAATCAGCAAGTTGCGATGAATCTCGGTGAGCCAACTTCTCTTCTTTATCTCTGTTTTTCCGGCAATTCATCGACGTTTGCCGCGACTGCCGTTACATTTTCGTGACAGGCGAGCGCCCTGAACGTACCCAGCTATCACGAAACAAAGCGGCGATTCTCCGGCGGACTCCGGACGCGATTTATGAACGGATAAACCGCATGCAGCTAATGGGTCCCCAGGATCTGAAGACCCCGACTCTTCTACAACCGAAGGCCACCACAATTCGGAAGACCAACGAGGCGTGCCATGAGCCCTACTGAATTTGCAGCGACCGCGCAGAGTGCTTGGATCCTCAAAGACGAATGCCCACTGACCGTTCGAGAGGCGGCCAAATTTCTTGGCGTCAGTCCGCAAACTGTATATCTTTGGGTTGAGCGAAAGCAGATTCCCCATCTCCGCGTAATGGGTCGAAATATCCGATTTCTCAAACCGGATCTCGAGACATTCCGCGCGTCCTTCATACAGGAGATGGAGAATGCCTAGAGCAAGAAAGTACGACGGAGTGGTTTATCAGCGGGAGGGTACCGCCATCTGGTGGATTCGCTATCGGGATCGCAATGGCATTGCCCGGAGAGAGTCGAGCCTGACTGCT
>JBEKJW010000242.1:0-6805 GCA_050011035.1 Candidatus Acidiferrales bacterium
CGTGTGGACGTGACGGCATACGGCGCGAAGGGCGACGGGGTAACAGACGATACCGCAGCGATTCAATCGGCGATCACGGCGGTGTGCGGGTCGTACGGGCACAACATCGGCGGCGGGACGATTTTTTTTCCACCGGGAGTTTATCTGGTGTCGCAGCCCCAACTTCCGTCAACGGCGGCAGTGTTTCCGCTGCCGTGCGGTGGGTTGCATTTCCAAGGCGGAAACGGGACCAACAACGCGATGGGCGGAGCACAGTTCAACCGGGCGCCGCAGACCCGGATTCTGGTGAGCCTGGGCGCGAGCCCGAACGCGGCGGCGGTGTTTTCGATTACGAGCCCGAGCATCGAGAACACGTTTGAGAACTTGACGATCGATGGGCACAACCAGGCGTTGAGTATCTTTGCGTCGGTGGACAACACATTGAAGAATGTGTGCCTGGCGGTGCAGACGTCGGGGCAAACCGATAATACAGCGCTAAAGATTACGAATTCGTTTTGGTTCTTCATGGACGGCGGATGCCTGCAGACGCTGAGCATGACGATTCCGGTGGCGATGTTCACGGGAGAGACGCCGATCGCGGGCGAAAATCCGCTGGTGGGACTGGTATACTTCACGAACATTCAGGGAAGCGGCGGCGGGATGCAGTACATCCAGCGCGTGAACACAACGGGATCGGGGCCGGGCAACTTTATTTTCCGGAACGTGGCGGCGCTGGAGAACACGAACACGAGTTTTCTGACGGTGACGAATACAACCGGGAATCCGGGGAACGTTGCGTTGCCGATGTTTGCGAACGTAACGTTTGACAATGTGTCGACTTCCGATGGAACGGTATATTCACCGGCGCTGTTGGAGTTCAATTCGGCAAACTCGGGGCTGCAGGGTGTTTTCATTTTTAATTCGCTGGCGGGAAATGGCGGGCAGGGGCCTGCGATTCGAATGGATGCCGGATACGTGATCGGTTGCCACGTGATCGGGGCAAGTCATTTCGCTTCGAGCTGGGTTGTTGATTCGAACGGGAATCCGACGGGCAACTGCGCGACGCAAAACAATGCCGGCTACGACTACATCACGGACATCACGAACCAGGACCGACTGCGGTCGGATTTGTTCACGATCGGCGATTCGAACGGAACTCCGTTTCGAGCGGTGGCGAGCGGAAACCGGTTCGCGACCGTGGCGATCGATCCGGGACTGGGCTATTTGTTCGGGACGGGTTCTTCGTTTGGGTACGGGGCGTCGCTGTTCGAAAATGCGGCCGGATCGATTGACGTCCAGTTCGCGAACATTTATCCCCCGACGGCGGTGACGGGCACGGCGACAACCGGGGGCACGCTTGCAGCGGGGACTTACTACGCGGCGGTGACAACGACTTCGGATAACTGCACGCACCAATCTGCGATTTCGACGCAGAGTGCGGCGATTAGCGTGGGAGGATCGAACAACGCGATCAATGTTTCGTGGACGCTGCCGGTGGCGGGCATGACGCCGGCTAATGGGTACTGCGTTAGTCTTTCAACGACGCCCAACTTGAACCCTGCGAAGTACTGGCAGCCGCAAATTGTGAATGCGGTGCTTGCGCCGGGCGGCTCGACGACGAGCGCGCTGGTGACGACGGTGCCTACGGCGTACGGAGTGCTTCAGGTGACTTCGACGATGGCGGCGGCACACCGGTTCACTTCAAACGCCCTCGGGATCAACCAACTGAATCCGCAATATTCGCTCGACGTGAATGGAACGGCGGCGGTGAACTCGCTGAACGGTGTGCAAAAGGCGGAGCGTTTTGCGGGGGCCGACGCCGGCGTGCAACTTAATGCATGTCTTACTGCGGCGGCAACAACATCGAGCGTGTGCGATGCGCGAGGCTTGACCGGTACTTTAACGGGGACGCATCACATCACGATTCCCGCGGGGACGACGCTCGAGTGGGGACGCGCGCAGTTGGTGATTTCGGATTCAACGACGAACGATGCGATTGAGCTTACGGGGGACGGGGCTTCAGTGGTTGGGTATCAAGAGTCGGGTCTGGGGACCGTGGCGGCGCCGGATACGTCCGGCTACATCGGGTGCGGGATTGCAGGATGCACGGTGATCAGGAATCCGAACCAAGCGACGGCGAAGATCAACTTCGTGCATATCTTTGGAATGTATTTGCAGGCGAACGGATCGAATTCGAAGGTGATCGACATGACGTCGATCGGACATTCGGACATTGAGAACAACAACCTACAGCTAGGGACGGGTGGCAACTCGTACGGCGTGTACGGAAGTTCGTCGGTGGGCGGGTTCGACGGCTCGAACACACTTTTCAAGCACAACAATTTTCAGCCGGAGTCGAGTGGGGATACCTGTTTTTCGCTCGCGGGAACGTACAACGCGGTGGTGCTGGAGCAAAACGCGTGCGTACTGCCGCCGGCGGCTTCGACGGGTTACACATTCTCGAAAGACACGAGCGGGAATTATCCGAACAACGACGAGATTTACGGGAACGATTGCGAGACTTCGTCTCAGGCGTTCAATCAGGTTTGCTACAACATTGTGGGCGTGACGTCGATTACGTTTGGACCGAACAACCGCTGCGAGAACGTCTACAACTGCTACCAGTTTCCGAGTGATGGATCGTCGGACGGAATTCACGTGCTCGATCCTTATCTTTCGATTACGAACAACACGCAGATCAAACCGAACGAGCCGGCGACATCAATGGTGGCGATCGACAACAACGGGCACAACTGGACGCCGTCGATGCATTACGGAATGAACGATCTGGCGGGCGACAACCTACTGGGGAACGGCGGATTTGAGGGCTGGCAGAATTCGACGACGATGTACTACTGGGGCGGAGTTGCGGCGGGCGGAACGATCAACCAGCCGGGGAGCGGAATTTATTTACAGAACGCGTCGTCGAGTTCGACGCCGGCAGTGGATTCCTACACGCAGGGGAGCTACAACCTGCGCGTCGGAGATGGGGCTACGGCGGGACTGGGCGTCAACTCCGGATGCATTCAAGTGGATGCAACGAAGGAATACACGCTGATGTTCCGCGTGGCGTCGGGATCGACGTCGAATAATTTCCGGCCGGGGATACGGTTTTACTACGACTCGAATTGCACGTCCGCGGATGTGATATCGAGCGTAGCGACGAACGCGCGAGTGCTCTCGCCGGCGAACTATGCTGGGACGTCGAGTGCGACGGGGAACTACCAGTCGACGAACGCTTCGCTGACGTACAACAACGGAATCACGTGCGGTTGCAATGTGACGGGAGCGGATTGGCAAGTCGCGACGGCGAACACGTGGACGCCGACGCGGAATTACGGATTGATCTTCCGTGTGCCCAACGGCTACTCGAGCAACACGACGATTGCGCACTCGATGCGGATCTTTCTGCTCGAGAATACAGCGGCGACAGGAAACTACGTCTACTTCGACGACATCGTCCTGTCACAAGGACCGGTGACTCCGGATATGCGACTCGCGCCGCTACGCGATTCGGCGAACCCGCAGGTGTACGGGTCGCTCGGAGTTTCACAACACTTAAACCAGGGTGCAGCGAATACGTTTGCGGGGACAGTGGCGCTGGCGAGCGGGACGGCGACGGTGACATTTCCTACGGGTTACAACTCGGCACCCGTGTGCGTCGCTAACGACACTTCGGCGATTGCGACGGTGAGAGTGCAGACGACGGCGACGACGCTGACGCTATCGCAATCAAGTGGGACCGACACGATTATGTATATGTGCGTCGGCAATCCGAACTAGCAGATCGGCCGAGCGCGTCGGCAAATCAACGAAAAACTGAGTGAAGTTGTAGCGGAGCTCCGAGGCTTTGCGGGGTACACCTATGCAAATTCCTGAGGCAGCGCACTACTGGGGGCTCTTTGTCGCGGGGCACGGGCTGCATGTGCTGAAGCGGGCGAGCCTGTCCGTGCAGTCGTCGATTTCGGGAACGAAGAGCCGAGTCGAATGGCTGCGAACGAATGCGATGAACCTGGCGATTCGGATGTTCGTCAACGCGGCGGCGTTTTCGTACTGGCTGGCGCACCCGGATGCAGCGACGCATCTGTTGAACACGTTCGGGCTCAGCGCGAATTTCACTCTTGAGCCGGGACACGCGACGTCCGCGATGTTCGGACTTTCCGGGAACAGTTTGGTGGATTGGGCGGCGGCGAAGGTGCCGGCACTGCAGAAAGAGATTCCACTGGCGGATCCGTGAGGCGCGGGAAACGGCAGACGACTTAAGGCTACTTCAAGCGGGGCGGGAATGTGGGGAGTTGTTGCCCGCTAGTCGCGTGAGCGACTTGCTCACGGTTGACACCGAAAGGCGGTGGCCAGCCACCGCATTCTAAGGCGATCGCTTCCGCGCTCGCGGGAGATGTGGCGCGAGGTTCAAACGTAGGCGGAGCGCGCGCAACGCAAAGAAAGCAGCAACATCAAGACGAAGGTGAAAGTCGGCGGCGCCGCGGCGGCTCAGGCGTCGAGGGCTTTAACGGCGATGCCTTGGATTTCGAAGTGGGCGCCACAAAGCAGCGGGCCGGAGCCGATGAAGGCACGAGTGGGAAACGGGTACTTGAAGTAGGTGACGTAGATCTTGTTGAAGCGATCAAAGAGAGAAATGTCGGAGCAGAAAATCTGAACAGACACGAGATCGTTCATGGTGAGCGATGCGCGGGTGAGCGTGTCACGCAGAGACGACATCATGGCATGGATTTCGTCGTCGAGATCGGCCGGGACATTGAGCGTACCAGGCTCGAAGCCGATGTGTCCGCACAGGTAGGCTGTGTTGCCGACGATGACGGCGCTACTGAAAGGCAGATTGGCTGAGGCATTCGGATACGGAATGTGAACCCGCTTCTCGAGGGTAGTGGACGGTTTTTGCGGCGCAGGCATTCGGGACTCCTATCGGTCGCGGTTTAGGAACAAGAGCAGTTTATCGCAGAGGGCGCGCGATGCATCGCGGTCGACGGCGAGGAAGGCCGTCAACGGAGGCATAGATGCCGGTTGTCTTAACGACGGCGTACTCGCAGGCGGAAGATGCGCTGACGCTGGCACGGGCGCTAGTGAACGACGGCTCCGGGGCGGTGTTCACCGATACGCTGCTGATGCCGCTGCTGAACTCGGCTTACCGCGCGCTCCAGAGAGAGCTGGCTGAAAACGGCGTGAGCGTGCTGGTGGAACAGCAGGACATCGAGTTGGACGTGGATCCGACGACTGGCGTGACGAGCATCGAGATCAGCGATGCATCGAGTCCTCAGCTGCCAACGGATTGCATGATGCCGCACATGCTATGGGAGCGGGCGACGGCGAACACGACGGACGTGTTCATGCCGATGGAAAAATTCATGAGCGGCGGCGGGATGCTGAACCTGCAGCCCAGCTCTTACTTGCAACTCTGGGAGTGGCGCGAGGACAAGATCAACCTGATCGGGGCGACGCAATCGATCACGGTGCGGGTGCGGTATGAAAAATTGTTGCCGGCGCTGACGCTGGGGACCGATCCGATTCAAATCCGCGGGGCGACGGACGCACTGGCGTACGCGACGGCGGCGCTAGCTGCGAGATCGCGTGGCGCGCGCGCGCTGGCGGCGGATCTACTCGGAACCGCGCAGACGACGATCGAAAGCCTGATTCTGAGGTATGTGAAACCAGAACAAACGAAAGGGCGGCGGCGCAAGCCTTACGGCTATCGAGCTAGGATCGTTTATCTGTAAAGGAATTCTATGTTAGTTGCCCGTGACGATCAGGGTGACCGTATAGCCGCGCGAAGTATTCTGAGCGCTACCTGTGACCGTGAGGTTGTACGTGCCAGCCGGAGTAAAGCCGATGGAAGGGCTCTTGTAATGGTGACAGCCCGTCACCGAGGCGGCGATCACAACGGCCGCCGACAAAGCGAACATGGGCACCAGGGTGCGACGCCGCTGGGAATTCCATTTGGCGATTGCGAAGGAATAGAGAGCGACGATCACTAGCAGCACCAAACCAGAGAACACGGGCCGACGGCCGCTCGAAGCAGTTGTAGTCGCATTCTGTGCGCGGAAGTTGGGTTGGAGCGGATCGAACGGACCGCCTCCGCCCGGAAACAGCATCGAGGTGGGCGGGATGTCGACGTTGACGCAGCCTTGCGAAGAACACTGCTCACCTTTCGAATTGGTGGTCTGGAAAGTGAGGCTAAAAGGCGCCGCAGTGCCGGCCGTGACGTTGACGACGAGAGATGAAACTAGCGGCAACGTGACCGAGGTTCCAGCAGAGATTCCGCAGACAGTAGGTTGAGCCAATGTTCCGGTGGGCGAGGCAGGTAAGTTCGAAGGACAGGTCAAAGTAACCGGACCACTGAAGATGGAATCTGGAACGATCTGCATGGGAAACGTAGCGGAATAACCGACAGGAACCGTGATTTGGATGCCGCCGCCGGCCGAGAGAGGAACGCAGACGACCGAAGTTGTGGTGACACATTCCACATCGAAGTTGTCCGCTGTGCCGGTGAGGGCAGCGGTGAGCGGCGTGGATTCGCCGTTGTAATTGACGGAAAGACTGGCGCAGCGCTCCTGACTGTTGATGGGCGAAACGCAAGCCGACGTCGCATTTTGGGTCGGCGTAAAACTGACATTGAGATTGCAGGACTGACCAGCGGGAAGCGTGGCGAGGCAGGAAGTATTGTTGATGGTGAAGTCGCCGTTGTTTCCGCCCGCGGTGAACCAAGTGAGGTTCGTGAGAGCCGCGGATGTGTTGTTCGAAAGCTGGAATGACTGAAGAGCTGTGGCGTCGGTAGAGCCGCCAACCGGAACATCGCCGAAGTCGGTGATCG